>JADLBZ010000290.1 GCA_020847415.1 Planctomycetota bacterium
CGCCCCTGTGCACGCTGGCCCTGCTGGCTTCGCGCGATCGTGCCCACCGCAAACTGATTGACGCCGGCATCGATTCCATGCTGCGCGCCAACCCGGACCCGACCAAGATGAAGGGTCTGGCCTATTGGTGGGTTGCCTTTCAGGGAATGGCCTTCTGCGAATATCACCTGGCCACGGGCGACAAACGTACACTTGATTGGGTGAAGGCCGCCATCGAATGGCTGCCCACGACCACCCACAAGAGCTCCTGGGGCATGCCTGCCTTTGGCCACGGCCCGGACGGCCTGCCCTACGAAGACAAGGCACTGATGGCGCCTTGTGCGCACCTGCTGGTGTTTGACGCGTTGGCGCGGCGCTGCGGCGTGCAGTCCAAGGTGTGGGAGCACATTGAGCCCTACGTGATGCACAGTTGGTCAGACCCGGCCCAGGGCGGCCACGGTGGCATGGGCTACAACGCCTCCTGCAAGGACGAAGAAGAGTTCTGGTCGCGAACGGGCCTGACCGCGCTGGCATTGCACCTGCGCAACGACAAGCCCGCCGTGCGCGACGCCCTGACCGCCTTCATGGCCACGCGCCACCAGTGGATGCTGAACAGCCACGCCTACGGCGAACCCGGTGCGGCACTGGGCCTGCTGGCGTTGGGCGTTGCGGCACCCGGGCATTTCAAGAAGGTGATGGCGGAGTGGCGCTGGAAGTTCGTCAGCGCCTGGGAGCCGGGCTTTGGCCTGCGTTACAGCACGCCGCACATGGGCTCGCCCTACATGGGCGAAGAGGAGATCATCAACCCGGCCTATGCCCTGTTGTTCAGCCTGGAGAACGGGGGGCTGGTGATGGCCGGCGGCGAGGCCAAGCGCTGGCTGGTGGCGCAGGCACCGCGACCCTCGACTCCCGCCTTGCCCGAGGCGCCGCGCCGCGAGCCCGCTTCGCCGCGGCACGCCCTGCCCTGCATTGCCCCGGTCGTCCGCGGCAAGTTGTCCTGAATAGCTCGTGTGCCGCCTGCGGCCGCCTCCGAAAACGCTCTAAATAGCTGGTGTGCGGGCGACGGGGGCTTGCGCCCGCCCGCCCTGGCCCTGAAAATAAAGGCGTCGGGGGCAGTAGCCCGCCGGGGGCCTTGAAATACGGCCTCGGGGGCAGGCAGGTGGGTCATGAGGTTCGTGCGTCGTCCCCTCCCCTTGGTTCTGTTGCTGGTGGTCAGCGCCACGCTGGTGGCAGCCTGCGCCAGCGCTCCCGCGGCACACCAGCCGCGCGAGTCGCCCATTTATGCCGTGGAAGTACGGCCGCTCGGACCCGCCACCGTCAGCGGCGATGGCTTCGAAGTACGCGTCGAGTTTGAAGTGACCTCGCCCTGGCCCCTTGAACGCAACGCGCTGGTCCAGGAGCTGCGCCAGGAAATCGCCATCGAGCATCTGGACGGCACCGTGGCTGTACGACGCCTCTCGCTGGTGGAGGCCTTCCAGTTGCGGCTGGATTATGTGGATGGTGCGGGCCTGCGGCACTACCGGCTGGTGGCCGGGCAGCGCGACGCGCACTCGCTGTACGGGCTGCAAGGCCTGGCGCGTAACGTCGCGCGCATCGAGGTCAAGCGCAGCGTGTTTGCCTATGTGGCCAACGTGGCGGATGCCGACTTCACGCCCCTGGGCTTTGCGCAGTTGCCCCGCAACGAGGACGGCACCCTGGAGACCGACGCGGGCCGCTGCTTCAACGCCGAGTACCAGGCCGCCTACGAGACGCGGGGCCGCGTGCACCAGAGTGCGGACCGCGCCGGGCTGGTCTACGAGATTGCCTATACCCTGGCGCCCGATGGCGGCGAGCGCCCGCGCTTTGTGCTGCAGAAGCGCAGCGGCGTGGGCCATGTGGCCCCGGCACTGGTGCGCCACGAGCACACCCGCCGGCGCTAGCAGGGCGTTGAACAGGTCCCGTTCAACACTCGGTTAGAACCCCGTGGGGCTGCTGAAGCGCCACTTGTTCAGCTTCAGGGCCGGCACCACAAAGTTGCCGCCGAACAGCGCGCCGCCCGTGGCGTGGGCCTCGTTGCCGACGGCTGCCACGTCCGCAAAGGCCGTCAGCAGGCTCTGGGTAAACCGCATGTTCTTCACGGCCTTGCCCAGCTTGCCGTTCTCGATCAGGAACGTGCCGGCGCGCGTCATGCCCGTGATGCTCACTTCCTGCTGGTTCACCACGTTCGTGTAGTGCAGCTTGGTCACCAGCAGGCCGCGTTTGGTGTCTGCCACCATCTGCGCCGGCGTGCTGCTGCCCGTGGCCCCCACAAGGTTGTCGGGTCCGGCGCCGCCCGAGTCCGGCTGGGCGTTGCCGTGGCCGGTGTTCTGGTGGCCGCACAGGCGGGCCGAGCGCCGGTCGTGGCATACCGCCGTGACCACGCCCTTGTCCACCAGGGTAACGCGCTGCTTGGCGCAGCCCTCCAGGTCAAAGGGCGTGCCGCCCAGCTCGGGGTGAAAGGGGTCCTCGGTGATGGTGAGCTTGGGGTCCAGGATCTTCTGGCCCAGCTCGCCCCGGTGGAAACTGCGCTTCTCGGCAAAGGCCAGGCCGTTGCCGGCCAGCCAGCCGTAGAACAGCATCATCTCTGCCACCGCGGCGGGTTCAAACACCACCACGTACTCGCCGGGCTCGATGTCGGTGGGGGCGCGGCCGTTTTCGGCCTTATCGGCGGCGCGCTTGCCGGCAGCCACCGGGTCCACGCGGTTCACGTCCAGGCTGAAGCTCTCGGCCCAGCCCTCGACGTTGCCGCCGTCGGTAAATGCCGAGACGCTGAATTCGGCCTTGGTGCCGGCCTTGTAGCCGAACACGCCCTTGCTGTTGGCGTAAACCTGTGCGCCCTGGTCGGTGTCAAAGATGCCGGCGCCCTCCAGGCCGCGCTTGTCGTAGTTGGCCAGCACCTTGCCGATAGCCTCGGCCCGCTGGGCGGGCGTGTACTTTGCCGTGGCGTCGCTGAAGGCGTTCACGGCCTGGTAGGAGGGCTGCTTGTCCAGCAGGGGCAGCAGGTTGGGGTCTTCCGCCGTGACGCGGGCGACAGCCGCGGCTGAGGCCACGCAGCGGCGCAGGCTGTCGTCGTCGAACTGGTTCACGGTGGCCACGCCCTGGCGGCGGCCGTTGATGATGCGCAGGCGCAACCCCTGGTTGTTCAGGCTCACGTTCTGGGTGATGGCGTTGCCGGAAAAGCGGGTGGAGTTGGTGGATGCCGAGGTGAGAATGACCTCCGCCTCGGGGGCGTCCACCATGGAAAAGACCTTCTTGACCAAGGCCTGGGATTCTTCGCGCGTGAGCATGGGCATTCCTTTCGGGGTGCGGATTGTAGCAGAGAAGGCCCCCGATTTCGGCTTTTCCTTGAACCCTTGGGGTGCTCATCCGGTATCTATGGTGCCCCGTGGCAGAGCCCCGTCGGGAGGGGGTGTGCCTAACGCAGTTGACAATCCGGTGGCCAAAAAGGCAGCTTTCCGGTCCATGGCGGACGACCGGGAAGCCGAGTTGGCGTTTATCGCCCGTGCCCGTAAGGGCGACGGTGACGCCTATGGCCGCCTCGTCGAGATGCACCAGGACCGGCTTTATGCCTGCATCGTGCGCGTGGTGCGCGACGAGCACCGGGCCTTTGACCTGGCCCAGGAAACCTTCGTTCAGGCCTTCCGCGCCATAGACACCTACGAGGACCGCGCGCGTTTCAGCACCTGGCTGTACCGCATCGCGATGAACCTGATCACCAGCCACCACCGGTACGAGAGCGCCCAGAAGCGCGGCGGCAGCCAGGGGCGTGCCAGCCTGGACGCCGAGGGCATGCTGGAGCCGGGCACCGGTGAGCGCGGGCCCGCCGAGCACGTGGAGGCCGCCGACACGGGCGCCCAGGTGCGCGCGGCCATCGACACGCTGGACGAGGAATACCGTACGGTGATCGTGCTGCGCGACTTGCAGGGCCTCAGCTACGAGGAAATCGCCGAGGTCACCAACGTGCCGCCGGGCACGGTGCGCTCGCGGCTGCACCGCGGCCGCGAGGCCCTGAAGGACAAGCTGAAGCACCTGGTGTAGCGGCTTGCCTGCGCAATGCGTCCACTTTGTATCTAGTGGCCAGGCACCTTGCCGCTGGGGACGATGCCCCCTTGCTTGCGAGCATACACCACCAGCAACTGGGCGCTGGCACCATAGCTGCGCACGCCCGCCTGCACCCCGTTGGTCTTCAGGTAGGCGTCGTTGACCGCGTGGCTGGCCTCAGCCAGGGCGCCCTCGTGGCGCAGCCAGAACTCGCGTGCCGTGTCCACGTCCCGCTGCACACCGGGCAACCGCTGTGCCACCAGCTCGCCGGCGGCCTCGCCGTCCAACGCCAGCAACTCACCCAGCAGTTGCCGCTGGGCAAACAGGTAGCCCGCGTAGCGTACATAGGGATCATCGGCCCGTACGCAGGCCGCAAACCCCAGAAAGTTGGCTTCGTCTTCGCTGGTCACGCCGCGCTGGTGGCACTTCTCGTGGGCGATGCTCAGGGGCAACTGGTGGCCCGGCTGTTCCATGTTGAAGTTGGCCTCGCCGGTCCAGGGCGAATAAAAGCCCGCGATTTGGAAGCGGCTCATCAGGCTGGAAAGCGCCACAGGCTTGGCCCGGCCGTGGCTGTGGCGAAAGGCTTCGTCCAGTTTCAGGTCCTCGGCGGCGCGGTCCAGGCCCTCGTCAATGCCGGCGTCCAGCGATGCGTCGTCGGTCAGCGGCGCGGAGGGCCTGCCGATGTCTTTGCTGCTGAAGGCCGCCAGGTAGCTGTCGTTGGCAGCCTGCACCAGCGCCTCACACAGGGCCTGCAACTCCTCGCGCTGGGCTTCTGCGTCCTTGGGCTGGGCGGAATGCTCGGTCCAGTCCAGCCGCTGCACCAGCGGGGCGCGGGCGTAGTTGACGCCCCAGAACAGGTAGAAAAGCGCCACGGTGACAGACGCCAGCATCAGGCCGCGCAGGGTGCCGCAGGCCAGCGCGTTCAGCATCCGGCGGCGGCGGCGGGCAATGTTGTAGAAGGCGTACAGGGCGGGCAGCAACACCCACAACCCGGCCAGCAGCATCAACAGCTCCGCCACGCTGGTGGCCAGGAAGCCTGTGGCTGCGGATAGCCCGCGGGTCAGCAGGGGCGAAACGCCCTGCGCGTAGACGTTCTCGACGAACTGAGGCGACTGTGCCACGCCCCAGGCACCCACCACCACCAGCAAGCCGGCCAGGATCACGATGCCGCGGCGCTTGACGTAAAGGCCGCGGTCCTTGGGCATGGCCTCGTCGGGCGTGAACAGGGCAAAGACGCCAATCGGCAGCGGCTGGTCGTTCTGGCCGTGCAGGGCCTGGGTTTCTTCGCCGGTGTTGCCCATGGCGCCAGTGTAGCAAAGGCGCGGGACAACGTGGCGACTCTCGGCTTGCACGATCTTGGCGGGAGTTTGTGGCAGCCCTTACCCCGTGTTGGGGCGGGCCGGCTTCCGCGGCCCTAGGGTTCCGGCCATTCCTTCCTGGGATCTGCGGAGCGAACATGACCTACTGGAGAATGCTGTCCTGGAGTGTGCTTGGCACCCTGGCGCTGACCGCGCTGACCTATGTGGGTGCATGTGACAACGAAGACGACGAAGAGGAGGAGGCAGCCGGCACGACGCTGGCCCAGCCTGATATCAACGATCCTCTCAGCTCGGTTGTGGCGGTGCGCTTCACGAGCATCCCGGCCGGGTTTCCCAGCGGCAGCACGCTGAACCCGACCTCCGGCCCGGCGCCGGACAACATTGCCGACTACGTGAAGGCGCTGGTGGCCCACGCCAACGCCAACTACAACTTCGGCAGCAACACCTGGGCCGGCGGCAGCGTGCCCGCCGGGTTCACGTTCCCGCTCGCCAACAGCAACAGCGACGCCAGCCGGCAGATCGCGGGCCTGACGCACGAAGTGCTGTTGAGGTGGATGGACCCCATCACCAACGACGGGGGCGGCCCGCGCTTTGGCTCCAACTGCGACTTCAACGCCTACTTCGGCGAGGGTTGGAATAGCGTGGCCAACGGCTGGACGGGCGGTGCCACGGGCGTACTGGGGGCTGCACCGCAGACCGGCGGCAGCAGCGACGAAGGCTACCTGTGGACTAACTTCGAGTACATCTCGGGCAACCCGCCGACCACCAGCAGCGCGCCCACCGACGGCCACCTCGTCTACGCGAAGGTGTTGAAGGCCTCGGGAATCCTGGCCAACAACGTCGCCTCCAACACCTGGACCCAGGAGGACGTGGACACCTACATCCGCTGGTACAAGAAGGAACTCGGCGGCGCCTATGTGCGCATTGAAAAGGACGGCACAGGCAAGTGGACGGTGGACCTCAGCGGCGCCCACAACAAGCGCTTTGACAGCACCAGCAACACCCTGCTGCGCCTGACCGGCCAGACCCTGAGCGGCACCGAGACCCTGGACAACGGCACGGCCCTGCCCACGGGCATTGTTCCCGGCATCGCCGGCGACTGCTCGGGCGGCCAGAGCCCCTGGGGCACGGTGTTCACCGCCGAAGAGAACGTGCAGGACTACTACGGCGACCTGGAAGCCTGCTGGAACAGCAGCCAGAAGTTCCTCACCGGCAACGGCTACGACAAGGGCGCCGTGGTGAGCCCGCCCTACACGCCCAGCACCTCGGGCGAATACGGGCGCATCAGTGTGGCCTCGGAGCGGCACCGCCGGGACGGCTATGGCTGGATCTGCGAGTTGGACCCCGAGCAGGCGACCGGCAACTACTACGACAGCTCGGCCTCGGGCGGCGACGGGCTTGGCCACCGCAAGATGGGCTCGGCGGGCCGCTTTCGCTGGGAGAACGTCTGCTTTGTGACCGGCACCGACTTCAAGCTCATCCACAACAAGCCCATCGTGCTGTACGGCGCCGACGACCGCCGCAGCGGGCGCATCTACAAGTGGGTTTCCAGCTCGCCCTACCAGAACACCATGACCCGCGCCCAGGTTCGCGCCCTGCTGGACACCGGCAAGCTGTACATCGCCCACTTTGCCGACCTGCACAACCACACCGGCCAGACCATCGGCACCGGCACCTCGCGGGGCGGTATCACCATCACTTCCAGCGGCAATGCCGTGGTGCCCTCGCAGGCCACCCCCGGCAACGGCATCTGGATTGAGCTTTCCACCACCAACACCACCCAGGACGCCCCTAACGCCGGTGCGACCATCCCGGGCTCGCACTCTCTCATCTCCGGCAGCGGCACCGAGACCATGCCCGCCGCCACCAAGGTGGGCGCGGCCCTGCAGGACACCGACTGGAACGGCATCGGCGGCTTCAACAGCGACGACCTGGTGCGGGCCTGCTCGTTCACGGCGGCCTCCAAGCTCGGCATCCGCGAGCTGAACCGGCCTGAGGACCTGGAGTGGAACCCCTTCGGCTATGCCGGCGCCACCGGCCCCAGCTACACGCCGCGGCTGTACATTGCTTTCACCAACCACAACAGCCGCACCTGCTGCGACGCCAGCGGCGTGCTGCTGGACCCGGCCGACGACCACGGCGCCAGCACCGCGCGCACTGACGTTGACGGGCGCCTCTTTGCCCTGCAGGAGGGCAGCGACCCGGACACCAGCCTGGCCTTCACGTTCTGGCAGGTGATCGGTGCCAACGAGCCGCTGGTGACCAGCTCGGTGTGGGACTTTTCGGACCCGGACAACATCGCCATTGACAAGAACGGCGGCGTGTGGTTCGGCACAGACGGCTACTTCGGCAGCAGCGACAGCGTGGGCAGCGGCCGCAGCGACGCCATCTACTACCTCGACACCAACCCGGCCAACGTGAACAGCTTTGGCCGCGCCTTCCGCGTGATCGCGGCCCCCAGCAACGCCGAGGCCACCGGCCCCTGCTTCACGCCCGACCTCAAGTCGTTCTTCTACGGAGCCCAGCACCCCGGTGAACAGCCGGGTCCGGCCAGCACCTTCCCCCAACCTCGCTAAGAGGCTGGTTCAGAACACTGCGTGAATGCCCGTCGCAAGGCATGCGCCACGACAGGGTTCTAATCCACACTCCGCGGCCGGAGCTACGCAGAGGGGGGCTTGCCCAAGCCCCCCTCCCCGCCCTGCACGTCGGGCACAGAGGAAACGCCATGAACATGCTTCCGGATGCGGAGACACCGGCAGACCCCAAAGACTGGCTGCGACTGGCTGCCGTTGTGTGCCTGGTGGGCGCGGGCCTGGCCGCGGCGCTTTCCATGGATGCAGGCTGCACGGTGCGCGAAAAGGGCGACGAGGCCGGTGCCGAGTACGACCCCCTGGCCTATGCCTATGCCAACCCGGCGGTGGCCAACCCCGAGGCAACCGTGCCTGCCATGTGCTACACCAAGACGGGCGGCACCTCTAACCCGTGCTGGGTCTGCCACACCGACAGCCGATCGCCCAATGAGCAATCTGACCGCGACCTGCAGGAGTCGTATTCGTTCTCGGAGTTCGCGCTGACCAACCACTGGGACAACGTGTTTGCGGATTGGCGCCCAGCCATGGCGAGCATTACCGACGAGCAGGCCCTGGCTTATGCGCGCACGGACAACTACACGCCCCTGCGGCGCGCGCTGGAGGGCATCAAGGACTATCCGGGCTACCGGCCGGACCTGGACCTGGGCGCCGGTTTTGACGCCGACGGGTTTGCCATGGACGGCAGCGGCTGGCGCGCCCTGCGCTACAAGCCCTTTCCGGGCGCTTTCTGGCCCACCAACGGCAGCACCGACGACGTGTTCATCCGCCTGCCGGCCAGGTTTGCCCAGGACAGCGCGGGCCAGCCGTCCCGGGCCGTGGCCAAGCTGAACTACGCCATCCTGGAAGCGGCCATCTGTGCCGACCCGCTGGTGCCCAACCACGAGAACCACCTGCTTGCGCGGTCGGTGGAGCCCGTGGACGAGGCCGCCGGCGACCTGGACCTGGACCGCAACGGCACCGTGAGCGGGACCGTCACGGTGATCAACGGCATGCCCGCGCGCTTCACCGGGGCTGCCGCGGTAGTGGCCCTGGAGCGCTACAAGTACCCGGAGGGCACGGAGTTCCTGCACAGCGTGCGCTACGTGGACCCGGACGCGCCGGGCATGATCGCGACGCACATGAAAGAGCTGCGCTACTCGCGCAAGGTGCGCTATCTGGATGCCTGGGGCATGCAGCGCGCCTACGAGAAAGAGTTCAACGAGAAGCAGGAGGGCGTGCTGCCCTTGTTTGCGGGCGGCCCCGAGGTGGGCCTGGTGAACGCCTTTGGCTGGCAGCTTCAGGGCTTCATCGAGGACGCCCGGGGCCGGCTGCGCCTGCAGACGCGCCAGGAGCACTACTTCTGCATGGGTTGCCACAGTTCCATCGGCGTGACGGTGGACCAGACCTTCAGTTTTGCCCGCAAGCTGCCCGGCAAGGCGGGCTGGGCCTATCAGTCGGTAAGCGGCATGCATGACGCGCCCCAGGCAGGCCATGCCGACCCCGAGATCCTGACCTGCTTCCGGCGTGTGCGGGGCGGCGACGAGTTCCGCGGCAACGACGAGTTGCTGGCCCGGTTCTTCCCCGGCGGGGTGCTGGACGAAGCCGAAGTGCGCCGCGCCGCCAAGGGCGGCGACAAGGACGTGGCCTGGTTGCTGGCACCCTCGCGCTCGCGTGCGCTGGCCCTGAACAAGGCCTGCATGGCGCTGGTGCGCGAGCAGCGGCTGGACCTTGGACGCGACGCCATGCTGGCGCCTGCCGTCAACGTGCACCAGAACATCACCAACGGCAGCACTGACCTGGGCACCGCCGGGCATGTCTTCAGTGATGGCCGGTTGTGGCTGGACTGGTCGCGTTAGCCTGGGGCCGTTCCTGTAGCGGTCATCCAACGAAAGAGGGCGAGGCAAGCCTCGCCCTCCGCATACTTACAGATCAGCTGCCGGCATCGGACGCTTATCCCGCGCGAACCCGCCGCCGGCGCAGCAGCGTTGCCGCCGCCAGCAGGGCCAGCACCAGCCAGCCCAGCGCTGCACTGCCCGTGGCTGTACAGCGGTCATCGCCTTCGCCGCCCGCCGTGCCGCCGGTGTTGGGGGGCGTGGCGCCGTACTCGTAGCTGCCCATGTCGGCCTGGCTGCCGAAGGGCCGGGGTGCCTCGCGCTGGTCCGTGGCAGGCACGCCTGTACTGCCGCCCGCGTCAACCGCCGGGCTGGCTGGTTGCAGGGCGTGGGTGGGGGTGCGCCCGCCGTTGTTGGCCAAAGCCGCAAGCTGCGGGTTCAGGGGCGTGGCCGCGCTGCCCACCTTGCAGCCATTGACGCCGTTTACAAAGGCTGCCGCGCCGTCCTGCACACCCACCAGGTTGTTGCCCCCGTTGCTGACCGTGCCGCCGATGTCCGGCGCCCCGGTCGCCGTCGTGTTGGCCGCCACAATGCAGCCCTGCAGGGTCACGCTGCCCGAGGCGCGGTGCACGCCGCCCGTGTTAGTACCCGTGGCGGTGTTGGCTGTGACGGTGCTGAAGGTGACCGAGACGACCGAGGACTCGCACAGAAGCCCGGCACCCAGCCCGCCGCTGTTGCCGCTGAGCGTGCAGTTGGTCAGCGTCGCCGTGGTGGCGTTCTGCACATGCGCGCCTCCGCCGGAGTTGCCGTCCACCGTGCAGCGCTGTACCGAAAGGGCCTGGGCCGCGCTGAACAGGAAGCCGCCGCCGTTGGCGGGCGTGGTGCCCGCAAGTGAAGCACAACCAGTGATGCGGCTGTCCAGCAGGTTGGCCGTGGTACCCAGGTACACGCCGCCGGCGTTAGCAAGGCTGGAGGCCTGGCCGGTGCTGTCGCAGTTCTCGATCAGGCAGCGGGTGAGCTCAAGGGTGGGGGCACCGCTGGAGGCTCCGGCCCACACAGCAGCGCCCTGGGCGCTGACCGGAATGGTGCCGCCCGCCGACACCGTGGCATTGCACGAGCTGACTGTGACGTTCGTAAGCGTCACGTTGCCAAAGGTGCCGGGTGTGCTCGCATACAGGCCGCCGCCCTGGGCGGTGCCGGAAGTGAGCGTTCCCCCGCTGCCGCCGGTTGTGTCACAGCCGGTGATCACGCCGTCCGTCAGGGTCACGCCATAGCGCAGGTGCAGGCCGCCGCCCAGAGCCGACCCGCCCGAGTCGCCATTGCCGCCCGTGGCATCGCAGTTGCTGATCGTGAGCTGCAGGAAAGTGCCTGAGCCGGAGTTCAGGTAGATGCCTCCGCCCTCAGCACCCCCGCCACCCATCATGGCCGTGCTGTTGCCGCCCACCGCCGTGCAGCCGCTGAGCTGGCTGTTGGTGATGTTCAGGTTGGCGGCCGCGTGCGTGTGGTAGATGCCGCCGCCGCGGGCGTTGCCGCCGTTGCCGCTGGCTGAGTCCGCGCCCACGGCGCTGCAGTTATTGATGGCCACGTTGTACAGCACCAGCGTGCCCGCGCTGTAGATGCCGCCGCCGTAGGCGTCGCTGCCCGAAAGGGGTGCGCGGCCGTTGGCGATGGTGAGGGCCGAGATGTTCAGCCACGAGGCCAGGCCGGTCTCAAACACGCGGTAAGTATTGGCGCCCGAGATGGTCAGCATGGTGCGGCCGGGCCCGGTGATGGTCAGGACGCCGCCGGCCGAGTTGACGACGGGCAGCGGGCTGGCCAGGGTGATCGTTCCCGTCACGCCGCCCGCGAAGACAATGGTGTCTTCGCCGGAAGCTGCGTTGGCATCGGTGATGGCCTGGCGCAGGCTGCCCGCGCCGGCATCGCCTGTATTGGTGACTGTGAACGTGGCTGCCTGCGCGGCAGCACTGCAAAGGCCCGCCAGCAGCAGGCCCCCAAGAAACGTCCGCATGCCCATAGTACCCCCCGGCCCCGCAAAGAAAACGGATCCCCGTCCCGAAAGTGTGAGCGGAGGCATTCTGGTGCGCGACGCACCGTGAGTCAAAGAAAAGCCCGTTGCAGTTGCTCTTGTGTTGCACCCAACTACGCGCCCATCACCTTCACGATCACGCGCTTGCGGCGCTGGCCGTCGAACTCGGCGTAGTACACCTGCTGCCAGGTGCCCAGGTCCAGGCGGCTGTCCGTGACCGGCACAATCACCTGGTGGTGCACCAGGATGCTCTTAAGGTGGCTGTCGCCGTTGTCCTCGCCGGTGCGGTGGTGCAGATACTCGGTGCGCACGGCGTTTACCGGCCCCTCCTGGCCGGGCTCGGGCCACTTCATGCGCGGATATGCGCCGTGGGGCGTCAGCGAGTCCAGCCAGTTGTCAATGTCGTCCAGCAGACCTTCTTCGGCGTCGTTGACCCACACGCCCGCCGTGATGTGCATGGCCGAGACCAGCGCCATGCCGTCTTTCACGCCGCTGCGGCGCACGATGTCCTCGACCTTGTCGGTGATGCGCACGTATTCACGCTTGTGCTTGGTGTTGAAGTAGAGGTACTCGGTGAAGGTCTTCATGGGTTTCGTCCTGTCCGCCGCGCCATGCAACCGGCTGGGCAACCGCTTGTCCAGTTTGGCACAGGGAAGTAGGTTATTGAGGACAAAATGGGTCCAATTCCCTTCTCGCCCGGTGGCTCGTGATCTTCAGCAGAAAAAGTGACTACGGTTTCCGCGCCCTTGTCTACCTCGCCGAGCGCAAGGCCAAGGGGCCCGTCACCCTCAACGAGATTGCCGAGCGCCTGATGATCCCGCGGGCCTTCCTTTCCAAGATCCTGCAGCAGCTCGCCAAGAAGGGCGTGGTGCGCAGCCTGAAAGGCCCCTCGGGCGGTTTCGTGCTGGCAGTGGACCCGGCGGAGCTGACCATCCAGGAAATCCTGGCCGAGATTGACGGACCCACACGCGTGTTCGAGTGCTTTGCCAGCAGCTCCGATTGTTCGCTCTATGGCGATTGCCTGATGCGCGACGTCTTCGGCGAAGTGGAGTCCGAAATCAGCCGCATCCTCGCCAACTACACGCTGGCGGACTTCCGCCGTGACAAAAGCACCGGCGTCGCCCCGCGCCCGGCGGGTAACACCACTGCGTGAAGTGGCTGGCTGCATTCCGCCCAGCCGTTTGCATCCGGTTGTCGCCCAAGGCATAGTCCGCCGCACCGGCGCGGGCCGCGGCCCGCGCGCTGAACCATTCCCGTGACGCAGGACGAACGCATGGCACCCACGACGACCCCGGCCAAGCCCAAAGCACCGGCACCCGCTAACGCCTACGAAGAAGTGAACGCGCTGTTCGACCGCGCCGCGGACCGCCTGAACATGGCGGACGAGACGCGCCAGATCCTGAAGAAGCCCTTCCGCGAGGTCACCGTCTCTGTGCCCGTACGCATGGATAACGGCAAGATCAACGTCTACACCGGCTTTCGCGTGCAGCACAACGGCGCCCGCGGCCCCTGGAAGGGCGGCATCCGCTATCACCCCGAGGTGGACCTGAACGAGGTCCGCGCCTTGGCCAGCCTGATGACCTGGAAGACTGCCCTCGTGGACGTGCCCTTCGGCGGCGCTAAAGGCGGCGTGGGTTGCGACCCCACCACCATGAGCAGCCTCGAGATGGAACGCCTCACCCGCAAGTTCACCGCACGCATCGCGGTGGTGCTGGGCCCCAGCCGTGACATCCCCGCCCCCGACATGGGCACCGACGGCCGCGTCATGGCCTGGCTGATGGACGAGTACAGCAGCCGCCGCGGCTACAGCCCCGGCGTGGTGACCGGCAAGCCCGTGACCTTGGGCGGCAGCCGCGGTCGCATTACCGCCACCGCCTACGGCGTGCTCTCGGTGATTGACGCCTACTACGCCGGCCGCGGCGAGAGCGTGAAGGGCAAGACTGCCTCGGTGCAGGGCTTTGGCAACGTGGGCAGCTACACAGCAAAGTTCTGGCACGAGCGCGGCGGCAAAGTGGTGGCTGTCACCGATGTGAAGGGCGGCGTGCAGAACCCCAAGGGGCTGGACGTGCCGGCCCTGTGGGCGTTCTTTGAGAAGAACCGCACCGTGGCGGGCTTCCCCGGCGGCGAGCCCATTGATAACGCGGGCCTGTTTGCCCTGAAGGTGGACTGTCTGATCCCGGCGGCCCTGGGCGACGTGATTACGGCCAAGAACGCGGGTGCCATCAAGGCCCCGCTGGTGGTGGAGGCTGCGAACCACCCGACCACCCCGGATGCTGACGAGATGCTGGAAGAGCGCGGCATTGTGGTGATCCCGGACATCCTGGCCAACGCGGGCGGCGTCACGGTCAGCTACTTCGAGTGGAGCCAGAACCTGACCCAGTTCTACTGGGATGAGGACAAGGTGAACCACGAGCTGGACATCAAGATGCGCCGCGCCTTTGCGGAGGTCGAGAAGATCCAGAAGAAGGAAAAGTGCAGCATGCGCACCGCGGCTTTCATGCAGGCGGTGCAGCGCGTGGCGGACGCCGAAACCCAGCGCGGCAACTAGCCAACCGCGTTGCGGCAAAAGCACGACGGCAAGAGACAAGATGCCCGATTCGCCCCGGCCCGCGCCAAAGCGCGGGCCGGCTGCGTGTGCGCGCAACCCGTTCGGGCGCTACTTCTTGGCAAAGTGCTGGGCCCAGGCATCCAGCCGCGCCTGCGGGCAGGCAGCCGTGAAGTGCTCCAGCCCTTGGGCTTCCGCGCCCGGCAGGGCCACAAACTGCAGCACGCTGGGCTGGTCTTCGCGGCCCAGCCCGGCACTGGACCAATCCCCGGCAAAGGCCTGCGCCATTTGCTCCTGGTCGCGCTGGTACAGGTCGTCGCGGCGGCCCGACTCAAGGTGGCCGTACTGGCCGGTACTGTTGGGGCCGTCCGTGAAGAACAGGCACGCTACCCGCCGCGCCTGCAGCTCTGAGGCCGCACCCAGCACGCCACGCAGGGCCTTCCACCAGTCGGTGTCGGCGCCCGCCATGCCGGGTCGGTTCTTGTTGGCCTGCTCGGTCTCCTTGAACAGCCGCTCCAGCGGGGTGAAGCTGGTCCGCGCGAAGTTCAATTCGCCCTGCTTGCTTAGCGCCTCGGCATGGAAGTCCACCACTGCCACGCGGGCCTTGTCCTGCCGCACGCCCCAGTACCAGGCAATGCTCTGGGCTGTCTGCAGGCAGATTTCGCGCTTGCGCATCTTCTGCAGCATGGCGGGCTTCCACTCAAAGCGGTCGTAGTTGCCGGCAATGTCCTTTTGCAGTTTGTCGGAGACCACGATGCCGGAGGCTTCTTCAAAGGCCTTCACGCGCCCGGTCAGCACCGAGTCCACCAGCGTGATCAGCACCTCAGGCGGCACTTCCTCGTTGCGCGGCCCCGAAGGCGCGGTGCGGTTGATGGTCAGCGTGCCGGCAAAGCGCACCGCAAACAGCCAGCGCGAGAAGGCCTCAAAGTCGAACGTCTCGGCATCCAGGCGAAGTTCCATGCTCTCGCTGTGGTCAATGGCCACCACCAGCACATCAAAGTCGCCCTTCAAGAAGGAAAGCCGACCGGTGTCGAAGCCGGCCTTTTCCAGCTTGCCCAGCACGTCAAACCAGCCGCCGGCAATGACGTCCTCGCGGGCGGCGGGCGTCGGTGCGCCACCCAGCTTGGCTGGGGCGCGTTCAAAGAACTGCTCGGGCACGTCGTGCGAGAAACGCGGAGGCTCCAGCGAACGGGGCGAGCGCCGCATGCGGTCCAGCATCCGGCGCGTCAGGTCTTCCATGTCCAGCACGCCGAAGGTGCGGGCAAAGGCGGATTGCGGGTCCGTGCCGCCGCGCATGAGGTTCCAGAACTCAAAGTACACCGGCCGCAGGTCCTCTTCGCCGCGCACGAAATCCACGAACACATAGGCCAGCAGGTAGTTCAGCTCGGGGTTGGCGTAGAAGCCCGCCAGGTCCAGTGCCAGCAGGCCCGGCAGGTCCAGCTTCATGCCCCGGTCCACCAGAGTGGCCAGATAGCCCCAGGCCAGCGCCCGGAAGCCGTCCAGCGTCACCAGGTGCCCGTTCTCGGGCGGTGACTTGTCCAGCCACTCGGCTGTCCCCTCCGCAAACCAGGGCACCAGCAGGCTGGCGGGGGCCAGCCGGTCCTGCAACGCATGGAACATCTCGTGCCGGACGACTTCGGCAGTGCACACGTCCGGGCGCAGCGGCAGGCAGATCACCTCCCACCCGGGCGAGTAGAAGCCGGAAGACCAGGCCGGCACGTTCAGGCGCAGGCGCTTCTGCGAGAAGTCCAGGTATGCGGGAGGGTCCGGGAACACCACCACGTCCAGGGGCCGGTCGCTGTCGAAGTTCGCGTTGCCAAACTCCGCTTCCAAGGCCTCCAGCCACGAAGTCGCCACTGCCGCCGTGACGGTCTCCTGCAGACGCCGCCCCAGCGGAATCTGCAGGCCTGCGCCGGCTTTTTCGGCTTTGGGCAGCTTCGCACCCCCGCGCAACCAGAGGCTGACGCGCGGTTGCGTGTCGCGGACGTAGGCCGCGGCGGCAACGTCGGGCGCAACGAAAGCGGCCTTGGCATCGGTTTCCAGTTGGGCGCGCTCGGCGTTCGTCAGCGTGCCGGCGACCATCGGCCCCGAGTACGCGGCAAAGCGCGACTCCAGCGCTACCAGCGTGCCGTCGGCTTGGGCCAGCGTCTCTGCATCCAGCCCCGGCTCCAGCAACATCAGCGTCTGGTCCGCCTCCAGCACCAGCCGCCGGAAGCGCGACATAGGAGGCAGCTTGACCACGCGCGGCTGGAGGGTGGGCGGCGGGGGAGCAAGTACGTCCGGCCGGGCGTTAGCGGTCGGTGTAACATTCGGCGGTGTAATGGCTTCCGGAGTATTTGCGGGGCCGCAAGCGGTGTTAGTCTCGGCAACACCCGCGCGGCGGGCTTGGGGCTCCCAGAACCACAGGAACAAGCCGCAGATGACAACAAGCACAAGCAGTGGCAGTGCCACCGCCGCGCGTTTCTGCCAGGGAGTGCTTCGGGCCAAGGCTGGTCCTTCCGATTTCCCGCTACCGGATTCCA
>JADLBZ010000291.1 GCA_020847415.1 Planctomycetota bacterium
CCATGGCGCTTGACCTGCGGGTTAAGGTCGGGCCCCTCGAGCTCGCTTCGCCGTTACTGACCGCCAGCGGCTGCAGCGGCTACGGCGCCGAGCTGGACCGCTACCAGGACCTGTCCGTCTTCGGCGCCCTAGTGGGCAAGAGCATCAGCCGTGAGCCCCGCCTGGGCAATGCCTACCCGCGCACCGCCGAAACCGCGGCGGGCATGCTGAACGCCATCGGCCTGCAGAACGAGGGCTTTGAGAGCTTCGTGCGCACCACCCTGCCCAAGATGCGCGCCTTTGGCACCAAGGTGGTCGTCAACGTGGTAGGCCACGACTTTGACGAGTACGTGTGGCTGGTGGAGCGCTTTGACGCCGAGCAGGGTGTGGATGCCCTGGAGCTGAACCTGAGCTGCCCCAACGTGCAGGGCGGCATGCGCTTTGCCACCGACCCCGCCGAGTGCGAGAAGCTGGTGGCGGCCTGCCGGGCCAAAACCCGCCTGCCCATGATTGCCAAGCTCTCGCCTAACGTGACCAGCATTGCCGAGATTGCCAAAGCCGCCGAAGCCGGCGGCGCCGACGCAGTAAGCGCCATCAACACCCTGGTGGGCATGGCGGTGGACTGGAAGCGCCGCAAGCCCCTGCTGGCCAACTACACGGGCGGGCTTTCCGGACCGGCGATCAAGCCTGTGGCCCTGCGCTGTGTGTGGCAGGTGGCCAAGGCCGTGAAGATCCCCGTGGTGGCCATTGGCGGCATTACCAGCGCCGACGACGTTCTCGAGTTTCTGGTCGCGGGCGCAAGCGCCGTGCAGATCGGCACCTGGCTGTTCGTTCAGCCGGACGCCGGGCGGCAGATCCACGCCGACCTTAAACAGCGCCTGCTGGACGCGGGCATCGCGCGGCTTGCGGACCTGGTGGGAACACTGGGGTAGGCGTTTTCTTGACGTAGGGCGCGACCGTTCTATATCTGCGCCATGGAAGCACCCCTGCACATCCCCGCGCAGCCCCGCCCTGAACCGGCGGGGCTGTGTGCGTTTACGGATGCAACAGTGGAAAGGACAGACCGTCCATGACCGAGCCCAACGGCTTCACCGCCGCGCAGCTGTTCGCCGCATCGCAGTCCGCCATCACCTACAACGACATCATCCTGATGCCCGGCACCATTGACTTCGGCCCCGCCGAAGTGGACCTGACCACCAGGCTGACCCGCGACATCACTTTGCGCCGGCCCCTGGTGTCCAGCCCCATGGACACCGTCACCGAGCATCGCATGGCCATTGCGCTCGCCCTGGCGGGCGGCATCGGCATCATCCACTACAACTGCACCGTTGAAGAACAGGTGGCGCAGGTCAAGAAGGTGCGCCGCTTTGAAAACGGCTTCATCCTGGACCCCCTGGTGCTCAGCCCGGACCACACCATTGCCGACGTGGACCGCATCAAGGCCACCCACGGGTTCAGCGGCATCCCCATCACCGAAGACGGCACCCTCAAGGGCAAACTGGCCGGCATCGTCACCAACCGCGACATTGACTTCGAGACCGACCGCACCCGCAAGCTGCGCGAGGTCATGACCACCGAGCTGGTCACCGCGCGCAAGGGCATTACCCTGAATGAGGCCAACGAAATCCTGCGCCACAGCAAGAAGGGCAAGCTCCCCCTGGTGGACGAGAAGGGCCGGCTGGTGGCCCTGACCAGCCGCCGCGACCTGCGCAAGAACCGCGACTTCCCCGACGCCACCAAGGACGCCGGCAAGCAACTCATGGTGGGTGCCGCCATCAGCACCAAGAACGAGGACCGCGACCGGCTGGACGCGCTGGTGGAGGCCGGGGTCAGCGTGGTCGTCATTGATGCCGCCCAGGGCGACAGCGTCTACCAGCACGAGATGATCCGCTACATCAAGAAGAAGCACCCGGCCCTGCAGGTGATCGGCGGCAACGTGGTCACGCCGCGCCAGGCCGAGAACCTGATCAAGGCCGGGGCCGACGGCCTGCGCATCGGCATGGGCCCGGGCAGCATCTGCACCACGCAGGAAGTCATGGCGGTGGGGCGCGGCCAGGGGACCGCCGTCTATTACACCGCCCAGGCAGCCCGCAAGCATGGCGTGCCGGTGATTGCCGACGGCGGCATCAGCGTCATCGGCCACATCGTGAAGGCGCTGGCGCTGGGTGCCGGGGCCGTGATGTGCGGCAGCCTGTTTGCCGGCACCGACGAAAGCCCCGGCGAGTACGTCTATCGCGACGGCGTGCGCCTCAAGGTGTACCGCGGCATGGCCAGCCTGGAGGCCATGAAGGCGGGCGGCGGCAAGCGCTACTTCACGGAGAGCAAGGACATCAAGGTGGCCCAGGGCGTCTCGGGCTATGTGCAGGACCGCGGCACCATGTTTGACCTGGTGGCCTACCTCACCCAGGGGTTGCGTCTGGCCCTGCAGGACCTGGGCGTGCGCAGCGTGGCTGCCCTGCACAAGTCCCTGGAGAGCGGCGACCTGCGCATGGAGCTGCGCAGCGCCTCGGCCCAGCGCGAGGGCGGCGTGCACGACCTGTACGCCTACACGCAGCCGGATTCGCTGTCCAACTCGCGCAACGGGTAAACGGCTATCCGGCTACTTGGGGGGCAGGGTGGCATTGAACTTGAGGGCCAACGCCACCCAGGCCTTCAGCGCCGCGCCGGTGGCGCCCCGGCCGGTCACATACACCATGCCCTTCATGGGCTTGCCGTTGAAGTCCATGGGGGCCGTGCAGGGTCGCTTCAGTGCGCCCTCATGGGCCTCGGGGCCGACCCGCACCATCAGCTTCTCGCCGATGATGCCGCAGGCCATGTGGCCCCGCACCATCAGGGCAAGGCCGCCGAACATGTGCTTTTCCGTTGCCGCGACATCCTTCAGGGCGCGTCGCAAGCGCAGCGCCAGCTTCTCGTCGTAGGCCATGGGCACAGTCTGCCACGGCTGTCGCGATGATGGAGGCCCGGACACCCGTTTACGGTCACGCGCCGGCAGCACGGGCCGAGCGGCTTCACGCCGCGAGCCGCCCAGTTGCTTTCCGTTGAAGAAGGCCCCTGTGGCGACTTCTTCAGCCGCCTGCTAGAAAACCGGCGCTCTGTTCAAGGAACCTGTCATGGCCACCCACACCTTTGATGTCTGTGTCATCGGCAGCGGCCCCGGCGGCTATGTGGCTGCCATCCGCGCGGCCCAGCTCGGCCTCAAGACCTGCTGCGTCGAGGACAAGCACTTCGGCGGCATTTGCCTGAACTGGGGCTGTATCCCCACCAAGGCCCTGCTGAAAAGCGCCGAGGTGTTCCACACCATCCAGCACAAGGCCAAGACCTTCGGCATCGCCGTCGAGAAGGCCAACGCCGACATGGCGGCCGTGGTCAAACGCAGCCGTGACATCTCGGGCCAGCTCAACAAGGGCATCCAGTTCCTGTTCAAGAAGCACGGCGTCTCGCAGTTCTCGGGGCGCGGCCGTATTGCCGGCAAGGGCGTGGTCGAGGTGACCGAGCCCAACAACCCCGAGAACAAGCCGGATCGCCCCAACAGCCACGGCAAAGTGGTGGAGACCATCAACGCCAAGCACATCATCGTGGCCACCGGGGCGCGCCCCCGGCGCTTCCCCAACATGCCCGTAGACGGCAAGCGCATCATCGGCCACCACGAGGCCCTGGTGCTGGCGGAGCGCCCCAAGAAGGTGGTAGTGATCGGCGCCGGCGCCATCGGCGTCGAATTCAGCTACTACTTCCATGCGTTCGGCGCCGAGGTGACGCTGATCGAGCTCATGGACCGCATCGTGCCCGTGGAGGACGACGACAGCAGCCGCGAGCTGGAGAAGGCCTACAAGAAGCTGGGCATCAGCGTGCAGACGGAGTCCAAGGTCGAGAACGTCTCGGCCACCGCGTCCGGCGTGAAGGTCGTCTACGAGCGCAAGGGCAAGAAGACCGAGCTGGAGGTTGACTACTGCCTCGTGGCGGTGGGCATCCAGGGCAACGTGGAGGACCTGGGCCTGGAGGCCGCGGGCGTCAAGGTTGAGCGCGGTTTCATCCCCGTGGACGGCTACGGCCGCACCAACGTCGCCGGCATCTACGCCATCGGCGACGTGGCGGGCCAGCCGGCCCTGGCCCACAAGGCCAGCCACGAGGGTCTAGCATGCGTCGAGAAGATCGCCGGGCATGACGTGAAGCCCTTCAGCAAGGACATCATTCCCGGCTGCACCTACAGCCAGCCGCAAGTGGCCAGCGTGGGCAAGACCGAGCGCGCCCTGAAGGAAGCGGGCATCGAGTACAAGGTGGGCAAGTTCCCGTTCAAGTCGCTGGGCAAGGCCATGGCCATGGGCGACAACGACGGCTTCGTGAAGCTGCTGTTTGACAAGAAGTACGGGCAGCTCCTGGGTGCGCACATTGTGCATGGCGAAGCCACCGAGCTGATCAGCGAGCTGGTGCTGGGCATGGACGTGGAGGCGGTCAGCAAGACGCTGATCCATGCCGTGCACCCGCACCCCACGCTCTCGGAGGCGGTGATGGAGGCCGCCGCCCTGGCCGAGGGCGAGTGCGTGCACATGTAGCTTGCGCTCCCCATGGAACTGCAGGAGCGCCGGTTGACAGTAAACGTCGCTGTGCCCAGACTGAAAGCGGCGGAGAGCGGAAGGTGTGCGACAGCATGGCAAGAGCCAAGCCTAGGAAGACCAACCGCGACTTGCCCGACTACAAGAACCCGCCGGTGGTTGAAGTGGTCTGCGGTGTCTCGTTTGATCGCCTTCGGAAATTCTTGGTCCACCACGTTGGTCTTCTTTGGTCGCAGCTTGCTCAAGACTTCACTGAAATTGGCGAGCAACCAAATCTGCCCCGCATCTTCGAGGGGTTCGATAATGAACCGCGCGTCAACGTCGAGTTGATGCAAATTCAGGATTGGCCCCGCGCACAGTTCGCTCAGCCAAACGGCGGCGACATCATCCAGGTTCAGCGCGACCGGTTCCTGTACAACTGGCGCAAGCGAGCTAGCGAGGCCTACCCTCGCTACGAAGCCGTCTTCGGCCGCTTCTGGGCAAAGCTCAATCAGTTCAGCGCACTCATGGACCAGGCACAGATTGGGCCTGTGGCTCCTGTTCAGTTTGAACTGACCTACCTGAATCAAATCCTTGAGGGTGAGGGGTGGACGGACTGGGGGCAAATCGGGCGCATGTTCGTGGATGCGCCGTCAGTCAAGGATGGAGCGAAGCTGCTGTATAGCACCCACGGTATCAACTGGCTTTCTACCTACGATTTGCCGGAAAAAAGCGGGCGTCTCTATGCCCACCTGCGGTCTGCCACTCGCACCTTGGACAAGAAACCTCTACTTTCATTGGAGATGACCGTAAGAGGAATGCCGAAAGACACTTCGGACGCCACCGTGAAGGAGTGGTTCGATATCGCCCATAAGTGGATTGTTCAGGGGTTTTACGAACTAACTTCGGATAAGATGCAAACGGGCGTGTGGAAGAGGGTGAACCCATGAACCCTGCCACCAACGTAATTGAAAGACCGAGAAATCGGCTTGCCGGTTCGGCGGGGTACTATTTTGGCACCGCCGACGATTTCGACGATGTCAGTGCGACGCAAGTGGTCAAGCACGCCAATGGCGGACTAAG
Source organism: Planctomycetota bacterium (assembly GCA_020847415.1). Taxonomy (GTDB): domain Bacteria; phylum Planctomycetota; class UBA8742; order UBA2392; family UBA2392; genus JADLBZ01. The sequence goes on from JADLBZ010000291.1 coordinate 5,592, forward strand.
CCTGTCGCGCGCATCCTCGACAGTTGCAACTCCTTCCGGTCAGTACGTGTTCGTGCGTGCGATAACCACCGACTTGATGAAGAAGTTTCAGGAGGGCGCGCAAATCATCCTGCGCGTGTTTGCCAACGAAGGCCGCCTGTCAACCCAAGCCGCAGACGCGCTTGAACAGGCGGTGAGGCATGGCGACGACTGGAAGGCTGTCCCCAACGCAAAGGCTCAAGCAAATGCTCGGCGCTTGCTTTCGGCAACGGAAGCGAAGGGCTTGGCGGCCGTGCGAATCGCCCGCGCCCAGGACCACGGCATCGGCATCACGTTCGCTCAGCGCGACCGTCGCGCATACGTCGAGTGTTTGAACGATGGGACCATGTGGGCAAGCCTGCTAGGCGCTGCGCCGCTACCAACCGTCTTCGAGTTAGAGGAGAATGGCGTTGACTTCGCTACTTTCACCAGGCGAATCCGAGCGCACCTATTCCCCCGAACTCTCTGACGCTGATTTCATCCTCAGTGCCATTGAACGTCTGAAGCATCGAAACCGGACCATCAACCCGAACTTCGACGCCGAAGAGTGGCTGTTTGCGGCCTTCAAGCGGTTTGGCGAACAAGGTGGAGGTCGCATTGGCGTGTACATGGATGACCTTACGTACCAAGGGACGAGTTACCCGTATCCTGGATCAGATGGCATGTCCCTGAATCGCGCCAAATTCAGCTTGGCTTCAGATGTTCTCGTTTCAACGGCAAGTGACGTTCTGCGATGTGTGGCAGGCATACAGGCCCAGGATCTGCCGAAGGACTTCAGGCCGCTCTCGGATCCCACCGGCAGTGTGTGGTCGCTGAAGCCAAAGCACAAACCCACGGCGATGACCAAACGCAAGAAGGACGGCGTTGAGCTTCCGGAGAACTTTGCCCATAGCATCCTGATGCACCATGTTGACGATAGGGAGAAGCCGGGAAGCAAAGTAAAGAACAAAGAGGTGTTGCGGACCTTCAAGACCGCCTTGGCGCACGCATTCATCCCCATCGTTCAGAAAGCGGCTACATAGAACACAGACAGGCGCTAACGCGGAGAGGTCGACAAACGATTCGACCCTTTGGGCGTTCGTCAGTAGTCTCGCCAGTCACATGCCCGCCGCTTTTGCTGGTGTGCTCCAACCTCGGCGGCGGTTTGTAGGCTTCGCCCCGGCAGGCCGGGCGCTATCATCCTGCCCGGAGGCCCGCTATCGCCCGCGCACTGCACAACCGCGCCCTGTTGCAGCACTCGGCCCTGGACCGCATCGAGCAGGCGGTCGCCGCCGCCGAGCGCAACACTTCGTGCGAGTACATCGTCATCCTGGCGCCGGCCTCCAGCCGTTACGAAGGCCGGGCGCTGAAGGCCGCCGCTGCTGTGGGCGGCCTCGTTTTCGTGGCACAGGACCTGTTGCACTGGCTGTGGCTGGGTGCTCTGGCCGACGGGCTGTTCTTGCTGATTGAGGCGCTGGTGGTGGCGGCGCTGGCGTTGCTGGCGCTGCGGCGCGTGCCGGCATTGCGGCGCATGCTGCTGCCCCGCTGGCTGATGCGCGACGCCGTGGACATGACCTCCGCTGCCTTGTTCACCAAGGAGAACGTCAGCCTCACCCGCGAGCGCAACGGCTGCCTGTTGTTTGTAAGCGTGCTGGAGGGCGAGGCGCGCGTGATGCCCGATATCGGCATGGAGCGCGCCCTGGACGGCGCCCGGCTGGGCGAGATCCGCGCCGGGCTGGCCAACGCCGCCGGAGACCCCGTGGAGGCCCTCTGCGCCGCCCTGCAGCGCTTGGGCGAGTGTTGTCGCGAGAAGTTTCCCCGTGCCGCAGATGACGTGAACGAGCTGCCTGACCGTCCCCAGATCTGGTTGCCCTGACCCATGCGACGCGCCCTGACCTGGTTCGTGCTGCTGGCGCCGATCCTGGCCGGGATCGCGCTGGAGGAATTGCAGGCCCGCGCGGGCGGGGGCGGCGGCTATCGCGGCGGCGGCGGCGGCGGGGGCGGGGGCGGAGGTGGCGGCGGCGGCGATGGCGCCGGGGTCCTGATTGAGCTGCTGCTGCGCCTGATTGTCTGGCTGTGGGTGGACGGCGGCCCGGTCGGCAAGGTGATCGCGGTGCTGCTGGTGGGCGGCATTATCACCGCGCTGGTGGCCCGCAGCCGCAAGCGTCAGGCCCAGCAGGTCCAGTTGCAGCAGGAAGGCCGCCTCTTGCACGCCCAGCGTCAGCAGCGACAGCAGGCACGGGCCTCGGCGGTGATCACGCAGTTCGACCCGAACTTCTCGCGCGTGCTGTTCCTGGACTTCGCGCACCTCATCTATGTGAAATTCCACGAGTCGCGGGGCGGCCTGGGCCGCCGCGGCAGCGAGTACGCCGTGGCACCCTACCTGTCGCCCGAGATCCGCCGCTGGCTGGACCAGAAGGACGTCACCATCAAGGAAGTGGTGGTCGGCTCGCTGCAACTGGAGCACTACTGGGCCGACGCCACGCACACGTACATCCGCGTGCACTACAAGTCGAACGTGGTCGAGCAGGCGGCCCAGGGCGGCCCGCGCCGCATGTTCCTGCGCGAGCGCTTCACGTTTGCCCGTCCTAAGGGCGTGCTGACGCGCGACCCGGTGGCGGTGCTGCGGCTGGGCTGCCCCAACTGCGGCTCGCCGCAGGAGCCCGGCGTGGACGGCCGCTGCCCGGCCTGCGGCACGGTGACTGCGCGCGGCGAGCAGGACTGGCAAGTGCGCCGCGTGGAGACGCTGGGCCGCGAACAGGTGGGCGAGGCCCTGGGCGTCAGCGGCCCCGAGGAAGGCACGGACCTGCCCACCGTGTACTCGCCCGATCTTGCGGCAGCCAAGCGCGCTCTCGCCATGCGCGACCCGGGCTTCTCGTGGGCCGGATTCCAGCGCCGCGTGCAACACGCGTTTCTTGAGATCCAGGCCGGCTGGAGCAACGTGGATGAAGCGCGCCTGCGGCCCTTTGAGACGGACACCATCTTTGACGCCCACCGTTACTGGCTGACCCGCTACCGCGAAGAGGGCATCCGCAACGTGCTGGAAGACGTGCGCATCGAGCGCATGGACATCGCCCGCATCGAGCACGACGCGTACTTTGATGCCGTCACGGTGCGAGTGTTTGCCTCCATGCGCGATTATCACGTGGACCGCGAGGGCAAGGTGCTCAGCGGCAAGCCCAAGGCCACTCGCCGCTTCAGCGAATACTGGACCATGATCCGCCGGGCCGGGCGCGCCAGCCGCCCCGCCGAGCCCAGCCAGTGCCCCAGCTGCGGCGCCCCCCTGGACCGCATTAACCGCGCAGGCGTGTGCGGCTATTGCGGCAGCAAGGTGGTCAGCGGCGACTTTGACTGGGTGCTGGCAATCATCGAGCAGGACGAGGAGTACGCTGGTTAGGCGCGTTTTCCGGCCAACTTTTTTTGACGAGTTGCCGTTCCATGGGGTAGATTGACAGTCGCGTAGACCCCGGTCCTGCCCCTTCGGGATACTCCCAGCAATGAAAAAGGTGCGTGGTGCGGCCCTTTCAGCCGCAGTTGGTGCCGTCGTGGTTGCCGGGCTCGGCATAGCGTCTGTGCGCGGCCCCATCGAGGCGCAGGAAGCGCCTGCTCAGGCAGCCAGAAAACCCATCCAGATTGACCTTTCGCAGAGCGCGCAGAAAGTGCGCCTGAATCAGGAAGTGAGTGCCGCCAAGGGCGCGACGGCGGCGCGCTTTCCCACGGTGCACGGCGCCGGGGACGGTTGGGCGCTGCGCGTGGCGGGCAACAATCCGCGCAGCCCGGCAGCCCAGGACGGCGTAGTCGTAGTGGGTACAGGCAGCGGCAACACGGTGTTTGGCGTGGAAGTGGAGACCGGCCTGGTGCGCTGGTCGGCGGTGTCGAAGGATTCCGGCATTTCCAGCGTGATCGTGGCCGGCGACTCAGCCTACTTCACCACCTGGAGCTGCACCCTGGAGCGCGTGCGCGTCTCGGACGGGCACCACGAGTTCAGCAAGTGGCTGGCCAGCACGGTGGAGTGCGCGCCCGACGCCAACGAGAGCCGGGTGGTGTGCTCGTACCAGGGCAATGTCTCGGACCATGACCTGAATACCGGCGCCCAGGGCTGGAAGAGCGAAGCCAAAGAGGGCGTGGTCACGGCGCCGGTAATCTGCGGCGACGCGGTGTACACGGTAAGCCCGGCCGGCAGCCTGACTTCGTTTGCGCTGGAAGGCGGCAAGAAGCGCTGGTCGCGCAACCTTGGTGCCGTGGCGGCCCCGGTGGCCACGCCGCAGGGCCTGCTGGTGGCGGCCTATCACGACGGGTCGGCGGAAACCGCCCCGGCCGAATCCCAGAAACCAGCCAAGAACCCGGACCGCGAAACCGTGGTGACCACTGGCCAGATCGGCCGCACCTTGCTGGCCCGCGGTGACCGCCGCGTGGCCCTGCTGACGGGCGGCGAGGCCGCACCCAAGGGCTCCGAGGCATACGCGCTCAACGGCCCGGCCGGGTCCACGGGGCTGGATTTCCAGGGCATGCGCCCGGGCTTTGACGGCGGCGTGGTTTACCTGGCCGGCCGGGGTGCATTGAGCGCTTCGCTGCTGGCCACCGGCAACGAACTCTGGTCGGTGCAGCTCTCGGACAGCAAAGTTGAGCTGACCACCCCGGTGGTTTCAGGCGGCATGCTGTTCACCGCGGGCAGCGACGGCACCGTGCTGGCGCTGGAGGCAACCTCGGGCGCGCTGGTGTGGGCCTACCAGTTTGAGGGCGTAGCCTTCGCGGCCAAGCCCTGCGTGGAGAAGGGCCGCCTGCTGTTGACCACCAACCGCGGCATGCTGCTGTGCCTTCCCACGGGCGCCCAGGATACGGGCGAGGCCCCACCGCTGGGCGGCGGCAGCGGCGCAGCCCCAGCCAAGAACGAGCCCGGCATGCCCGGCGTCTTCCGCGGCGTGCGCGATGCCTTTGAGAAGAACCGGACACCAGTGCCTGCACCTTCGCGCCTGCCTGAGAACGTGACCCCTGCCCGCGGGCCGGAGACACCCGCGGTGGAAGGCCCGGACACCGATGCCGGCGCTGAGGGCCCCGCCTCTGAGAGCAAGGACGAACCGTCCAAGGGTGAGTGGGAACGCCGGGAGGAACGGCGAGAAGCCAAGGCCAGGTCCGAAGGCAAGGACTACGAGCGAAAACCGTTCAAGAGGAACTGATGGCTGCAACAGCGCGCGACCCGGCAATGCCGGGTCGCGTTGCTTTTGCGCGGGCAGGGGCCCTGTGCTACAAACAGGGCATGGCCAAAGCACCCACACCGGGACAGCCCAACGAGGGCGAGGTCTTCCGCGAGGTCGCCACGCGCAAGCTCGAGGCCGAGCGCATCCGCGTGATGCAACTCGGGCAGGAGAACGAGCAACTGCGGGCCATGGCCGCTGACCTGCAGAAGAAGATAAGCCTGGCCAACTCGCGCGCGGCCGAGCTGGAGCGGCAGCTCAAGCAGAGCGCCGGCGACGCCCGCCGCGACCAGGCCGAGGAGTTGCAGGCCCAGCGTGAGCTGCATGAGCGCCACCTGGCCGAGGTAAAGGCCGCGCACTTGAAAGAACTCGACCGCCTCTCGGGCCGCATCGAGCGCACGACCGCAAAGTCCGAGGACGCACTGGGCTCGGCCCAGGCTCGGCTCTCTGCCCTGCAGGATGCCCTGGACGCCGAGAAGCAGGCCCGCACCGAGGCCGAGGCGCGCCTGCGCGCCCTGGATACAGCCGCGCGGCGTGTAGGTCCGCGCGCCGGCCAGGTCACGGGCTTTGAAACCGATTCGCCCGAAGACCTGCTGAGGGTGCTTTCTGAGCTGGACGCCGAGCGTCCCCTGAAGCTGCTGCGCGGGGCGGTGCGCGAACTTCGCTCGGCCGCCTCCAATGTGGAGCGCGCCTTCGTGAAGGCCGTCAAGGGCGACGAAGGCAAGGCCGAGCTGCACGACAGCGCCCAGAAACTGCAGGACGCCCGCGCCGTGCCGGACACCCAGGAGCTGCCGCCGGCACCTGCCATGCTGATGGAAGAAGCCTTCACCTTTGTGGCCGACGAAGTGCAGGAGCGCATCAAGGGCCGCCACTACATCGCCCTGGTGGGCGCCATGGCCACCGAGCTGGCCCGCGTGCTGCGCGGCGACCGCGAGGACCTGTCGCGGCTGCAGCGCCTGGCCGATATCGCCGAGGGCACCGAGCTGGCCACGGCCGGCCGCCTGCTGCTGAAGGGCGCCACCAGCCACCAGCAGGAAATTGCCGCCGCCCGCCTGGCCGCCGAAGAACTGAAGCAGATGCGCGAAGACGCCCGCGAGCAGAAGGGCAAGGTCAAGAAGCTGTACGCGGTGGCGGAAACCGGCATGGCCGGCGAATGGGCCACCGCAGCCGTGCAGTCCATGGCCGCGCTGAAGCCGCTGCCTGCCCCGGACGCAGAGGCCATGCGCCGCCCCGTTTACCACCATGTGGTCGAGTGCGGCCGCCTGGTGCAGGAGCGCATTGACTCGGCCATGAACCTGGGGGCGTCTGCCGAGGCCGCCGTGCGAGAGGCCGACGAGGCCTTTGCCCAGCTTGAAGCCCTTTCCGACGGCATGGGCGAGCTGCTGCTGGCTGCCCGCCGCGAGTTGATGAGCAAGGTGGCCGGCGAACAGGACGCCCGCCTGAAGCTGCAGGCCGCCCGCAACACCCTGGCTGAAGCCGGCAAGCGCGGCCAGCGCGCCGCCGCGCTGTTTGACCGCCAGCTTAAGCACCTGGACGCCGTGATGGGCCAATGGAAGGCCACCTACAAGCTCTATGGCAGCCTCTCGCGCGACGTCGCCCGCGTCGAGAGCAGCATCGAGGGCCAGATGCTGGACCTGAACCAGCCCCTGGAAACCGACGAGGGCCGGCGGCTGTACCAGATTATTCATGACTTGTCCGAGCACCTGCCCGAGCTGCGCGCCCTGGACGTGATGCGCCAGCGGCTCTTCCTGCACCTGGAGAACCCCAAGCAACGGCCCTTTGAACTGAAGCAGGTGCGCGAGGCGGCGGGCCGCGTGCTGCGCGCCCTGGGCGAGCCCGACCCCCATGACACCAACGCCAACTACCAGCACGGCCTGGCGCGCCTCTACGACGCCTGGGCCTGCCTGGAGGAAGTGCGGGGCGGCAGCCACAGCCAGCTTGCCGTGGCGGGTGAACAACTGGAGCCCGTGCTGGCCGATGTCATGACCTGGGCCAGCAGCAGCGAGGTGCAGCGCCTGCCCACCGCCGAGCAGGCCGAGCTGCTGCATACGGCGGCCTATGTGCGGCGCCTGAAGCGCGCCGTGCTGGGCATCCACGACCGCGGACGCACCGGCGCCAACGCGGCGGGCCTGACGGACCAGTTCGAGCACAGCCTGGACACCATGGAGCTCCCGCCGGACTGGACGGACGTGCTGGAACGCATTGCCACCGGGCATGCCGGCGAAGACCAGGACCAGGCCCCGCCCACCGAGCGCGAGCCCGCCCCGCCCCGGCCCCGGAAATAGTGGACAAAGCTAGTCCGTTATTTAGTCTGCGGTGACAGCCGCCGAGGCATCGCCATGTGTGGCGCGACGAGGCAAAGTCCCGGCCTTTGCACGAGACGGAGACGCCATGAGCTTCACGCAAGAACAGGTCAGGGCGGCGCTGAAGGGCGTCAAGGATCCCGATCTGGGCCAGGACTTGGTGGACCTGGGCATGATCAAGGACATCCGCGTGGAGGGCCGCAACGTGGCCCTGACCGTGGAGTTGACCACCCCGGCCTGCCCCCTGAAAGACAAGATCCAGTCCGACGTAAGGGCCGCGCTGCAGGCCAACCTGAAGCCGGACAGCGTGACCGTAAACATGAGCGCGAACACCTCGCGCCTGCAGCAGACCGCGACCGAGTTGATCCCCGGTGTGCGCAACGTGGTGCTGGTGGGCTCGGGCAAGGGCGGCGTGGGCAAGAGCACCGTGGCTGCCAACCTGGCCGTGTCACTGGCCAAGTCAGGGGCCGCCGTGGGCCTGCTGGACGCCGACATCTACGGCCCCAGCGTGCCCACCATGTTTGATGTGCACGTCTCGCCCGAGGCCACGGACGACGAGCGCATTGTTCCGCACCGCAAACACGGCCTGCGCCTGATGTCCATGGGCTTCTTGCTGCAAGAGGGCCAGCCGGTCATCTGGCGCGGCCCCATGCTGGACTCGGTAATGCGCCAGTTCCTGGGCCAGGTCGAGTGGGGCGAGCTGGATTACCTGGTGGTGGACCTTCCCCCCGGCACCGGCGACGTGCAGCTTTCCCTGAGCCGCATGGTGCCCAACGCCGTCGCCGTAGTGGTAACCACCCCGCAGGACGTGGCCCTGGCCGATGTCCAGCGCGCCATCGGGATGTTCAACAGCGTGCACCTGCACGTGCTGGGCGTCGTCGAGAACATGAGCGGCTTCGTGTGCAGCCACTGCGGCACCCGTACCGAGATTTTCGGCAGCGGCGCCGCGAAGAAGGCCGCCGAGAAGTACGGCATTGCCCGGCTGGGAGAGATTCCGCTGACGGAAGAAGTCGTCACCAGCGGTGACGGCGGCGAACCCATTGTGCTGGCCAAGCCACAGAACGCTTCCGCGGTGGCGCTGGCGGCGTTCTCGGCACGCGTGGCCCAGCAGATTGCCATTCATGCCAGTGCGGCCCAGACAGCCGCGGTGTAGTCCTTATGTTGGAACCAAGAAGGAGCCCTCATGCCTTATCCTGAAGAGATGATTGCCTGGATGCGCGCCGAGTTGACTGACGCCGGCGTTTCTGAACTCAAGACCGCCGACGCCGTGGAGAAGTTCCTTGCCGGCGCGCCCGGCGTTTCCATGGTGGTGCTGAACAGCGTCTGCGGGTGCGCCGCCGGGGCGGCCCGGCCCGGCGTGCTGAAGGCGCTGCAGAACAGCATCAAGCCCGACCGCGTGGGCACCGCCTTCGCGGGCAACGACGTGGACGCCGTGAACAACGTCCGCGCGCGCATGCCGCAGGTGCCGCCCAGCAGCCCCAGCGTGTACCTGTTCAAGGACGGCCAGCCGGTTGCCTACGTGCCCCGCCACGTCTTTGAGGGCGGCAACCCCGACACCGTGGCCCAGCGCCTGGTTTCTGAGTTCGAGAAGCACTGCGCCAGGGCGGGAGCCGCCAAGTGAGCGCCGGACACGGCCACGGCTCATGCCCCACAGCCAGGCCCGGCGCAACGGGCCACGAGGCCCGCATCGGCGAGCTCCATGGCAAGACCGTGGTGGTCGGCACGGCTGAGCGCACCTACGTGGGCCGCTGCTCGCGCTTCGAGGACGGCCGGCTCATCCTGGTGGACCTGGACGAACTGCCCGGCCTGCCCACGGACCCTGCCAGCGTCGAGTACCTGGAGCGCGCCCTGGAGTACGGGCATTGGCCCCGCGTGAAGAAGCTGTTCATCCCGCAGGAGCAGATCACGCTGATGGAGTTGCTGGTGCGCACGCCCTGGCGCCGGTAGCCGCCACCAGAAAGCACACAAGGCGCCCCGCGGGGCGCCTTGTTGTTGGTGTGCGCGGCTATTTGCCTTGGAGCAGGCGATCCGCCAGCATGGCGGGCAGGCGATCAATCGCGCGAATCTTGTTGGCCGTGGACTCGTGGTCGTAGGGCACGCGCCGGAAGATCAGCTTGTTGCCGTCCAGAACCACATAGCAGGCCCGGGTGTCGTGGTCGCGCGGCTGGCCCACGCTGCCGATGTTGATCAGCAGCTTGCGGAAGCGGCGCAGGTCAATCTCGCCGTTGTTCAGGTTCTTGGGGTGACCGTACTTGCCGGTCTCGCTGTAGATGCCGGGGATGTGGCTGTGGCCGCAGAAGCAGAAGCGGTCAAACTTGGCAAACATGCCCCGGATCTTGGCCTCGTCCATGCTGTCTTTGGGAAACACGTACTCGTGGGTGGGCTTGCGCGGGCTGCCGTGCACGAACAGCAGGTCGCCCTGGCGGTGGCTGCGCACCTTGTTCATGGCATCCAGGAAGTTCCAGTAGGCGTGGCGCTTCTCCTTGGGCACATCCGGGTTGTTGAGTTGCTCGCGGGTCCACTCCACGCTGCGCATGGCGCGCTCGTTGAAGTCCTCGGCCACCAGCATCACGGCTTCTTCGTGGTTGCCCAGCAGGTTCAGCGAGAACCGCTCCATGGCCAAGTCAAGCACTTCGCGGGGGTTGGGGCCGTAGTCCAGCAGGTCGCCCAGGCAATAGACCTTGTCACAGCCGTAGGCCTCAATGTCCTTCAGCACGGCCTCCAACGCCTCAATGTTGGCATGGATGTCGGAGACAAGGGCAATGCGCACGCTGCGGCTCTCCCTGCGAGTGCACCGGGGCAGCGCATAATCCGCGAAAAGCGTTTCCTTGGCAAGTGGCATGGCCCGGCAACGATTGCCGGGCCATGGGTGGCTTACCGCCGCGAGTGACTACTTCATCATCAGCTCAATATCGCGGGTGTCCAGCCGTGACATGGGGCCGGAAACCGGCAGGTGCACGGCGCGGGCAAACGAGCGATAGGTGCCGCTGCCGTTGGTCTGGTCGTAGCGCTCCAGGGAGCGGTCAATCATGGTCAGATCCAGCATGACCACCGCCGGGTAATTCCAGCGGGCCGAGGTGAAGTCGCGGTCCGGGGCCGTGTTGGTCTTCCAGATGCCGCCGAACTCGGCGCGCTCCTCGGGGTTGGGCACGGGCAGCGACAGCAAGGCCGCCTGGGGGTTCACCGGGCCCTTGGCCGCGGGGCCGGCGCCGGGCTGGCGGGCCGTCCACACCCAGCTTGAGTTCTTCACCGACTTGTGCACTTCGGGCATGGTGTCATAGCTGAACGAGCCGTTGCGGGCGCCAAGCTGGAAGGCCGCCTGGTCGTCCACGAACACCTTCACCGAGTAGACAAAGGCCGCCAGTTCGTCCTCGTGCGGGGCCAGCTCGGAAACACCGGCCTTGTTGGCGCCCTTGAGGATACGCACCTGCTCGGCCAGGCTGCGTACCGGCAGCAGGCGGCGCACCAGGTAGCCGCCCTCGGAGAACTGGCCTTCCACGGGCGGGCGCTTGCGCAGGTAGTAGGCCACGATGGCGTCGCCGGTCACGTAGCGCTGCTCCTTGGCGTCGTACCAGGTCGAGCGCGCGGCAAACAGCAGGAACTCGCGGATCTTGCGGGTCTCTTCGGGGTCTTCCTTCACCCAGTCCTGCATGTCCACGTAGATCTCGGAGCCGCGTGCGGCCTCCGGGCTCTCCATGTCATCGGGGCGCAGGCTGCGCAGGGCCAGCACATCCTCGGCACCCTCGCCGGGGCGCATGCGCATCAGGTCCTGCTCCATGGTGTCCATGGCCACGCGGGCCTGCTGGTACACGTCCACGCGGCGCGAGGCGCGCACGTACATCTCCTGCGCGGTTACAAACATCGTGCGCAGCATCAGCATCACGATCAGCATCAGGCCGATCGCGATCATCAGCTCGAGCAGCGTGAAACCTCTACGGATGGTTCTCATGGCTTGCTCCCGGGCCAGTGCTGCGCGCCCATTGCAACTGGTGTGTCCGTTTCGTCCCGCAGCCGCGTCCAGCCGCGACAGGCGCTTAGCGTGCCACGGCGATGTAGAAATCAGTCTCGTAGTACGGGGTATTCTGCACTTCTTCGCCGGCTTCCTCGGCGTACTCGAAGCCCTTGTAGACCTTCACGTGCACCACAAACAGGTCCTCAAGAGGCAGCTTGAAGCCGGGGTTGGCGGGGTCTTCCACACCCGAGCGCGCCAGGCTGCGGCGGATGCTGAAATCAAAGCTGTAAAACATGCGGTCGTCAGGGTCCAGGCCGTACAGGGCGCTGGCCCGGCGCAGGCTGTCGGGCAGCAGGCGGAAAGCCTCGGGCCGGCCGTTTTCCCACGAGCGCGGGTTGCCCGCCGAATCCATGCTGTCGTTGGGAAGGCTGGTCAGCATGGGCCGCAGCGCCTCCTCACCCGTGGTGCCGGCCTGAAACATGGCCGCCGGCAACCGGAAGAACACGGCGTTCTCCACGGGCGTGCCGCCCAGATCAGTGGGGATCTCCTTGGCATAGCTCCCCTGCTCGTAATCCTTCATGAACTTGTTGGGCAGGAAGGTCAGCGAGCTGCCGGGGTAGTCAAACTTGTAGACCGTCTTGTCGCCCACCTGGATGGGGCGCGAAAGGCTCTGGGTCAGCAGCGAGCGCACGTTGCGGGTGATTTCCGCGGCGCGCGTCGAATCCATGGCCTGCCGGGACAGGCGCTGGTTCGTAATGAACAGCGCCACGATGGCAGACCCGCCCAGGGCGAAGATCGCCATGGCCACCAGGATTTCTGTGAGCGTGAAGCCCTTGCGTGCTTTGCGCATGATCCCCTCTTCTGCTGCGTGCCCATGGAATCCGGGGCATTCGTACCGCTACTGCATGTCCGTTTCTTCGGCATCAACGGGCGAAGTGCGCCGCACGGCGCCGGTGGCCGGGTTGAAATCCACAAACATGAAGCGCGTGTCGTCGGTGACCACCATGTCGGCTTCAATGCCCTTGGTCTTGCCCGTGTCCAGCACGTAGCCGGGCTTGTCCTCGGGCACCATCAGGCGGCCATCAGGGCGGATACCGATCTTGTACCTGCCCTCAAACTTCTCGTTGGCCTGCTCGGGCAGGTCCAGGATCGGGCCCTTGGGGGCTGCGTTCAGCCACTTGGCAGCAAAGTGCACGTCGCCGCCCACCTGCGCCTCAAAGTTGAGCTGCTTCACGAAGGTGATGACCGCCTCGCCTTCCTGCGGGTCAGGGTTGATGCGGAACAGCGCCAGGCCGGGGCCTGCCTCAACCTGGTAGATGCCGCCCGTGTCAATGGCTGTCTTCTCTTCATAGGCAACCAGCACATGAATCTGGCGCGTGTTCATGGCCTCGGTGCGGGCATAGGCCACAAAGCCCGCCAGGTTGTTGCCCGCCATGGCCAGGCCGCGCCCCGACATGAAACGCAGGATCACCGGCACCATGACCGTCATCAACAGGCTGATCAGCGCGATGACCACCAGCAACTCGACCAGGGTAAAGCCCCCGGGAGCACGCCTGCGCAGAACCATGTTCTTCTCCACGTAAAACCGCACGACTCGTGACCTGCCAATTGCGTCCCGCCACGCCCGCTCTGCGGCGTACCCTACTTGCCCGCCTTAAGCTCTTCCCGCGTCTTCACTGATCCCGACGAGCCCATGTACACGAGGTCGTCGTCTGTCTCCCATTCGCGGTCCGGGCCCGCCGACTGGATCACCGCCGACTTGGTGGCCTTGTCCCACCGGTACCACAGCGGCGTTTCCCAGTTGTCCACGAAGTGCTGCAGCCCGTTGGCGTCACCCCGCAGGTTGTCCTGCACCTGCTCGGGCGCGATCTCGGGCGCATGCTGGCGGCCCTTGTACAGCGGGGCCTCCTGCCAGACCGCCGCCGAAGGCGCAGCGTAGAACACCATCATCTGGCTGCTGGCCAGTTTGGGGTCCGAGTCAATCTGGCCGGACAGCGTACCCACATCCTTGCGGAACTTGGCCATGTCCAGCCCGCTCTTCTGCTGGGAGACCGCCGCGCCCGTTGTGCTGAGCAAGCTGCGCGTGGCCTGTTCCTCGGATTTGCTGAGCCAGGGAATAATGGCCAGCGCCAGCACCGCCACCAGGGTGGCAATGATGGCAATCACGATCATCAGCTCGATCAGCGTGAAGCCCGCCGCCCCCGCCCTGCGCATGTTGCTGTGCATCCTCATGGTCTCGTCTCCGGCCTACTCGGCGCCCAGGTAGATGTCGTCTTCGGTGTCAATCTGCCCGTCCGGGCCCTTGGAGATGATGTCGTAGGCTTCGTTGTGCTTCTTGCCGCGATAGGGCTTGTCGCCTCCTGCCTTGCTGAGCTTGGCGGTGTAGTTGCGGTAGATGTAGGGCTGGTTCCAGGGGTCCAGGAAGCCCGGCTTGCTCTTCACTTCGCCCTCGCCGAAGGTGTCCTTGGGGACATACGAACCCTTGCCCGCCTTCTCGGGGCCGGTGACCAGCGCCTCGTACAGCTCCGGGTTGCCATCCACGTAGTCGCCCTCGCTGTTGCGGCCACTGCGTGGGTATTCGTTGTCACCCTTGCCGTTATCGTCCTGCCACTTGCCCATGGCCGCGGGAATCACGTTCTTGACGAAGTACTCGGCCTTGCCGATCTCGCCCTTGCCCTGGGCGCTGAGCAGCACAGCTACCAGCACCACGGCTAGAACGCCGATGATGGCCACAACGATGATCAACTCAATCAGGGTGAAGCCCGACCGTGCGCGACGAGTCATTGCGCCTCCGTGGCAGCGTGGGGTTGAGTGTGCAAACGATACGCCAAACTGCACCGGACCCCACGCCGGCATGCACAGCTTGACGCAAGTGCCCAATCCACCTTGGGTTTCATCAATCTAACCGGAACAGCTCTATGCTAGCCCTGCGGTGACCGGATGCAAGCACGGTAGCGGCTGGTATCGGCCCGGTAACGAGATCAGGCAATGTGACCGTCTGCGAGTTCCAGCACACGGTCCGCCACCCGGCGGGCGGAATCGTGGTCATGGGTGCTGAATACGACCACGGCGCCGCGGCCGGCCTCCTCGCGGGCCATGGCCCAAAGGCGCTCCTGGGCCGCGGTGTCCAGGGCGGTGCTGGGTTCGTCCAGCAGCAGCAGGGCCGGTTCATGCACCAGGGCGCGGCACAGGGCAGCCGCCTGCTCCTGGCCGCGGGAAAGCTCCGCCACCGGGAAGTCGGCAAAGCGGGCAGCGCCGAATCGCTCAACCAGGGCGTCGGCGCGCCGGGCGGGCTCTGCCACCCCGTACAGGTTGCCGAACATGCGCAGGTTCTCACGCACAGTCAGGGTGCCGTCCAGCATGCTCTCGTGGCCCAGGTAGCCCACCAGGGCGCGGGCCTTGCCGGTCTGGCGCCCGGCGTCCAGCTCGCCCAGCAGGTAACGGCCGCCAGCGGCGCGCAACATGGTGGCCAAGATGCGGATCAGGGTCGTCTTGCCGGCGCCGTTGCGCCCGATCAGCGCCGTCACCGTGCCCGAATCCAGCTTCAGGTCCACCCCGCGCAGCACATGGGTCGCGCCATAGGACTTGCGAATGCCCTCGCACTGCACCTGCATCACGGTTTCTCCGGGTGCAGGTCGTGCTCGATCAGGCGGTTCAGCAGGCGCAGGCGCTGCTCGGCGTAGCTGGCGGCGGGCAGGCGACCTGCCGCGAACTCGGCCTTCAGCTCGCGCAGGGCTTGCACCACCTCAGCGCGCGAGGCCGGCAGCCGCGCCAGCCGCTCCAGCTGGCCCTCGCGGGGCTTGCGCAGGCTGGCTGCCAGCGCGCCCAGGAAGGCCAGCCCGAACAGCAGGGCCAGGGCGCGGAACAGCACTTGCGTGTTCAGCCTGGCTCCGGGCAGTGTCTCGTCTTCGTCGGCGGGTGCCGCGGTCTCGGGCCCCGCGGCCAGTTGTTCCTGGGCGGCGCGCGTAAACCCGAACACCAGGTCGTACCCCTGGCTGGGGGCAGCCACCGGGTCCACGGCCCGGGCCGCGGGCCAGGCAAGCCGGTCGCCCCGCACCACGGGCGAGTCAAACAGCCGCCGGTTCTCGTCCGCGACCAGGCCGGAAAGGTCCAGCCGACCGTCGGCCTCGGCGCTGACCTGCCGCACCGCAAAGGGCAGCTTGCGCTGCAGGCGCAGGTGTTTGCCGGGCTCGGCCAGGTCCACGCCGCAGGCATGCCGCAGGCGCAGCACCAGCCGCCCGGGCTTGCCGTTGCGGGCAGGGGGAACCACGCGCCGGAACGTGATCGCGGCTGTGCGCGCGTCGGGCGTTTCCTCGGGGCTGAACAGCGTTTCGCCCTCGCCGGTGAAGTCCAGGGCTGCGTCCAGGTTCAGGGCGTGCCAGCCGTCGGCCGAGTACTGGGCACCCTTGCTGTAGGTGGGCGTCATGCCGTGCATGGCGTCGCCCAGCCCGAAATTCCAGGCCCACAGGGCGTTCGTGTCTTCGGGCGCCGGCTGGGCGGTGGCGGCGGGCAGGCCCTGGGCAAAGATGAAAATGCGACCGTAAACCTGCGGCAACTGGCGGGCCAGCACGCCGGGCGGGGCCATGAAGGTCAGCGTCACGGCGTCGCCCAGGTAAACCGCAAGGTCCGGGTTCGGGTTCTCAATGGTCAATGTCTCGGTTACCAGCACCGGGGCGAACTTGAGGTCCGAGCGCAGCTGCGCTTCCAGTTCCAGCTTGTGCTCGGCCACCAGGGTGGCGACGTCGCCGCCACACGAGTGAAAGCCGATCTGGACCTCGGCTTCCGGCTGGGCGGCGGTCAGCCAGCATTCGCGCAGCAGGGGCCGCCACAGGCCGTCCACACGGGCGGCAACGGCCAGCCGGCGCTCCAGGGGCAGGCCGGCCAGAACAAAACGACCATCGGAATCGGTGGGCGCAAACACGCCGCCCCCAATGCCGGGCGCGCCGCCCAGGCCGCCGAAGGGTGTTTCGGGCTTGCGACCGGCCGAGAGGGCCTCCATGGCTTCCTGCCAGCAGCCGGCCACCAGTTCGTTAAAGGGCGGGCATTGCTCGGGCAGCGCAATGGCGCCCACCAGCGTGCCGGTGTCGTAGGAGCGCTGCTCCGCCACGCCGTCGGCCAGACGACCGCGCACCGTGCCCTGTGCGCACAGGGCGCCGGGCAGGGCAGCCAGCAGGCACAGCAGCAGGGCGCGCATCAGGGCTTCTCCTCGCCCAGTTCGCGCTCCAGGCGGGCGCGCACCTCGTTGCGGCGCTGCTGGGACTTCTCCAGCAGGGTGGTCAGCTCGCGCGCCTGCTGCAGCAAGGCAGGCCGCTGCCGGGCGTGCTCGGTAACCGGGATGCGCCCGGCCTCGTGGTCCTCGTCCAGGTCCTTCAAGGCACGCATGGCCTCTTCGCGGCGGCGCAAAGCCAGGGCGTACTCGCTTTCGATGTCGCCCACGAACCACAGGCGCCGCTTGCGCGCCAGGGGCGAAAGCGTGACGGCCCCCATGGCGGCACCCAGGGGGGCCAGGCGCCAGTCCAGGGCTGCCCCCAAGGCCGCCAGGGCCAGGGTGCCCGCCAGCACGACTCCCAGCCCGCGGGTCATTCCATCTCCTTCAGCTCGCGCTCCAGGCGCCGGTCCAGTTCGTCGCCCGTGGCAACCGGCGCCGGCACGGCAGGGACAGCATCGCGGCTGCGCAGCCGCCAGAATGCCACGCCAAAGGCTGCCAGCAGCAGCGCCACCGCGACGCCCACCACGGCATACAGGCCGGTCTCGCGCGGGGCCTGCAGCACACCCTCACCGAAGCGCTTCACCATGGCGTCGCGGATGCCGTCGGCATCCAGCCTGGGGTCAGCGGCCAGTTTGCGCAGAAAGGCGCGCTCGGCGTCCTTGGCCTCGCACACGTTGTGGCTGCACGAAAGCAGGTTCTCGCGGCAGTCACAGGTGCAGAAGAGCTGGCGGCCCACTTCGTCATAAAGGCGCTGGGCTTCTGCGGGCGAGCGCCACTGCGCCGCCAGCGGGGCGCACAGGGCCAGCAGCGCCAGGATCAGGGACGCCCGGTTCATGCCGCGCTCCGGCGCCGCATCGTGGGCAGGAAGGCCAGCAGGGTTCCCAGCATCAGCACGCCCAGGCCGGCCAGGCCCAGGGCCATCTGCGGCTTCAGAAAGAAGCGCAGGGTGGCGGTGCCGTCGCCCGTGGTGTCCTGCAGGATGAAGTAGACGTCCGTGGAAAGGGTGCGGTGGATGAAGGGGTCCTTAACCGCCTCGTTCATGCGCGGGGCACCCGTGCGCTTGTCATAGAACAGCCGCAGGCGCGGCGTCAGCTCCAGGGCGTCGCGGCGGATCTCGGCGGTCTCGGCGTCAATCCAGGCCTGTTTCCCGGGGGCCGTGCCTTCGCGCGCAGCCACCAGGCCCGCCAGCGAAAGCGGCCGCAGGGCGTGCAGGGACTTCTCGGCCTCGGCGTCGGGCAGGCGGGACACCAACGCCCGCACCAGGCTGCCGCGCTTGCGGGCGGTCTCGGCTTCCAGGGCGGCGTGGAATTTCTCGAGGCGCTGCAAGGCCTCAAAGCGCCGGCTGGCCTGAGCAGCTGAGTCGCCCTCCAGGCCGAACAGCTCGGCAAACTGGGCGGCGGGCAGGGCGGCCGCCTGGTCGCGCACGCCGCGGTTTACCTCGGGCAGTTCGGCGCCCAGCTTGACGCCCTCCAGAGCCAGGGCCCCGAAGTCGGCCTCAAAGGCGGCCATGGCGCCCTCCAGGGCCTCGCGTGCGGCGCGAATCTGCGCTGCGGAAAGGTCCGGCATCAAAGACGCCAGGCCCGACCATGAAGCAAAATCGCTGTCGGCCGTGGCGGCGTACTCGGCCATGGAGGCATCCAGTGCCGGCCGGAACCCGGCGCCTTCGTCCACGGCGGGCAGAAGCAGCATGCGCGCCAGCACGCGCCCGGCGCTGGCGGCGTCCTGCCGGCCCGCAGGGGGCGAGGCCAGGTGCGCCTGGGCCGCCGAGTGCGCCTTCAGGTACGGGGCCGGGTCCAGGTCTGCGGGCGCTTCATAGGGCACCACCACCAGCCGCGTCGAGAATTCCTCGTACACCCGTTTGTTGTCGCGCTGGCCCACGGCCCAGCTTGCCGCCGCCGCCAGGCGCGCCGCCACGGGGGGTGGCAGCTCGGCCATGGCGTCGCCCACGGCAAGTTGCAGGATGCCGCCCGCGTCTTTGTCCGGGTTGGCGCGCACCAGTTGCAGCAGCCGCTCGTAAAGCTGCGCCGTCTGCGGGTCGCGCCGGAAGGACTGCTGCACCATGTCCCAGCCGTCGCTGCGGCTGGAGGACTCGTACAGCACCAGCATGCGGCGGCTGGAAAGGCGGTCCTGCAGCACGGCAAAGCCGCCCGGCGGGGCGACCACCGTGCCCTCAGACTCGTAGAAGCTGCTGTAGTAAATGCCCAGCGCAACCAGCAGCACGCCCAGGTGCACGATGTAGCCGCCGTAGCGCCGCCGGTTGGCCAGCGTAACCCCGGCCATGGCGCGCAAGAGGCCCTCTTTCGTGGAGCGCGCCCGCGCGCGGGCACCCGCCAGGAACTCCATGGCAATGCACACCAGCGTGAAAGCGCAGATGGGCCACAGGGTAACCTGCACAGCCAGGCGCACGACCGCGGCTGAGTTGGCGATGGCGTCCCCGCCGCCGGTCTCGATGAGCAGCCCCGCGGAACTGAGCCGCCACAGGTTGACCGCGCCAACCACCACGCCGACCGCCGCCGGTGCCGCAAACGTGCGCAGCATCTGGCGGCCGCTGTTGTCGCGCCAGGCCAGTGCCGGCCCGATGCCCATGAGCAGCAGCAGCAGCAGGAACAGGGGCGTGTTGATCATGACAAACACATCGGCACCCAGTTCCTCGCTGCCGGATTCGCCGTAAAGCTGCTTGGTAATCCAGGGCCAGAAAGTGATCACCAACGTGGCCAGGGCAATGGCCAGCAGCACCAGGTTATTCAGCAGAAAGCTGAACTCGCGCGAGAAGGGGCTGTCCAGCTTGCGGTCCGGGGCCAGCAGGGGCAGGCGCCAGGCCAACACCAGCAGGCTGCCCACCAGGACCACACCCAGGAAGCCGTAGAACCAGACGTCCACATCACCCGTGGCGCCAAAGGCGTGCACGCTGTTGATGATGCCGCTGCGCACCAGGAAGGTGCCGATCACCGTCATGCAGTAGGTGATGATGACCAGGGCAAAGGCCCACACTCGCAGCATGCCCCGGCGCTCGGTGACAATCACGCTGTGAATGAACGCCGTGCCGGTGAGCCAGGGGATGAAGCTGGCGTTCTCGACCGGGTCCCAGGCCCAGTAGCCGCCCCAGCCCAAGATCTCGTAGGCCCACAGGCCGCCCAGGGCAATACCCACCGTCAGGAATCCCCAGGAGGCCATGGTCCAGAGGCGGATGGGCCGCAGCCAGCTTTCGCCCACCTCACCTGCCAGCAGGCTGCCCACGGCATAGGCAAACGGGATGGTGAGGCCGACGAAGCCCAGGTACAGCATGGGCGGGTGAATGGCGATCCAGTAGTTGTGCAGGGCCGGGTTCATGCCGTTGCCGTCAGACACCTGGTCCAGCAGCACCTGTTGGGCCGGCAGGGGCAGGGAACTCGCGTCGCTCAACACCAGGGCATGCACCTGCGACAGGGTCAAGCTGCCTTTGCCGCCCTCCACCATGGCGCGCAGCAGTTGCCAGCCCTCGGGACTGGCTTTCATGCCGGCGGTCTCCAGCGCCTGGGCCACGGTCAAGTGCGCGTGCTGCACCAGCACCTTGCCTGCGTCGTCGCGGGTGGCGCCCACCAGCCAGTGCCAGGCCAGCGAAAACGGGCTGGAGCGCTGGGCCGCCTCGGCATCGGTAGGGCTGGTCAAGATGAAGAAAAAGAACACCTGGATCACAGCCAGCACCAGCAGCACCCAGGGCAGGCGGCGGTCCGTGCGGTTGTGGCGCTGCGACCACGCCCAGGCCGCGCCAAAGGCAGTCAGGATAAGGCACCAGAACAGCAGGCTGCCCTGCTGGCTGGCCCACAGGCACTGATCTTGAAGGACAGGACCTCGTTGTTTTCCGTCACGTGCTGGACGTAGCTGACGAAGTAGTAGCCATCGAATATGGCCACATACAGCAGCGCGCTGCAGAAGGCCGTTAGCAGGAACAGGGCATACTGGCCGCGGCGGGCGGCATGGGCCAGGCGCTCGTCACGCAGTGCCGCGGCGACCCCCGCCAGCAGCACCATCGCAATCGAGAACACCAGCCCCAGGCTGAGGGCGGACTGCCCGGCACGCATCAGGCTGATGGCGCCGGCAAGCTCCTCGATGCTGTGGATGGCGGCAAGCATCGGGCCTCAGGGCTGCGGGGCAACGTTGGCGGGCGTGAGTTCCTTGCCCTCGTAGCGCGAGGGGCACTGCGTCTGCAGCAGGGTGGCCACAAAGGCCCCGCGCGCGGCGTCGTAGCGACCCTCCATGGTGACATGGGCGGCCTTTTTCAGGCCCTGGGGCACGTCGTCGCCCTCGTAGATCACCGTGCAGATTGCGTTGCCGGGCTGCGCCCCCTCAGCAGGAATGTCCACCGCGGTAAAGCGTGTCGGCTTGAACTCGGACTGGATCTCGACGACCTGGGCTTTGACCTTCACGCGCTCGCCGCCGTACGAGCCGGTGGTGAGCTCCGGGATGGTGCGGTACTCAATGCCGCCCTGCGTGAGGGCAAACGCCACGGCGCCGCCCACAGCCAGCACAAACAGCACGATGACGACGATTACTTTGGTGTTCATGGGGCACCGGAAGCGGACGCCAACACAAATGGGGCGTTGCCGCCCCGCGTCCTGTATAGCAGTGCCCCGTGCCCGGACAAGCAAAATAGCCCCAGCCTGCCGACTGCAGCTTACTTCACTACCAGCTCCACCGCCTTGCCGGAAGCCCGCACCGCCACCACCACGCCGGGTGCCGAGGCCGGCGCCATGGCCAACACCCGGTCCGTGCCGGTGGCCAGCGACTTGCCCAGTTCCTGCATGGTGTTCGCATCCAGGCACACGTAGCCCTCGGCCGTGACGACCAGCAGGTGCGCGCCGTTGCTGGTGGCTGCGACCGCCGGCTGCGCCAGGGGCAGCCCCGCCTCCAGCAGGCCGGTGGGCGCAATGCGGTGCAGCCTGCCGCCGGCCACGCCATACACCCCGGCCCGCACAGAGACCATGGCCTGCAACGGTACCGCCAGGTTGTTGACGGCAGACATCTGCTTGAGCTTGCCGCTTTCCATGGCGAAGCGGCGCAGCGTGGTGCCTGCGGCAACCCAGATTTCTGTGCCGACGACCGCCATGGCGGACACGGCTTTGCCGTCGTCGGCCACGACCACGGGCTCACTGCCGTCGTCGCGGCGCATGCGCCCGCGCGCATCGCCCACCATCAGCGAAGCGCCCCAGTAGGCCAGCGCGGTAACGCCTTCCACTTTCACCTGCTCGGGCGTCAGCACTTCCAGCGATTTCAGGTCCAGCACGATGACCTGACCGGCCCGTGTGCCCACAGCCAGGCGTCGCGACTCGGCTCTTGCCGCCAGGGCGGAGATGCTCACTCCCTCGAGTTTCTTCTCGATCTCGGGCCGTGACATTCCGGGCCGCCACAGCCGGACCACACCATCTTCGCCACCGGTAATGAAGCCGTCGCCCCCGGGGTCGGCAATCACGGCAGTTACGGGCCTGCCAGAGGGGTCCACGGTCCATTCCCGCGCCTGCACGGTTGCTGCAGCCGGGCTATCCGACGAGCCGCCCCCGTTGCCTGGGGCTGCGTCGTCGCTGAAGTACACGTAGGCGGCGCCGGCGCCCACCAGCAGCAGCACCACCACCAGCACCAGCGTGCCGCCGCCCGCGCCAGGGCGCTTCTTGACGCGGGTCTCGTGCACACGCGGCACCGACATCGGCTGCGAGAAATCCGGCCGGGCACCCGCTTGAGAGCTGCCGCTGCGGGGTCCCCCGTCCCAACTCGAGTGCTGTTCGTCGCCGCGGGCCAGGTTGCCCGCCGAGCCGTCCATGATGTTCTTCTTCTCGAAGGTGGGGAAACTCTTGGCGGCGTAGCTTTCCCACTCGCTTGGGTCGGTCTCCGGCGAGGCCTGCTGCTGGGCCTTCAGGCGGCTGGAGGCCGAGCCGCTGGGCCGCTGGGTTTCCCGGTGCGGGCTCATCTCAGGGCTGCTTGTGCCGCGGGGCGGCACTTTCTGAGGGGGGGGGGACTCGGGCGATGCCGGCAGGGCGCGGACCTGGCCCGAACTGCGACGCGCGCGGGCCTTTGCCTCGCGCACCATGTCCTGGGTCAGTTCTGCCAGGTCAGGCGGGATCTGCGGCGCGGGCCGGGCTGCCGCAGGCTCCGACAACTGGGCCGAAACAGGAACCGGCGCGGCGCCCACGTTGCCGCGGGCCTTCTCGGCGGCCTTGCGAAGGGCCTCCAGGTGCGGGCTCTGCACGCGTCCCTTGTCCAGGGCGCGTGTGGCCTCGTCTTCCTTGAACTTGTTGATGGCCTCGGCATCCAGTTTCACGCCCGCGGTGTCAAACAGGGTCGCACCCTCAAAGAGCAGCTTCTGGGTGCGCCGGTTCATGCGCGCAATCTGGGCCAGCCGGCTGGCAATATCCTCCAGGTCGCCGGGTCGCTTCTGCAGTTCCTTCTGGGTCAGCTCGTGGATCATCCTGGCCAGGGCGCGTGAGGTGTCGTCCTTCAGCTTGTCCTCGGGCACCACGATCCGGTTCGTCACGTGCTGAAGCGCCACTGCCATGGGGGTTGCGCCCGAGAACGGGGGCTTGCCCACGAACAGGTGATACAGGGTGCCGCCCAGGCTGTAGATGTCGGCCTTTGGGCCAACCGCCACGCCTTGCGCCTGTTCGGGCGCCATGTAGTCGGGGGTGCCCATCACGGCACCGGTCATGGTCAGGCCGCTTTCGCTGGCCAGGGCGCGCGCCAGGCCGAAGTCCGCCACCTTCACGCCGCCCTTGGTGGGCAGCATCAGGTTGGCGGGCTTGATGTCGCGGTGAATCACATCGTTGCTGTGGGCGTGCGAAAGCGCCCGGGCGGCGCCGGCGCCCACGTCAGCCACCACGGCAGCGTCCTGGGGGCCGAACTTGCGGATCAGCTCCAGGGCGTCAGTGCCGTCAATAAACTCCATAACCAGGTAGTAGTACCCGGATTCCTCGCCCACGTCGTAGACGCGCACGGTGTTGGGGTGGTTCAGGCGGGCCGCCAGCTTGGCCTCGCGCATGAAGCGCTCGACCAGGTTGGCGTTGTTAGCCAGGTGCGGCGGCAGGATCTTGACCGCGACTTCAATGTCCAGGCCCGTGTGCATGCCCTTGTACACGGTGCCCATGGCGCCGCGTCCGCAGATGCGGATGAGCTTGCACTTGCCGATCGTGTAACCGACAAGGGACTTCTGCTCGGGTGCGGGTTCAGGGCGCGTCATGCGGTCAATGTTGGCGTGTCACCGAACGCATATTGTGCGCAAAAACAACCGTTCCGTCGACCCGTCAGACGACGTTGCACGCGGTGACTATTGCCGCAGCGTCCCCAGCAGCAACGGGCCCGACCGGAAGAACTGCGCAAACGTGCTGGTCCGGATACCCGCGTCGCCCACCGTGCCCGACGCAATATTAGGGTCCTGGGCCGAAAGCAGGTTCTCGGCCCGGGTGCGCCAAGCCGCCGTGCCGCTCTTGCGCCAGACGCCGACGTACCCGGCACCCAGCATCAGGTTGGGGGCGCCATAGTCCGTCGTCCCGCCCGGCAGCTCCGAGAACTTGCCATACTGCGGCGTGGGCAGGTTGCCCAGATAGACGCCCGCGTTAGTTCCCAGCAGCCAGTTCATGGCCCGCTCGATGTTGTCGTCAATGCTCGCGTCATCCAGCGCCCAGCGGGCGTACTCCATGGCCTGCAGCAGATGACCCAGCGGCCAGGCCTTGAAGTCGCCTGCGCTGTCCGAGAACCCGTTGCCGGAGGGGTCACGAGGCGAGACCGTGTCCTGCCGCACCTTCACCGCGTTCCACACGAAGGCTGCCGTGGTGGCGGCATTGGGGTCGTTCAGGCCGTTGGCCATCACGTAGGCAGAGGCCACCATCAGGCCGCCGGAAAGCCAGGTAGTGGGGCAGATCATGGTGCTGTCCGTGCCGCCGTTGGCGGCGTCAAAGAAGCGCTTCCAGGTGCCCCGCAGATAGTGGAAGCACTCCTTCAGCACGTCCAGGCTCAGGCTGTCGCCGGTGAGCAAGTAGTGCTCTGCCAGGCACGCCGCCCGGAACACATCCAGGTGGTTTTCGCCCAGGTGGTAGTTGCCCAGGTCGTGCTGCTTGTTGTTGGGCGTGTAGCGGGTCTTGCCGAGCTGGCTGGCCTTGCCGCCCGCGACAGCCGGGTTGCCGGCCTCGGTGTAATCAAAGCGCAGGCCAATGTCGGCGTGCAGCACCACCACATCGCGGAAGTGTCGCGCCGAGGACTCGCCGAAGCGCCAGAGACCCAGGTTGCCGCTGGCTGCAAACCAGTGAAAACAGGTCTGCGCCACGTCCCACTCGTTGTTGTCCCAGCCGGTGGCGCCCACGGCGGTCTTGCCGTCGCCAAAGTTCCACATGCCGTACTGGTGGCCGGTGGCGGTGCCGTTGCCGTCGTTGCGGTCCACCAGCAGGTCGCCCAGGTGCGCCACGGCTTCTGCCATGTAGGTGGCTGCAAACGGGGCGCCGGTGCCGGTGAATTCGGTGGTGCTGGTCAGCAGCTCATCCGTGACGCCGATCTGCCCGTAGACCAGGCTGGCGGCGTTGTGTTTCGGGGCGCAGACGGCCACGGGCGGGTCGTTCAGGATGCTGCCGTACACGTCAGCCGTGGCGACACTGGTGCTGCTGGATCGTTCGAACGAGAACATCATGTCGTGGCTCTTCATGGCGCCCGCAAACACCTGCAGGGCAGGCGCCGCGTCAGGCCAGATGCCTATGCGCATGAGCCCATCGCCCTGCATGCGAAGCTGCTTGGGGTAGAGCTGCCAGAAGTCGCGCAGGCTGGCGGTCACGCGCAGGTTGCTGCCCGCCATCTGCATCCAGCCCTTGCAGTGATTTAGGCTCTGGGTCACCTGGCCGGTGAGCGCCGCGGTGATCAGGCTGTCGCTCTGCGTGGGCCAGCAGTCCGTGAGGGGGTCCGAGCTCCCGTCGCCGGTGCCCACACTGTAGCCGGCAGGCTGGGGGTTGTCCGCGTCCGTGGCGTCATGGGTACCGGTGTAGGACTGGTACAGGTCCACAAACTGCCCGGCACCCAGGCTGGCCACCGACGGCGGGAAGCTGTCGCCGCACATCTGGGCCGCCACCGTGGCTGCAGAAGGGGTCAGCGGCAGGTCCAGCAGCACCGAGTCGGCCGCCTGGTACGAGGCAAGCTGGGCCGCCGCAGCAGCGGGCGTGCCGGCCGGGGTGCCGTGGCCGTCCAGGTTCTTGAAGCTGTAGCTGACTCGCACGTGGGGCTGGCCGTTCCAGGCCGTGATGCGCACCACCCAGGCCAGCTTGTTCTGGCCCAGGGTGGTGTTGCGGTGCACGCCCTCGGCCACAATGGTGGCGCGGATGGGGCCGGACTGCTCCACGGCAATGCGCGTGGGGGCAAGCTGGTTCATGGTGAACTCGTTGACGCCCTCGCTGACCACCACGCCCTTCAGGGCCGCCGTGTTCAGGCACTCGTCGTCCACCTGGGTGTCGTTGTCGCGGTCAATCAGCACGCTCTCGAACAGCCGGAAGCCCGTCTTGCTGAGCTTGAACACCAGGGGCCCCGTGGACACGGTGATGTCGGCGGCAGCATTGGTTACGCTGAGGCTGGTGCCCGTGGCGCTGCCCGTGCCGCCGTTGTTGAGCTGGTAGAGGCCCACGCCGCCCGCGCCCGAAAGGTCGGCAATGAAGTCGCACAGCACCCAGCGGATGCTGCCGTCTGCCCAGCGCGAAGTGACCTCAAACTGGGCAGGCACGTTGGCACCGCCGGCCTGGCGCTGGATGCGCAACTGGTTCACGTTGGAGTGCAGGCCCTTGGGCAGCGGGATGCCGGCGGTAACGGGCGCCTGCAGGGCCTGCCACCCGTTCTGCGTCTTGACACTGAACAGCACGGGCAGCGCCCCGTAGATGGGGGCGGTCGAAAGCGTGATATTGGCGTTGGCGCTCTTGCTGGGGTCCGCCACGCTGGTGGCAGTCAGCACCACGTTGGGGTTGGCGGGCATGCCCAAAGGCGCCGAGTACAGCCCCGCAGAGTCCACGCTGCCGTTGCCCGCACCTGCCACCGACCACGAGACGCCTGCCGATTGCTGGGCGGCGTCGCCACCCGTGAGCGTGGCCGTGAACTGGCGCTGGGTGCCCAGTTGCACCGAGACCACCAGCGGCGAGACCGTGACCAGCAGCGGGCCCGGGGCAGCACTGCCTCCCGGTGGTGCACCGCCTCCGCCACAGGCAGAAATCGCCAGGATTGCCAGAACTGCCGCCAGGTACAGGAAACGACTTGCTGTGGACATGACATACCCCTGCGCACCAAAGCGCGCTAATGGACCAGTCCCAAGCTCAAGGGGTACGCCCCGCCATTGTGCTGCGGGCGGGGGTCGTTCGCAAGCAGTGCCTGCTTACTCAAAATACCGGTCGTATTCGGCCAGCAGTTCGCCTGCCTCGCGGTGCGCCTGTTTGGCCTTCTCCGTGTCCGTCTCGCGGGCCATGCGGTCCACCACCGGCAGGAACTTGCCCAGAAACACATGCAGCTGGTCGTGGGCCGGGCCGGTCATGGTGCAACCGCTGATCAGGGCATCCAGGCGCGTCTTCAGGTGGCTGCCCAGCGCGTTGATGTCAGCGGGGGTGGCAGCCGGGCGCTCCGCCATGACCTTGCGGATGCCCTGCAGGGCCTCGCGCGTGTGGTCGTCGGTCTGCCACTTCTTGCCGGCATTGAGCTCCAGCCGATCTGACGGCGCGGCGTTGTGGGCATGGTTGCCTGCGCTGTCGTGGCAGGCCGGCAGCAGAAAAGCACCCAGCAGAAGCAGCGGAAGGAAGCGGCGCATCGAGGATCCCCCTAATCAGACACCGTTATCCAGTTATCGAACGCCCGGCAAGGGCCGCGTGTTCCCGCAAGTTGGCGCCGTTGACGCGACGGGCGGCGGCTGGGAGCATATCCGCCATGGAGCAAGCGCCCACGGACGACTACGCCGCGCGCTGGATAGCAGGCCAGGCGCTTGGACTGGCCAAGCCCGAGCGTGTCATGGCTGTGCTGATGGGGCTGGCAGCCGCCGGTGTGACGCTGCTGTACTGGATGAGCCTGACCGGCCTGCTGCTGGGCGCTTTTATTGCCATGGCGGCGTCGTCCATGACGGGCAACAAGACGGGCGAGTGGGTGGCGCAGAACATCCCCGGAATAACGCCCTTTGTGGTGAGCGCACTGGCAATGCTTCTTGCTCGCCGCTGGACGCGGCGCCACCTGCCGGATGACCCACTGCCCTGTGAGGTGACGACATCCGTGGAGGGCGGGCTTGTTGCTGTTGCCTATGACTCGCGCAAAGACGAGGCTGCCCGCGCCGCCCGCAGCATGGAGGGCTCGTTGTTCGTCGGCGTGTTCGTGATGTTCGTTACCACACCGGCGCGGCTTGGTATGTACGCGCGCCGCCACAGGCGCAAGAGCAAGACGCTCCGCGCCCTGGACTTCAACGCACTGGGTCGGCTGGCGCGCGTGCTGCTGGAGCGCAACGACAAGGTGCTGCTGGCGGAGCTGCCCGCCCTGCTGCCGGGGCTGGACCACGCCCGCCTGCTCAACGAAGCGGCCCTGCTGCACTGCTTTCACGTGCTGGTGGCTGAGCCCCAGGCGGTGACATTGCTGCCGGAAGCAAGCAACGCCCTGCTGGACGCCCGCGACGGCATTGAGCCGGAGCCCGCCCGCGCCGCTGCGTAGCGTGCAGCCGCCACGCGATCAGGGCATCCAGGTGCGGGGCACCAGGAACAGCGCCGCCAGGTAGAGCGCCATCAGAACCAGGCTGACCAGGGCAATGACCGCCGCCACGCTCAGGATCGTGACCTGCCAGCCGGACGGCGGCGCCTCGGATGTCTCGCTGTATTGCATCGCAGGAGGTTAAACGACAGGCGGGCCCCGCCGTTGGGGCCCGCCCGCCGGGGATGAAGGCCGTTACTTGTCGCGCAGGTCGCCCAGGATCGAGCGGGCGATGACCAGGCGCTGCACCTCGCTGGTGCCCTCGCCGATCTCGCACAGCTTGGCGTCGCGCATCATGCGCTCAACATCGTACTCGCGTGTGTAACCCACGCCGCCCAGCACCTGGATGGCGTTGGTGCAGGTCTTCATGGCCACTTCGCTCGCGTACAGCTTGCCCATGCTGGCGGTGAGGGCAAAGTCGCGCCCGGCGTCGCGCTGGCGGGCGGAGTCGTACACCAGGTGCCGCGCCGCCGCAATTTCCATGGCCATGTCAGCCAGCATGAAGGACACACCCTGGAACTCGCCGATGGGCTTGCCGAACTGCTTGCGCTGGCGGGCATACTCAAGGGCCTTGTCGTAGGCGCCCTGGGCAATACCCAGGCCCAGTGCACCGATGCTGATACGCCCGCCGGCCAGCGTCTTCATGAACTTGGGGAAGCCCACGTCCACCTGTTCAGGCCCGCCGGCCACGGCATCCAGGGGCAGCTTCATGTCTTCAAACACCAGTTGCGCGGTGTCGCTGCTGCGCATGCCCAGCTTGTCTTCCTTGGGCTCGACGCGGAAACCAGGGGTACCCAGCTCGGCAATGAAGGCCGTGATGCCCTTGCCCTGGGCCGGGTTGGCGTTGGTGCGGGCCGTGAAGATGCAGGTCTTGCTGTAGTGCGGGTTGGTAATCCAGGCCTTGCGGCCGTTCACCAGCCAGTGGTCGCTCTTTTTCTCGGCGCGGGTCTTGGTGCCGCCGGCGTCGCTGCCGGCGCCGGGCTCAGTCAGGCCGAAGCAGCCCAGGGTAAGGTTGCCGTTATCGTCCACGCCTTTGCACAACTGGGGCACGTACTTCTCGCGCTGGGCCGGGGTGCCGAACAGGTAGATGGGCGTGGTGCCCAGGCTGATGTGCGCGGCATAGCCCAGCGAGGTACTGGCGCAGGCGCGGGCCAGTTCTTCCACGACCAGGATGTAGCTGAGGGTATCAAAACCGCTGCCGCCGGCTTCTTCCGGGATGCTCAGGCCCAGGAAGCCGAGCTCGGCGAGGCCCTTGAAGGTGTCCACGGGAAACTCGGCGGTTTCGTCCAGGTGCTGGGCCTTGGGCGCCACGACCTGTTTGACGAAGTCGCGAATCGTGCCCTGCACCTGCTGCTGCTCTTCGGTCAGGTCGAAGTTGGTCACAATGCCCTCGGTCATGACGGTTCCTTCTCTACGGAAGCAGATACCCGGCTCGCGCGTGAAGCGGCTCGTCGGCCGGCCCGTGCAGCCGCGCGGGCGGGCCGGCGCGCGCCGCATTTAGCCGTTCCCTGCCGGGCTTGGCAACGCGGCGGCCCTGCCAATCACAAGGCCCGCCTTGCGGCGGGCCTTGTTGAACACGAAGCACCAGACTTAGCGCGATTCCTTGCGCCGGCGACGCAGCAGCGCCAGGGCAGGCACCGCGGCTGCCAGCAGGGCCGGCATCCACGGGGTGCTCTCGGCTGCCACACAGCCGCCGCCACCGCCGCCACCCTTGACCGTGAAGGGCGACTTCACCACGAAGGTGCCGGTGCCCGGCGAGGTGGGGTTGTCAGCGAGGCCGCCGCTGACCGAAACGGTGGTGGTGCCCAGCGGCGTGGTGGCGCCGATGGCAAACGTGAAGGTGTACTTCTTGGTCTGGCCGGCGCCGATCAGGTCCGGCAAGGCCGGGCTGACCGGCGTGCTGGCCGCCGTGAAGTTGGCGGTGACGTCGGTGGCGCCCTGCATGAAGGTGATGCTGCCCGGCATGTTGTAGGTGCCGCCCAGGGTGCCCACGTTACGCACGTTGACCGCCACGTTGGCCACACCGCCCGGCTTCAGGTTGCCGCTCACCGTGATGCTCTGGTAGATCAGGTTCGGGCCGGCTGCTGTGCCGCCCGTCGTGGTGAACGTACCCGTGATGTTGGCGCCGAGAATCTTGGCCCCGCCGGTTTGGGTGCCGCTGGCACTCACGATGACGTTGCCGTTGGTGGGCAACGCCGGCGTCGTGTTCGGCGTAATCACAAAAACGAAATCCTGGAAGCTGCTGGCGGCAATGGCCTGAGGCAGGGTTGGGGTTGGGCCGGAAATCGTGTACTCGCTGGTGACGTCAGCCCCGGTGCTCAGGGTCAGCTTCAGGGCCAGGGTCGCCAGGGTCGCTGCCGTGGTGGTGCTGTTGTTGGTCACCCGCACCGTCGCCTGCGTGGTCTGGCTGGAAACATTGATGGACGCAGGGTTCAAACCGATGCTGGTGACTTCCAGGGTGGACAGCGGGTTCTGGTTGTTGACGTTGACGTTGAGCGAGTACTTGGCGCCGCGGCTCGCCCAGCGTTGAACAGCGATATAGAACTCGCCGCTGGCGGGTGACGGCGTGGTGCCGGTATAGCTGGCGCCCACGGTGCCGGTCAGGGTGACCTTGGAGTTGGCGGTGGTCTCGACCGTACGGTTCTGGGTCAGGATGGCGTAGCCGTTCAGGTCAATCAGCAGCAGGTCCAGATCGGTCTTGGCGTCGGCATCGTAGATCAGGGTCACCTCAACGTTGTCGTTCTTGTTGAGGGTGATCTTGTACTCGTCAATGAAGTCCATGGCCTTGAGGTC
>JADLBZ010000292.1 GCA_020847415.1 Planctomycetota bacterium
ATTCGCGGCCTTCATTGTCATCGCGAATTGCTTGCGCGTGGCTTACTCTTGCTGCATGGGCAAACGGAGCAATCTCCCGATCCTTGTCCTGCTGGCGATTGCCCTGCTGGGCGGGCTGCCGCTGGCGGGGCACGAATGGTTGCTGTTCGGTCGCCCGCCGCGCGACTGGCTTGAGTTCGCGGCCCAGGCCCTGGGCGCGGCGATGGGAGTTTTCGTGGAGGTGCTGTTCCCGATCGGCTACCTGATCCTGGGGCTCCGCAAGCTGAGGGCCCAGCGGCGCGCAGCCGAAGCGCTGGACGCGGCGCACCCAGCACCCGACCCCGATGGCGAGCGCAAGACGCGCGAGCTGATTGACGCCGTCACCAGCACTGAGGCACGCATCGGGCTGCTGCAGCGCTCCGACACCACCACACGCTCTTGACACGGCAAGAGTTTCAGCTAGTCTGGCGCCTCGCATGCGCAACTGCCGCCTTGTCGCCGCCACTGCCAGCACCGCCATTACCAGGCGGACTACTGGCATTGGTACTGGCACTTGGAGGGGCGACACGCGCAACGAGTAGCACACCTACCAACGCGGCCGCCCACGGGCGAGCCGCTTCTGTTCCGCACTGCGGACCGGCTCTTCCGGGGAGTCAGCCGCAAACCGGAGCAGCCATGGAATACCGTAGCAATCGAGACGCCTCCCCCCGAGTATCGCTGTCGCATGCCATCGCGACGGGGACTGCACCCGATGGCGGCCTGTACCTGCCGACTGCCGTTCCACGCGCGGATGTTGCGGCCCTGAACCTGGAAACCGACCGCGTACGCTTCTCGGAGGCAGTCTTGAGGCCGTACTTCACCGGGGACAAGCTCGAAGTCTGCCTTCGGCGAGCTTGCGAGGCCGCATTCTCGCTGTCCCAGCCCCTGCGCTTTCTGGAACAGAGCACAGCCATGCTGGAGCTGTACCACGGCCCGACTTGCGCCTTCAAGGACTTCGGCGCCCGCTTCCTGGCTCAGTGTGTGGGCTTCCAGCGCGAGACCTGCTGGCCCATGCCGCACTACGACATCTTTGTGGCCACGTCGGGCGACACGGGAGGTGCCGTGGCGGCGGCCTTTCACTCGCTGCCCGGTGTGCGTGTCGTGGTGCTTTTCCCGTCAGGCCGCGTGTCCGCACCCCAGCGCGCGCACCTGTCCTGCTGGCCAAACAACGTCCTTCCAATCGCCGTCGACGGCTCGTTTGACGATTGCCAGTGCATTGTGCGTGAACTGCTTAGCCGCTCGTCCATCGAGCAGCGCACTTGCGCCAACAGCATCAACATCGGCCGGCTTCTACCCCAGATTGCATACACCGCTTGGGCTGCCGTGCGGTACCAGCGCCTTACCGGCCATGCGCCCGGGTTCATTGTGCCTACCGGCAACCTGGGCAACGCGCTTGGAGCGTACATGGCAAGGACCATGGGGTTCCCGGTACGTGAAATCGTGCTGGCCACGAACGCGAACCGCTATCTGGCAGACTACTTCAATGACATTGCAGCAGCGCCAACAAGCGTCGTTCACACTCTGGCCTCTGCCATGGACGTGGCAAAACCCGGCAACCTCGCGCGCGTAACGGCACTGATGAACCGGGACGAGTTGCTTGCCTGCAGCGAAGTTGTGCTTGCACAAGACGCGGACATCCGCGCAGCCATGGGTGCTGCGTTTCGACAACGCGGCCTGGCGGTGTGCCCACACACAGCCACGGCGTTGCATGCGCTGGGGACGCGACGCACACCCCACTGGGTCGTGGTTGCCACGGCCCACCCGGGCAAGTTCCCGGAGGTGCTGCGGTCTGTCACAGGCACCGCGCCGGAGCTCCCTGTGGCAGTGCAACGTCAGCTCGCCCGCGCGCGACCTTGCACGCCCGTCGCCGCGCGCGCGGACGCGGTAGAAGCCGTGCTTGCCGCCGGCCAGGCCGCCTAGAAAACCGAAAGCCAGCCGGGGGGTTTCCCCGGCTGGCTTCAGCATCCAATCTCACGCACGGCGCTTACTCTTCGGCCATCTGGCGCAGGCGCTTGCGAGAGAGCACGGTAATGCGCTTGCCCGATGCCTTGACGATGCCGTCCTTCTCCATGCGCGAGAACCCGCGCGAAACCACCTCGCGCACGGTGCCGATCTGCGCGGCGATCTCGCTCTGGGTGAAGGGCAGCAGCACCAGGAACTCGTGCTCGTCCGCCTCGGGGTGGTTGGCGGTAATCCAGTTGTCCAGCCAGCGCGCCAGGCGGTTGTGCGCGTCCTTCAGCGAAAGCTGGTCCACCAGGTCCACCATCATGCGCAGACGGCGCCCCTGCTCGGTGAGCAGAGTCAGCGCAAATGCCGGCTCGGTCTTGAGCAGGTCGCGAGCCAGGCCCAGGTCAAGCTCGGTGACCTCGGTGCCGTTTACCCGCGCAATGGCACTGAGCGGGTAGGTCGCGTAGGGGTCAGTCATGGCGCCCAGGCCCAGCACATCGCCGGGGCGGCCGTAACCAAACACCTGCTCCTTGCCCGCGCGGTTGACGCGGAAGCACTTGAGCTGCCCGGCGGTGACAACCGTCAGCGTGCGCATGGGCTGGCCCGGCGAAAGCAGCGTCTCGCCCTCCTGCAGCTGGCGGTGCTGTGCGGTGGCTTCAAGGCGGGCCAGCGCTTCGTCGGACAACGACTTGAACAGCGGAACATCCCTGAGCGTCTCGGTGGCGTGCATCGTGCAGTTCCTTTCCCAGGGGGCGCAAATGCCCCGGAGCTGTCGCCAAACCCGAGAACCCGTCGCCGCTAGAACATTCCCGGCAGATTCAGGCCGCCCGTGACCTTCGCCATTTCTCCCTGGCGAAGTTCCTCGGCCTTCTTCAGCCCGGCGTTCACCGCCGCAACCACAAGGTCCTCGAGCAGTGAGAGGTCGTCCGTGTCCACGGCATCCTTGGAGATCTCGATTTTCACGAGCTCGCCTGCCGCAGAGCAAACCACTTTCACGGCACCGTCGCCGGCCGCACCCTCGACATAGCGCTCCTTCAACTCCTCCTGGAGCTTGCCCATGTCGCGCTGCATGCGTGCAGCCTGTCGCATCAGGTCATTAAAGTTGCCGCCAAGACCTGCCATGACGCCTCCCAACTGTGCTCAAGGATATAAATGACCGGTTAGCTCAGTTCAATAGTTGCTTAGTGGAAATATTACAAATACCGCCTACCGTGCCCCGAACTTCTTCTTCAGGGCGTCTATGGCCTCCCGCTCCGAAACCGTCGGAACCCTTTTCGCCTCTTGCTCTTGTGCAGCTTCGTGAGAAACATCTGTGACACCCGCACGCGGTGACCGATCGGTCATTGGTGACGATTGCCGCGCTTCAACAGCAGCGCGTTTCACATCAGAGTTTTCGGTGAGATTTGTCCTCGTTGGCGCCGAAATCGGGGCATCGGCCGCCTCGTCCAGCCGCGCGAGCAATGTCTCCAACGGCTGCAAGTTCCCCAGCAACGCCAACTTGACCAGCGTAGTCTCCACCATCACACGAGGAAACGCCGTGCGACGGACCCGCTGCCGACAGTCCGAAAGTAGCTCCGAAAGATACACCAATCCCGCCAGTCCATACTTGCCAGCAACACGTTGCAATCTGGGCAGTTCATCGGCGGTCACATCCAAGCCTTTGGTATCACCGCCCGCCGCAGCCGTCAGCATCAGCAGCCGTGACAAACCAATCAACGCCCCCAGCACCTCGGCCACGTCTTTGCCACTGTCGAACACCTCCTCGGCAAAACGAATCGCAGCCGCCGCGTCGCCCGCCGTCAGCGCCTCAAGCAAGTCCAGCAGCCGCCCGCGGCTGACCAGCCCGAAGACACGCTCTGCATCGTCCACCGTGGGCTTGGTGCCGGCAAAGGCCACCAGCTGATCCAGCCGCCCCAGCGCGTCGCGCATGCCG
Organism: Planctomycetota bacterium; assembly: GCA_020847415.1. Classification (GTDB taxonomy): domain Bacteria; phylum Planctomycetota; class UBA8742; order UBA2392; family UBA2392; genus JADLBZ01. The sequence continues at coordinate 3,899 of JADLBZ010000292.1, forward strand.
CCTTCAGCGATTTCTGCCACGGCGCGCAGCACCTCTTCGGTGGGTGCCAGGCTCTCGCGCGAGCAGATCTCCTGCATACGCTGCACGATGTCGGCCAGCGTGACACGCCGAAAGTCATAGCGTTGGCACCGCGAGAGAATCGTCTCGGGGATCTTCTCGGGGTTCGTCGTGGCCAGGATGAACTTGACGTGGGGTGGCGGTTCCTCAATGGTCTTCAGCAGCGCATTGAACGCGCTGGTCGAGAGCATGTGCACTTCGTCGATGATGAAGATGCGATAGCGACCCCGCGCCGGGCGCGTCTCGACGCTTTCCAGCCGCTCCCGGATGTCGTCTACTCGGCTGTTGCTGGCCGCGTCCATCTCGATGACATCAAGGTCCTCGCCGCGGGCCACGTCGAGGCAACTGGGGCACTTGCCACAGGGCTCGATGTCGTCGTCCTTGCGAGCCAGGCAGTTCAGGGCGGCAGCCAATATGCGCGCCGAGCTGGTCTTGCCGGTGCCGCGCGAGCCGGTGAACAGGAAGGCTTGCGCCACCCGGCCGGTACGCAGCGCGTTGGACAGCGCCCCCACCACGTGCGGCTGGCCGATCAGGTCGCCGAAACGCCCGGGGCGGTACTTGCGGGCCAGCACGGTGTAAGCAGCTTCTGCCATGGGCACATTGGACCTTCGGCGACGACACTCGACAACCAAAACGCCGGACGTGCTGTTGTGCCTTTGGTCCGGGAAGCCTGTCAAGGCAGGCGGGCAAGCGCCGCCGTGGCACACCCGCCATGCCACGGCAGCCTGATGTCGGCGGCGCTGCTATGATGCTGTCGCTTTGCTGGCACGGCGGGCACCCCATGCTCTGGCTAACGTTTCAGCCGCAGAATCCTGAACACTGGGCCTGTCGCTGGTTCGTGACGCGCTATGTGGACCCGAACCCCGATTGGCGGATGGCACCCAAATCGGCAACCCAGCCCGGTGCCAAAGTGCTGGGCCCCACCACGCGGCTGAAGGGCCTGTTCGCCCAGCATGGGCATGCGACCGACCGCACGTTGCGGCGGCTGGCCCGCGAGGTGGCGCGCGCCGCGCTCGCACCGGGCGACGAGAAGCCGACCTGGGCCGCTGAGCTGGCCGAGCTCAACGGCAGCTCGCGCGCGGATAACGCCAGGTCGTTGCAGGTGTTCGACGCCCTGTTTGCCGCGCTGGCGCCCCGCACCAGGCGCAAGTTCGCGGCGCCCGAACAACCGGCGCCGCCGGAGGCGCTGGCCCTGCAGCGAATGCCGGTGGGCCTGTTGCTGGTGGACCGCGACGGCACCGTGCGCTTTGCCAACCAGCGTGCCGGCCGCGAACTGGCCTTGCCCCCGGAGAAGCTCGCCGGCGTGCCGTTCAGCCGTCTGCCCCTGCGCTTCGTGGACGCAGCCGGCATCGAGTTCAAGGACCAGGCGCGCATCCTGTCGCTGCTGCTTTCCCGCACCCGCCCGGCCGACGGGCTTCTGGTCGCCGTGGGTGATGCACCGGCTCGCAAGTTCTGCATGCTGGGCACCGAGTTGCTTTCTGCCAGCGACGCAGAAGGCGACGTGCTGGTCACGCTGGTGGATGTGACGCGGCAACTGCTGATCGAGCACGCCCTGCGCGCCGGCGAAAGCCGCATCTCGGCACTGATCCATGCCGTGCCCCACGGCATCCTGGAGTGCAGCACGGAAGGGCTGCTGACCTTTGCCAACGCCGCGGCCCTGCGCATGTGCAGCCGCACCCCGGGCGACCACGGCGGCCTGCCGCTGGCCGCGCTGTTTGCCACTGATACCGAGGGCGAGTCCTTGCAACGCGACCTCGCGGCCTGGCTGTCGCGCGGCACGGGCGCCCTGCGCACCTGGGGCCGCACCCTGCCCGTGGAGGCTCCCGGCGTTGCCGTGCAGCTGGACGGGCAGGCCCGGCACGACCACACGGGCGCTCTGGCTGGGTTTGTGCTGGTGCTGACGGACATCTGCGAACGCCGGCGCCTGGAGCAGAAAATGCGCCAGGAGCTGGACGACCCGTTCCAGCTACGCAAGTGGATGGCCGAAAAGAGCGCCACACCTGTGCCCGCAACGTCACGCGACCAGTAGCGCGCCCTGGCAGCGCAGCAGGGTCAATGCATCCCAGTGCATGCAGATTTCCGAGATGCGGTCGCCCTCAAAGCGATAGAGGTTGATGCAATGCAGGTCAAAGGGGACATTGCAAGCCGGAAGGCCCAGCAACGCCGCCAGGTTGTAGCCGCGGATACGCAGCTGGGCAGCGATCTGGTCACCGGCAGCGTAGAACCGTTCAAACCGGAGATGGTAGCCGCGGATCGCAGCCTGCATGTACTCGATCAACCTGCGGGCAACGGCGTACCCCTCAACAACATCCATCCCGGACGTGGGATCAATCAAGCGCATGTTGGGGTTGAAGAAGTCCGGGACCCTTTCTTTGCAGTGCTCGCTGAGCAGCACGCGCGACATTTCCTCGATCAACTGGATGCGGGCGCGATCCCGGGCCGTCACGCTGGCATGAATCTCCGGCGGCGGCAACTCGACAAACCCCACCCCGCCCTCAGGCAGCGGGCCCGTGGGCATCTCGGGCCGGCAGCCAAGCTGCCGGGCAACTGAAAAGGCATCCGAGATCAGCAGCAGCTCGCTGGGACGTTCGCTCTCCAAGCGCCACAGCGCGGCGCTGTCCCATGTCACGCGCTGGCCGCCAAGCCTCTGGCCGCCCCACCCGCCACGGTGGATCGCAGTTACCCGATGCCGCGACAGCCACGCATCGCCAAAGCACACCTCGCTCAGGGCCTGCACCGTAACGTCGGCAAAAAGGCGCCGAAAGGCGGCGAAGTATTCTTCTGCGGCCGGCACGTTCAGGCGCATCCCGGGCGCATAGCCCGGGTCGAGCAGCTCAAACGACGGCGCCGCCAATTCGGCAACGCGCGCCCGCGGCGAACCAAACGCTGCGTGCAGAAACCGGCCCGGCTGGAACATGGCCACCCCCGGCCGCCATTTCAGCACAAATGGGCGAAGATCGCAGCCCTGATTGTGTTTATGCCTTTCGAAGTCAAGACATCGCCCGTGCGGTGCCGGGCGGCATGCTACTTCAGGCTGAAGGCGGCCTTCTCTTTGGCGCCGCCCGTGGGTTTGCGCTCAACGTCAAGGGAGCCGACCCGGTCGCCGGCCATTGCCAGCGTCACGCGGTCTTCGCCGCCGGCGTGGACTATCTTCAGCGCCAGCTTGCCGCCCTTGCGCTCGGCCGTCACTGTCACCGGCGCGGCCTCTGCCTTGCGAGGGTACAGCACAGTCAGCGCGACGAACCGGTTGGCGCTGATGCGCGCCCGCAGCATGGGGTGCTCGCCAAAGTTGTTGCTGGGGCGCTGGACCGTGCTGAAAACCGGCGCCGTCCCGTCCAGGGTCACCGGCACGATGTCCAACGCAGCCGCGCCCATCAGGTGCACGGCGCGTTCGGCCTCGGTCTCGAACTTCGAGGTCGCGTTGCCGTGCAGCAGGAAGTCGTAGTCGTGCTTGCCGCCGCCCTTGTCAAAGCAGTCCGCCACCACCACATACCCGCTGTCGCCGTCGCGCATCACCAGCAGGGCGCGTGTGGCCTGCTTGAGTGGGTTGTAGCTGTTCTTGCCGTAGGCGGTGCCCAGTTCGGTGTGCACCAGCGTCACGCTCTTCTGGACCTCACAGGCGCGGGTTTCCGCCTCGCAGAACGCGCCGCCACCCGAGATGAACTGCCCTTTGCCGTCCACCAGCACAACGTTGTGGCCCAGGCTCTGGTTAGCCGAGTCCGGTTCGGTCTTGTTGCTGTAGCCGCTGTCGGCCGCCAGCCACTCGCCCAGGGCATGAATCAGGAAGCTGCCGTGGTCGCCCTGGCAGTGACAACCACCCAGGCGCTTGCCCGCCTCAATGGCCGCCAGAAACTGCCCCTGCTGCCAGCCCGTGCGCACGATGCTGAGGCCGCGTCCCCGTGCAAAGCGCTCCAGCGCAGTGGGCGGCGCCCCCGTGAACTCCGCCTCGTCCCACAACAGGGCATAGGGCCAGGTGTGGCCCGTGTTGCCCGCGTTGCGCTTCAGCAGGCTGTCCCATGCCCAGGCTGCCCCGCTGTGGCGATAGCGCACGTCGGCATAGAGCCAGTTCACGCCCGGCCACTGAAGAAAGCGGCCGTCGGAGTCGTTGATGGGCAGCATCATGGACGCGCCGGGAACGATCTCGTGGCACCACTGGTCCATCATGCGCTCGAGGCGCCCTTCGCCCAGCAGGTCTTCGTGGCCATAGCGGGTAATGGCCGCCACATACGGCAGGATGCGCGCCAGCCCGAAGGGCCCGTAGAGGTTGCCTTCAAAGTATGCGCCGTCGGCGTCAAACCCCTGGGCAAACCAGGCCCGGGCCTTGTCACGGGCCAGTGCCGCCCAGTTGCGGGCAGCCGGCAGCTCGTGCCACAACGCCAGGCCCGCCAGGCCCACCGCTCCCATGGCCGCCATGGAGTGGTTGTTGGCCTCCACGCCGGCCTCCCAGCTCTTCTTGCCGACAAAGCCGTCGTGGTTGATGGCGGCGTGTTTCTCGATGACTTCACGCAGCTTCCGGCGCGCCGCCTCGCTGAGCCGGTCGTGGGCCCAGTCGTAGCAAGTGGCAAAGCCTTCCAGGAACTCGCCGCGGGGCATGAACACGTCACCCGGGAGCAGCGCCTCCATGGCGGCGGGATCGAACTTCTCCAGCCACTCCGACAGCGCATGGCCCGGGGCTTCGTCGTCCGCCAGCAGGGCATGCAGGGCCGAGCACTCGAGAAACTCCGTCAGGGCAAAGCAGCGCGGCTGCTGGCCGCCAAACGAGCTAAAAGGCGATGCCGCGTCCACCTGTCGCCCGCCGCCAACGCTCAGGGCCACCACGCGCTGCCAGTGGCGCTGGGCCGGCTCCTCCTGGATGCGCGCGCGCAGGGAAGGCACTTCGTCGGGGGTGATCAGGATGCGCGGGTGCGCCGCCGGGATTGCCAGCTTCTCCAGCGGCACGGCAGCCTTGGGCGCCGCCTTGGCGGGTTCCTTGGCCTTGGTCTTGCCGGGGCCGGCCACGCCGGGCGGCCCCACCAGCAGAGGCGCCAGCAGGAGGGCAGCAAGCAGCAGGCAGATGTGTCGTGCCATGGCTCTATTGCAGAACCGGCCGGCCGCAGGCGCAAGCGCATCGGGCAGGCCGTGTTCCGTTTCTTGTTGGGTGCCACGACCCATTCCACTGCTGGTATACTTCACACATGAATCATTCTCGGCTGAAGCTGCTGGGGTCGGGGCTGGTGCTGGCCATCGGGCTGGCCGTGGCCAGTTGGCTGTTCTTTGGCCCCGGACAGGTCAACGGCGAGCCCGACGCGCCGGACCCCGGCCCATTGCCCGCGGTGGCCCTGGAGCCGGCCTTTCCGCACCTGAAATTCGAGCTTCCCCTCTGGGTTGGCGCCGCCCCCGCCCACAGCGGCTTTCTCTATGTGGCTGAACAGAACGGCCGCATCTGGCGTTTCAAGAACGACCCGGCGACCAAGGACCGCGAGTTGTGGCTGGACATCGCGGCACGCATACCGGCCGGCCGCCACAACGAGGAAGGGCTGCTGGCGCTCGCCTTTCACCCGAAGTTCGCCGAGAACCGGCAATTCTTCGTCTGCTACAACGTTCACGAGGGCGCGGGCAAGCCGCGTCGCAGCGTGCTGGCGCGCTTCATTGCCCCTGCCGCTGGAGCCGTGGACACGGCAACCGAGCGCATCCTGCTTGAGGTCCAGCAGCCCTACGGCAACCACAAGGGTTGCACGCTCGTCTTTGGGCCGGACAGCTACCTGTACATCAGCCTGGGCGACGGAGGCTCAGCCGGCGACCCCCACGGCCACGGGCAGAACCTGAGCACGCTGCTCGCCACGGTGTGCCGCATAGACGTGGACAAGGAAGGACCCGGCAAGCGCTACGCCATACCAGCCGACAACCCTTTCGTGGGGCGCGCGGACGCGGCGCCGGAGATTTGGGCCTATGGCCTGCGCAACGTGTGGCGCATGGCCTTTGACCGCGAAACCGGCCTGCTCTGGGGCGGCGACGTGGGCCAGAACGCTCGCGAAGAAGTGGACATCATTGAGCGCGGGGGCAATTACGGCTGGAACGCGCGCGAGGGCATGATCGCGTTTCGCGACGGGCAGAAAGCGCCCGGCATGATTGACCCCGTTGCGGAGTACCCGCGCGACAAGGGCGTCAGCGTCGTGGGCGGGTCCGTGTACCGCGGCAAGAAACACGCCGCGCTGGCGGGCGTCTATTTCTACGCGGACTATTACACCGGGCGCCTGTGGGGCCTGACCTGGGACGTGCAAGAGAAGCGGGTGACCGCCAACGAATTGCTGGGCCACTTTCCAGCCGTGCGCATCGCCAGTTTTGGCGAAGACGAACAGGGCGAAGTGCTGGTGTGCAACCATCTTGCGGGCACGCTGCACCGGCTGACAGTGAAGTAACGCGCTGGCGGAGCTTGGTCGTTCCAGACTATACTGTTGCGATGCAAAGCAACTCACGACGCGAGTTCCTGCGCGCGGCCCTTGGCGCCGCCGTCGCTCTGCCCCTCGCGGCCTGCGCCGCCGGCCGGCGGGAGCCTGCCCCGGCCCCTTTGGTTGCGGAGCCGAAGGTTGTTCCACCGGCGCCCCAGCCTGCACCCGTTGCTGTGCGCATGCCCACCCTGTATGTGGGTCACGGCTCGCCCATGAATGCGATTCAGGACAACGCGTTCACCCAGGCGTTTGCGCGCCTTGGTCGCGAGTTGCCCGCGCCCAAGGCGATTCTATGCGTGTCCGCCCACTGGTATGTGGACGGCACCTTTGTGACGGGCAACGCGCAGCCGGATACCATCTACGATTTCTGGGGGTTCCCGGACGAGCTGTCCCAAGTGAAGTACCCGGCGCCGGGCAATCCCGCCCTGGCACAGCAGATTGCCGAGCAAATAGGCTCCGGTTGCTCCGTGAACAGCGACTGGGGATACGACCACGGCACCTGGAGTGTGCTGTGCCACATGTACCCGCGCTGCGATGTGCCTGTGCTGCAACTGAGCATTGACTGGCGCGTTTCCATGGAGCGTCACCTGGAGATTGGCCGCGCGCTGTCTGCCCTGCGCGACCAGGGCGTGCTGCTGGTCGGCAGCGGCGCGTTGACCCACAACGGGGATTTCGAACGGCGCCATGCCAAGGATGGCTGGCCGCTTACTCCCGGCTGGGCCGCCCGCGTGGTGGCCAACGCCACCCGTGCCTGCCGCCAGCGCGACACAGCCTACTTGTGCCGCCTGCTGGACACCGCCGACGGGCGCATGGCGCACCCGACGCCTGACCACTACCTGCCGCTGCTTTATGTGGTTGGCGCCGCCCGCGACGACGATGAATTCAGCGTGGCCATTGACGCCGTACGGCACGGCGGCTCACTGGGAATGCACGCTGTTCAGTTCGGCTAGCCCGGCCCCAGTTGTTCCAGCAACTTCTGCGCAACCTCGGCGTTGCGGTTCGGTGCTGAGCCGCCTCGCCGGGCAGCCTCATCCACCACACCCTGGGCCAGGACGCGCGCTTGCGCCGCATCACCCTTGTCCGCCAGGCAGCGCGCCAGCTCGGTTTCCAGCTCCAGCATTCTCGAGTACTTGTGCTCGCGAAGTTCTCGCAGGGCGTCCTCCAGCACCTCAATGGCAGAAGCCAGCGAGCGCTGGTCGTGGTTGCGTCTCCACTGCTGCGCGTGGGTAATGCCGATGTGCATCATCTGGCTGACGGCAGCGTGCGTGTCGCCCCGGCTGCGGAACGAGCGCAGGGCGTCCTCGAAACTCTGGAGGGCGCCCGAGTCGTCACCCATCTCGCGACGCAGAACGGCAATGTTGGACAACGCAAAAGCAATGCCGTGCTCGTTGCCCAGTTCGCGTTCCAGTTGCAGGGCCTGCTCGGTGGCAGAAAGCGCTTCTTCCAGGCGGTCCTGCTTGTGGTACACATAGGCCAGGTTGCGCAGGTGCGCTGCCTCGGTGGCCAGCGAGCCTGACTCGCGCGACAGGGTCACGGCCCGCAACAGACACGATTCCGCCTGCCGATGCTGTCCCGTGTCCGCCACGGTGATGCCCAGATTGCCCAGCCAGGATGCTTCCATGCCGGGGTGCTTTTCTACCTGGCAGATGCGCACCGCCTCGCGCAGCGCCTGCTCGGAGCGATCCAGCGCCCCCATCATTCGATGAGCGGAACCAATGTGCGCCAGCACAGTTGCCTCCAGGGCGGCGTCATGCTGCTCGCGGGCCACCTTCAAGGCCTCCTCGTAAAGCTTCAACGAGCCGGACAGGTCGCCGGCCTTGTACATGCAGTTCCCCAGCCGGTCCTGCGCCACCGCCTTCTGCAACGGCGTCAGGCCCGGCAGTTCCAGCATCTGGCGCGCCAGGGCTTCCACTTCCGGCTGGCGTCCCTGGATCTGGGCCGCCCGGATGCGCGCCAGCAGCACGTGCCAGCGCGCAGGCCCGGCCGGCGTTAACGCCGCCAGTTCCTTCTCGGCCTCGGCCGGGGCATTGCGAATGGCCGTTTCCACTGCCGAGATGGTCAGCCAGGCGTACAACTCGCTCTCCGGCTGTGCGGCGCGCTGGAAGCCGCGCAACAGCTCGTCGAAGGTCGAATCACTGCTGGCGCGTTGCGCCACCATGGCGGCTGTCACGGCAGCCCAGGCCGACTGCTCGACCGAAGCGCCCTCTCGCGCGATTTCCAGCAGGCCGTCCACTTCCAGTTCGATTCGGGCCCGGGCCTCGCGCGCACGCGGGCTCATGCGCCGCTGCCACCAGCGCACGGCATAATCCACCAGCGCCGAGCGCCAGCGCGCGCGCACCGTGTCGGCCCGGCCCAGTTCATGCAGCCGCCGCTGGGCAAACAGGCGCACGGATTCATACAGCACAAAGCGCCGCTCGCCGGGCAGGCCGGGCACGTCCTCGTGGGTGAGCAGGCTCTGCGCCGCCAGGGACTCGATGTTGTCCAGCAGATCAGCAGCGCCTTCCGCCGCGGAAACCACCTGCTGGGCGACCTCGACAAAGAACCCGCCGCGGAACACGGATAGCTCGGCCAGCACCGCCTTCTCGTGATCGGGCAGCAGGTCCCAGCTCCAGGCGACGGCGGTCTCCAGCGTGGCGTGGTGCCCATGCCCCTGCCGGTTGCGCAACAGTTCAAAGCGCTCGCTCATGCGGGCCAGCACCTGCTGCGGCGTCAACACGCCCAGGCGCGCGGCGGCAAGCTCCAGCGCCAGCGGGATGCCGTCCAGGGCGCCGCAGATGCCGGTGACTGCCTCTGCGTTTTCGGCGGTCAGGGCAAAGCCCGGCACCTTCTCTTCAGCACGCTGCAGGAACAGCCGCACGGCGGGAACTTCGCGCAACGCCGCCAGGCGCGCTTCATCGAACTGGGGCTTCTTCTGGCGCCCGGTGGGCACCTTCAGTGGCTTGAGCGCACGGACGCGTTCGCCCCGGGCGCCGGTGGCCACGCGGCTGGTCAGAAGAAAGCGCGTGCCCGGGGCCCGCGCGCGCCACTCGGCCACGCAGCGGGCCACGTGTGGCGCAGCCTGCTCGCAGTTGTCCAGCACCAGCAAAGCCCCACCGCCACGGGTGGCGGCGCGCCCGCGCAGGGCATTACCGATGCGCTCGCCCAACCGCGCGTCGGCCTCCTGCAGCGACAGCACCTGCGCCACGGCACGGCAGACACCCCAGGCGTCGCGGGCTTCCGTCAGATCGCAGAACCATACGCCGGAGGGGAACTGTGCCTGCGATTGCTCCGCCACGGCGGTGGCCAGCCGGGTTTTGCCGACGCCGCCCGGGCCGGTCAGGGTGACCACCGTGGCATCGCTGCCCAGCATGGCAGTCACCTCCTGCAGGTCGCGGTCGCGCCCCACCAGGCCCTCACGGGCCTTAGGCAGGTTGGTTTCAGTCTCAGCAGCGGCGCCGGGCAGGGGTACCGGCTCAGCGGCGCGGCCCAGCACGCGCAGCACCACGATGGCCTCGTCGTCGGCCTGGGGTGCAGTGCCCCGGAAGTTGTCCGCCTGCGCGCAGACCCGCGCGACCGTTTCTGAGGCCGGCACGGAGCCCGCGTGGCGGATCATCTCGGTGATGCGGGCCAGGCCCAGCATCTCTCCGTCCGGCGCAAACGACTCGGTCAGGCCGTCGGTGTGCAGCACCAGCGCGTCGCCCGGTCGAAGCTGGATGGTGGTCTCCTGCAGGCGCGCGGCCAGCAGCTCGCTGGGCAGCACGCCCAGCACCGGGCCGCCCGCGTTGGGCCATTCCGAGCGCACGGCGCCATCGGCCGCCAGCAGCGGCGGAGGGTGGCCCGCGCAGGAAAAGTCAAAGCGCAGCGTGCGGATATCCAGCACGCCGTACAGCACGGTCACGAACATGCCGCGCGGCATGTCGGGCCGCAGGCTGGTGTTGGCGCTGAGCAACGTCTCGCGCGGTGAAGGGCACCCGCGCCCGAAGATCTGCAGCGCCTTCTTGGCCGAGGCCATGACCAGCGCCGCCGGCGCGCCGTGGCCCGAAACGTCGGCAATCACGAAGCCCAGCCGCCAGGGGTCCACGGTGATGAAGTCGTAGAAGTCGCCGCCCAGGGCGTCGCAGGCGCGGTAGCTGCACTGGATTTCAAGGCCCGGCACCACGGGCGCATCAGGCAGCATGGCGTTCTGCACCGTGCGGGCGCGTTCCAGTTCTCCTTGCGGGTTTTCGGGCTGGGTCCTCGGCAGGCCGGGTTCAGCGCAGGCGCTCGCGGGCGACGTCGTCCGCCACCTGGCTGGGCGGGCGGTTCTCCCTGGCGGCGCGGGTCAGCACCAGCAGCGCGGTGTCGTAGATACGGTCCACCACCTCAAAGCCCACCTCGCGCCCCTTCACATGCTCGGTCACGCCCTTGATCAGCGCGCCCGCGTTGGCCACGTAGTCCGGCACATACACGATTCCCGCCTTGCGCAGCGCCTCGCCCGCCGCGGGCGTGGCAAGCTGGTTGTTGGCGCTGCCGGCCACCACCTTGCAGTGCAGGTTCTCCGCCACGTGGGCGGTGAGTACGCTGCCCAGTGCACAGGGCGACAGCACATCGCACGAAGTGGCCAGCACCCGCGAGGGGCTGACGACTTCTGCACCCGTTTCTTCCGCCACCTGCAGCCCCAGTTGCGCGTTGGTGTCCGCCACCACCAGCGCAGCACCCTTTCCGTGCAGCAGCCGGGCCAGCTCGCCCCCCACCGCGCCCAGGCCCTGGATAGCCACCCGGCGCCCCTCCAGCTCGTCAGAGCCCGTGGCCGCCTTAAGCCCGGCGCGGATGGCAGCCATCAGGCCGCGCGCCGTGGCCTTGCCGAAGTCCAGGGTGGACGCCGCGTACTTGGTCTCACTGGCCACCTCTTGCAGGTCTTCGCGGCTGGTGCCGACATCAAGCCCCGTAAAGTAGCTGCCGCCCATGCGCTGGATGGCGCGCCCCAGGGCCCGAAAGGCCTCGGCCCGGCGCATCTCGGGGTGCTTCAGAACCACCGTCTTGCCGCCGCCCGCGGGCAGGTCCGCTACCGCCGCCTTGTAGCTCATGGCCTGCGCCAGCCGCAGCGCGTCTTCCACCGCGGCGTTCTGGCTGCGATAGCTGAGCGTACGAATGCCGCCGAACGCGGGCCCCCGGCGGGTGCTGTGCACGGCAATGATGGCGCGCAGGCCCGTGGCTGCGTCGTTCACAAACGTCAGGGTCTCGCCGCCCGAGTCTGCCAGTTGCTGCAAAATGGCCATGGTGCACCTTCGTGCCTGCGCGACTAACCACACCTGGTTGTGGCGCCAGTCTAGTGCCCGTTGTCAGGCGCACCAGACGCAAAGACCCGGGGCCTTTCGCACTGGCCGCACCAACGCAAGATGCCGCCATGCGTGCTGCCCCGGTTGCCGCCCTCATCACGGGCGTGCTGGCCATTGCCACTGCCCCGGTCGTCATCCTGCTGGCGGGCATTGAGCCCTTTGCACTGGCCGCCTGGCGGCTGCTCAGTGTCACGGCTGTGCTGTCGCTGCTGGCCGGGCCTGCCCTGGTGCGCGACCTGAAAGGCCTCACCGGCCCCGAGCGCCTGCGGCTGCTGGTGTCCGGGCTGCTTTACGGCTCGCACTTCGGCCTTTTTAACCTCGCGTTCTTCCACACCAGCAAAGAAAGCGTCGTGGTGCTGCTGGGCGTTCAGCCGCTTATGGCCGCCGTCATTGGCGCCATCTGGCTGGGCGAGCGCATCACACGCGGCATGGTGCTTGCGTCGCTTGCTGCCATGGCGGGCCTGCTGATGTTCGTGTGGCACGACTACACCTTTGACGTGCACCACCTGGTGGGCGACGCCCTGACCCTGGCGGCCTGCCTGACCATCGTGATCAGCTACAGTATCGGGCGCCGCCTGCGCCCCCGCATGAGCCTGAAAGGCTACCTGCTGGCCCTGTATCTGCTGGGTGGCCTGACTTGCCTTTCGGTGGCGCTGGTGCTGGGTTCGCCCCTGGGCGGCTTTGACCGGCAGACCTGGTTCTGGATTGGCGTGGCAGTGCTTTTGCCAACGTTGATCGGCCATTCCATGTTTCATTACGTAGTGAAGTACGTGCCGATCTTCTATGTGAACCTGGTGGTGCTGGGTGAGCCGATCTTGAGCCTGCTGATCATGATAGGACTGCGCGACCATTACAGCGTGTTCCGCACCTCGACGCTGACCCCTGTGCAGTTGACCGGCGGACTGCTGCTGCTGGGTGGCGTGGCCATCGGGCTGCTGGCGGCTGGGCGCAACAAACCTGTGGAGGCCTGACCATGCGTGCATGGATGGCTGCAACGTTGATCCTGTGCCTGGCGGCGCTTGGACTCGGAACCACGCAAGCCCAGGAAACACCGCCCAAGGCCCTGTTCGACAACGCGCCCGTGGCCGATGTGCTGCTCTGGGCGCGCAAAGAGCTGGGAGTCGGATTCCTTTACGAGTCCGGCGACCTGCTGGATCCCGCCACCAGCCAGCCGCGCCGTGTCTCGGCCCAGCCCGCCGCGCTGGACACCCGCGAGGCCAAGCAGGCCCTGCTGTTTGAGCTGCTGCGCCGCGCCGAGCTGGTGCCCTTTGAGGTGGGAGGCATGCCCGGCCCCACCTACCAGCTTCACACGGGCGCTGAAGCCGCGCGCCACGCGCCCATTCTGCAGCACCCCGAAGAGCTGGGTACCAGCCTTTTCGCGGGCCTTTCGATTCGCCTGAAACGGGCGGCCGCGGCTTCCGTGGCTGCCCGCGTGCGCGAGGTGCTGACACCGGGCATCGGCCGCGCCGAGGTGTTTGAAGAAACGCAGACGCTGGTCGTCACGGACTACGCGGACCGCCTGCACGCCGCCTGGAGCGTTGCCCAGGCCGCCGAACAGCCGGGCGAACGCGCCGACGACCTGGTCGTGCGTGACCTGCCCGTCTCGCAGGGCAGCGCCCAACGCCATGCCGCGGCGCTGGAGCGCCTGCGCGCCGAGGGCGAAACGTGGAAGGTGGCGGTGAACGAGCCCTCCAACGTGCTGCTGGTGAACGGCCGCCGCGACGAGCTGGACCGCGTGGCGGAACGCGCGCGCAAGCTGCAATCCCAGCCGGAGAACCCGGCCTTTGCGGAGACCACGCACACACTGAAAACCGTTTACATCACGGCGGGCGAGGCGGCGCAGGTGCTGCGCGACCTGTTTGCCGTGCAAGTGGCCTCGGGCTCGGTGCAGGTGGCGGCGTTTGAGCGCACGCGCAGC
>JADLBZ010000293.1 GCA_020847415.1 Planctomycetota bacterium
CAGGAACAGCACGCGCTTGACCCAGCCCGCGCGCATCAGCACATCCACCAGTGCAATCACCGTGCGGGTCTTGCCAGCGCCGGTGGCCATCACCACCAGGGCCTTGCGGTGCTGGTCGCGCTCGAAGGTCTCGGCAATGCGGCGGATGGCGCGCTGCTGGTAGTGGCGCTCCACAATGCCGGCCGCAATGGGCACGCTGGCCAGCGGCTTGCGCGTGGTGCGGCGCCGGGCCATCAGCTCCAGCTCGCCCTGGGTATGAAAGCCCTGCACGGGGCGCGGCGGGCTGGTGGTGTCGTCCCACATCCAGTGCTCGTAGCCGTTGGTGCCGTAGAGCACCGGGCGGTGGCCGAACTGGCGCTCCAGGCAGTCGGCGTACAGCTTGGCCTGCTGCTCGCCCTCGCGGGCAGAGCGGCGGCTGCGCTTGGCCTCCACCAGCGCCAGTGGCTTGCCGTCGGCACCCCACAGCACATAGTCCACAAAGCCCTTGCCCTGGGCATTCGGCATCCCCTGCACCGGGTATTCGCGGTCCTGCGGCTGGTCCAGCGCCCAGCCGGCTTCCTTGAGCAGCAGGTCGATGAACAGGTCGCGCGTGGCGGCCTCGTCGTAGTCGTGCTCCGGCGCCGGTGCGGCGGCGTTGGCGGCGTTGGCGGCCTTGGCGGCGGCAATCTCGGCGCGATAGCGCGCCAGCTCTTCATCGAGTGCCGCATTGCGCGCGGCCGCCTCGCGCAGCTGCGCGTCGCGCTCGGCCAGTGCCTGGGCCTGTCTTTGCAGCACCTCTTGCGCGGCAGCCTGGGCGGCGCGGCTGGCGGCCTGTTCCTTCGCCATGGCGGCAGAGGCCGGCGGGGGCAGCAGCTCGGCGCGGAACTGCAGCACCGCCTGCGGCCGGTCGGCCACCCGGCGCGCATAGTGCTGCGCCAGCCAGAAGGCGACATGGAACAGCTCGCGCAGCGCGGCCAGCGCGTCCTGCGGCGCCACCGGGCGGCTGTGGTGCACGGCCTGGTTGCCCAGGCGGCGGATCACGTCCATCTTGGCGTGGATGGCGCTGCCCACGAGTTGCTGAAAACTCGGCTCGAACAGAAAGGCCGACAAATCCGCCTTGTACGGCAGGCGCAGGCTGCCACCCCGGCCCCCTTCGGCCTGGTACAGCCAGGCCACGGCCAGCTCCAGCGTGCGGCGGGCGTAGAAGCAGGCGGTGCGCGGGTCGGCCAGTGCAGCGGCTTCGGCGCGGCGGGCTTCGGCCAGGAGGTCGGGCCAGTCGGGCTGCAGAAAGCTGAAGTTGGATGTCGTCAAAGCGTGGCCTTCACTGCATGAGAAGGGTGGCGGTTTTGCGTTGGGCGCCTACCGGCGATGGGTTGGTTTAAACATGCCGTTTAACCCGCCATGGTGTTTTATGAACAGGATTGGGCTTTATAACTCATTGATTTTTATGAAATATTCTGCCGTTTAAAGCATTGCTTTACCTTTTGGCATCACGCATGGGCTTAAAGACCGCTGCATCGGCCAGATACCAGCGGGCCCAACGCCTTTGGCCAAGAACGCCGATCGAACCCTCGTTGCGCAGCTCGTCGAGCAGTTTTTGCACTGCCTTCATGGGCAGCGACGGCAGCACCTGGCGGAACTCGCTCAGCGGTGCGCCAGCCTCGCCCTGGTCTTTGAGATGTTGCAGCAACAGAGCCTTGTTGGTGCGGTGGTCCAGGCCCCGTTTTCGGGTGTAGGTTCCTTTGCTGCCCAGCGTTGCATACAAGGCGGCTGCCAGCATGTATCTGGCATTTTTGCCCCGGCCCATGACCTCTATGGCACCCACTTCTGCCAGTGCGGGCAGGCGCTCCTGCAATTCGGGTGCCAAGGGGCGGCCCTGCTCCAGCCGCTCCAGCGCCAGATAGTCCAGCGTGGAAAAGCTGCGCAACGTGTCTTCGCCCAGCCGCTCCATGAAGCGCACAAAGGCCGGGTTGCGCACACCGCCCTCCAGCGTCAGGCGCACCTCGTGCGCGGCGGTGCCTGCAAAGCTGGGCAGGGGCTTGCCCTGGCGCACGGCGCTTTCCATCATCAGGTTCAGCCCCTGGCCGGACCGCTCGATCAGGCCGCACCGCGCCAGCGCCTCCGCCAGGCGGCGGTTGCGCGGGTTCTGCTGGTTGATGATGTTCTCCGGCGTGATGCCCGGCGGCAGCCCGCCCGGGCTCACCACCTCCAGCCGCTTGGCGAACTGCCGCACGAAGACCGAGCCGCCCAGCCGGTAATCACGGTGGGCCACCGCGTTCAGGATGGCCTCGCGCACCGGCACCTCGTCGAACGTGGGCAAGTCCATGCGGAAAAAATCGTCCTGGTAGCTCTGGCGGTCGTTGCGCAGGTTGATCTTCTTCCACAGCGCGTCCTGCCAGGCAAAGAAGCCCGCGCGGTATTCCTCGCGGTCGGCCGCCGGGCCTGCGGCTTCGGACGAGCGGTACTCGAACACCAGCTCGGCCTGTGCCAGCCACCTCGTCAGCCCCGCCCGCGTGCCGAACAGGATGAGTGCCGCATAGCTCACCTGATCGCCTTCCACCAGCAGCTCGGCATCGCGCAGGGTCTGCAGGTCGCCCAGTTCGCGCTTGCGCGGGTCGCCGCTCTTCCTGGCCCAGCGCTCGCGGAACAGGGCGATGGACTCCGGCTCCAGGTCGGCCAGCGTGGCACCTGGGCAGGGCTGGGCCGAAAAGTCAGGCCCGCCCTCCGCAAACATGGCGCGCAGCTCGTGGTCGGCGAGCGGTGCCAGGTCGTCACCCGCGCGCTTGAAGTAGCTGCCATCCACATGCCAGGCCGTGCCCGGCAGGCGCGGCGGCACATGCACCACCAGCACGCGCCCTTCGGGCAGGCGCAACTCTTCCACCGGAACGCGGTGCCCCAG
>JADLBZ010000294.1 GCA_020847415.1 Planctomycetota bacterium
AAGCGCTCGAACAGCAGGTTGTACTTCAGCGGGTCCAGGTTCGTGATGCCCAGGGCGTAGGCCACAATGGCGCCGGCCGCCGAGCCGCGTCCCGGCCCCACCGGGATGCCGCGGTCCTTGGCCCAGCCGATGAAGTCCGCCACAATCAGGAAGTAGCTGTTGAAGCCCATGCGGTCCACGGTGGCCAGCTCAAAGTCCAGGCGCTCGCGCACCGTGTTGCCGGGCTGCAGGGCTGCTTCCCCGTAGCGGGCGCGCACGCCCTGCTCGCACAGCCGTCGCAGGTAGTCTTTGGCCGAAAGGCCGTCGGGGCAGGCGAACTGGGGCAGGTGATAGCCGGTGTTCTTGAGCTCCAGGGCGCAGCGCTCGGCGATCTCGAGCGTGTTCTGGAGCAGCTCCGGCCGGCCGGGGAACAGCTCAGCCATTTCCTCGGCGGATTTCAGATAGAAGTCCGGCCCGTACTCCATGCGCGTGGGGTCCGAGAGCAGGCGCCCCGTGTTGATGCACAACAGGGCGTTGTGGGCCTCAAAGTCCTCCGGGTTCAGGTAGTGGCTGTCGTTGGTGAGCGCCAGCCGCACGCCGGACTTGCGCGAGAGCTCAAACATGCGGGCCGCCACCTGCTGCTCGTACTCGCCGGTCGTGCAGCGCGGGTGGTTCTGGACCTCGAGAAAGAGGTTGTCGCGGCCGAAAAGCTCGACGTAACGGCCGATCTTGGCCAGGGCGGGCTCGTCTTCCTTGCTGCGCAAAATGGCCTGGGGCACCTCGCCGCCCAGGCAGGCGGTGAGGGCGAACAGGCCTTCGCGGTAGCGGCCCAGGATGTCGTAGTCCACGCGGGGCTTGCGGTAGAAGCCCTCCTTGAACCCGGCCGAGACGATCTTGCACAGGTTACGGTAGCCCTGCTCGTTCTGGGCCAGCAGCACCAGGTGGGCGTTCTCCTTGAGGCCGCGCTCGCCGCCGGGTGCGCCTTCCAGGTCGGGGTTGCGCTTCTCTTTCATGCTGTAGGGGACAACATACACCTCACAGCCGAGAATGGGTTTAACGCCGGCCTTCTTGGCGGCCTTGTAGAAGTCCACCGCGCCGCACATGTTGCCGTGGTCGGTTAGCGCCAGCGCGGGCATGCCCAGCTTGGCAGCGCGCTTGGCCAGCCCGTCCACGGTGGCGCCGCCATCGAGGAAGCTGTAGTCGGAATGGACGTGCAGGTGAACGAACGACATGGCTCGGCCTTCCTGCCCTGATACGGTAATCCGACTGGCGACATGAACGCAGCCGCTAGGGATTAGCTGGGAAAGCCAGGCCCGCAAGTGTGCACAGACTCTTGAAAAACACGTCAGTTTCTTGGCGGCAGGGTCAGCGACACCGTCTTGCCGGCGCGCACCACCTTGGCGGTCAGCAGGCGGCCGTCGCGGCTGAGGTCGAGCGCCCGCGCCACCTCGGCCAGGTTGCCAACGGGCAAGCCGTTGACCTCATACAGCACATCGCCCGTCTGCAATCCAAGCCGCGCGCACAGCGAGGGCTCGGCGTCACCGGGGCCGCGCAGCAGGGCGGGGATGGTCTCGGTGACGATGACCGCGCGGCTGTCGGAGAGTCCGGCTGATCGCGCCAGGTGGGGGGCGGCAACGTCCAGGACCGCCCCGAAGTCCAGGAATGCGCCCGGGTCGCCGCCCAACTCGGCCATGCGCACCGCGCGCTGTTGGGCGGGAGAGCTCGCCTCACAGCGCAGCCGTGCGCCCCGGGAAAGGGGTTTTGCGGCCCGCACCCGTGACTCGAAAATGCCCACGGCGGCAACCCGGGCCTCGGTCTCGGCGGGACCCACCAGCACGTCGCCCACGCGCAAGCCGTCTTTCAGGCCCGCGTCAATGCGCCAGCCCTCGCCCGCGGGGCCCAGCACCACAGCCGTGATCTGCGCCGCGGCTGGCCCGCGTACGATGGCCGCCGGGCCGGCCGGCGCGGGAGTTGCAGCCGGGGGGGACACCCGTGACGGGTCCGGCAGCAGGATCATGGCTGCCATCAGGGCAGCGGCGGCGGCCACGCCGGCGGCGGGCGCCCAGGCCCGCAGCAGGCGGCCCTTGCGGCGATGCTGCAGGCGCGCCAGAACCAGCCGCGCAGCCGCAGCGGGGTCGGTGGCAGGCGGCGATGCACGGCGCAGGCGTTCGGCCAGTGCGGCGCCTTCCGCGGTGCGGTCAAAGCCGTCGGCAGATTCCGGGTGGGGTTCGCGGATCATGTGGCAGCCTCCGGCCCGCGCTCAAGGATCTCGCGCAGGCGCTTCAGTCCCCGGCAGACGCGCTGGTACAGGGCCGCGGCGGAAACCCCCGTGCGATCAGCCATGGCGTCGTAGTCCAGCTCTTCCCAGTAGCGCATCTGCAGGGCCTCGCGCATGTCGTCGGGCAGCGTGCCCAGGGCGGCCAGCAGGGCGGACTTCTCTTCGCCGGCCAGCAGGGCGGCCTCGGGCGGCTCATGGGCGCGGTGCGGCTCGGGCAGCTCGCCCGTGGGCGTCAGGCGCTTGTGCTTGCGCAAGTGTTTCAGTGCGGTGTCGCGGGCAATGCGCCAGACCCACGAGGACAGGGCCCCGGGCTCGCGCAGCGACGACAGCTTTTCGTACACCTGCACAAAAGTCTCCTGCGCAATCTCCTCGGCGTCGCCGGCGTTGCCCAGCACGGCGTAGGCGCTGCCGTGGGCGTGGCGCCAGTAGCGCTCCACCAGCGCGCCATAGGCCGCGTTGTCGCCGGCGAGTACCCGCCGTATCAAGGCTGCGTCGTCAGCGGTCACGCCGTTCCTTATACAGGGTCCGCGCCACGGGGCGTCCTGACAGGAAATACGAACGTGCTCGCCGCGCCGCCGGCCCGCGGTTTTGCGCCAGTCGTTGCCTGTATGATGTGGCCGTCCTCGCCCGCGCGCCCCTGCAGTTCGTGGCGTGGCCGTCTCGGCCGCGCGCAGTTCTGAACTGCTTGCTCTCGCAGAGCCGCAGAGCCGCAGAGAACAGCAACTGCATGCGGGCCAGAGGCCCACACCACAACTGCCACCACAAAAAACTCTCCGCGCAACACCAGCCACGCGGCTGGCTTGCGCGTGCACCCCGCTCGCCCCTGTTTCTGTCCAGCACATTGGGTGAGGGCTCTGTGCTGAACCAACCGACCATTGCCGAGCTACTGGCTGGCCTCACCGACGACGGCGAGTTGCCGCCGTTGCCGTCTGCCA
>JADLBZ010000295.1 GCA_020847415.1 Planctomycetota bacterium
ACTCTGTTGCAGGCAGACGACATCAAGGAAATCCGCATCTCGGCCATCCCGGACTCTGACGCCAAGGGAATTGAAGAGAAGTGCAAACTGGTGGCAGAGCGCCTCAGCAAGGAGCTGGGCATCCCGGTGAAGTTCATGCCCCAGCAGAACTACGCCGCCTGCGTGACGGGCCTGGCCACGGACCAGCTAGAGCTCGTGTGGTTCGGCGGCGTCACCGGCGTGCAGGCCGACAAGCAGATGGGCGACAAGTGCACGTTCGTGGCCTGCCGCGAGAGCGACAAGAAGTACAAGACCTACTTCATCGCCAACAAGGAGGCCAAGATCGGCCCTGTTACCGACCTGAAGGACCTCGCCGCCAAGGCCGAGGGAATGGCCTTCACGTTCGGCAGCAAGAGCAGCACCAGCGGCCACGTGATGCCGCGCAGCTTCTTTGAGGACCAGGCCGGCGAAAAGCCCGAGGACGTCTTCAAGTCCGTGGCCTACAGCGGCAGCCATGACAAGACCATCCGCGACGTGGCCGAGGGCACGGCCCAGGTGGGTGCCTTGAACTACAAGAACTGGGACGGGGCCCAGGACGACCTCGCCAAGGCCAAGGAAAAGTGCGAGCTGATCTACACCACGCCCGCCTATGTGGACTACGTCTGGGTGGCCAACAACCGCATCGGCGCCGAGCGCATCAAGAAGATCAAGGACTTCTTCCTGGCCCTCGATTGCAAGAAGGACGAGGACAACAAGCTGCTGGGCGCCTGGGGAGCCAAGGACAGCAAGTTCGTCGAGTGCGACAAGAAGGAATGGGACGGTATCCGCAAAGTGCTGGATGCCGGCATTGACGTGGGCTAGCCGCAGTATCGGGGGCGCACACCGTGCGCCCCCCGGCCTCTATGGACGCGCCGCGCGAACAACCGCCTTCCACCGCCACAGCCCAGGGCGACGCCTTTGTGTTGGAGGGGGTCTCACGCGCCTTCGGCAACCACGATGTCCTGATGGGTCTTTCCCTGCGCATCCCGCGCGGGCAGCACGTGGCCGTCATCGGCCCCTCGGGCGCGGGCAAGACCACGCTGTACCGGCTGTTGTCGGCGTTTCTCATGCCCACGGCTGGCCGCGTGCTGGCCCTGGGGCAGGACACAGCCGCATTGCGCGGCAGGCGCCTGCGCGAGCTGCGCCGCGACATCGGCGTCATCTACCAGAACGACAACCTGGTGCCGCACCTGCGGGTGGTGCACAACGTGCTGATGGGCCGCCTGGGCCACTGGTGGCTGCCGCGCGCGCTGGTTTCGCTGTTCTGGCCCCTGGACCTGGAGCTGGCCCGCAGTGCGCTGTCTGATGTGGAAATTGCCGACAAGCTGTGGGCCCAGCCCGATGAGCTCTCCGGCGGCCAGCAGCAGCGCGTCGCCATTGCCCGCCTGCTGGTGCAACATCCGCAGTGCATCCTGGCGGACGAGCCGGTCAGCCAGCTTGACGTGCGCCTGGGACGCGAGGTGATTGAGCTGCTGGCGCGCGTGGCCCGGCAATCCGGCGCGACGCTGCTGGTGAACCTGCACTCGCTGGAGCTGCTGCAGGGCAACTTTCAGCGGGTGATCGCCCTGAAGGACGGCGGCGTGTTCTTTGACGGCACCCCTGAGGCCATTACCGCCACCATGCTGCGCGAGCTGTACGGCGCCGAGTACCGCGCCCTGCACCTGGACGAATGGCGGGGGGCTAACTGATGCAGCCGGCCCTGCAAAGCCACGGCAAACGCAGGCCGCTGACGCACTTCGTGGCCCTGGGGGCCGTGGCGCTGCTGGTTTATGTGGCGCTGTTCGCCGTGGACCCCGCCAACCTTGACCCGACCACCCTGGACCGCGACGTGTGGGACTTTTCCGCGTTCACGGATGCCGACAAGTTTGCTGCCTCGTGGCGCCGCGTGCAGTCCTTCCTGGCGGGCTTTGCCGGCCCGGACCTGGGCACCGGGCCCGACGGCTACCTGCACCGCGCCCTGGAGTTGACTTGGCAGACGCTCTCGGCGGCCCTGCTGGGCGTGGCGATAGCGATTGTGCTGGCCTACGGGCTGGCGCTGGGGGCTTCCAGGGCGGTTTGTGTGGGCGAAGAACGCGGCCCCCGCTGGTTGCACTGGTTCCCCCTGCGCAGCCCCCGGGCGGCCTTGTGCTCGTTCTGCCGGCTGGTGCTGGACGTGCTGCGCGCCGTGCCGGACTTTGCCTGGGCGGTGCTGCTGGTTCCCTTGCTGGGCATTGGCCCCATGACCGGGATGCTGGCCCTGGCCATCAGCGTCACCGGGATACTGGGCAAGATCTACAGCGAGCTTTGGGACAGCATTGACCCGCGCCGCTACGAAAACGTGCGGGCCGTGGGCGCGGGCAGAATGCGCACCTTCTTGTATGGCATCCGGCCCCATGCCTCGCGCAGCATGCTCAGCTACACCCTCATGCGCGCCGAGTGCGCCATTCGCAATGCCGCCGTGATCGGCGCCGTGGGCGGCGGCGGCCTGGGCGCCGAGATCAAGCTGCGGCTGGACTACGGCGAATACGACCGCGTCGCCACCATGGTGCTGTTCACGCTGGCGCTGACAGCCGCCGCCGACCTGGGCGCCAACTTCATCCGCCGGCAGGTGCGCGAAGACCCCAACCATCCCCGCGCCCGCGGCGGGCGGCCCCTTGCGGTGCAGTGGGCGCGCAAGTGGGCCGGCATCGGCTTTGCACTGTGCATGGTGGTGTGGTCGGTCTGGTACCAGGGGCGCGAGCACTCCAGCGCCATCGTGCCCGAGGCCCAGCTTCCCAAATTGACGGGCCTGTTTGAGCCCAAGGGCTGGCAGCACCTGGCCATTTTTGAGGGCCTGCTTAAGCCCGAGCTGGACTGGGAGGCCGAACGCGAGGGCGCCCTGGTGCGCAGCCACTTCGTGGCCCGCACGGCCGATGGGCCCAAGCCCGCCACGGACCCGGCAGCCTTCGCTGCCTCGCTGCAGGGCAAGCGGCTGGTGCTGGGGCCCGCCAACCGCGAACCTGCCCACAGCGGGCCGCGCAGCTACCTGGAAAAGCAAACCGGCAAGCCCCTGGAACAGGTCTTTGCCGAGGTGCGCACCACGGGCAGCGACATCGAGACGCTGCTGGCCGTGGCGCGGGGCGAGGCCGACGTGGGCGCCATCGAGTGGGAGAGCTTCGGCCCCGCCCGCAAGGACCCCCGCACTGCCGAGTTCATGAAGCGCCGCGCCCCGGTGATTGACATTGCCCACACCACCGACTGGTATCCGGCCTTGAAACGCGAGCCGGGGGCGCTGCCGGTTTCGTTGCGCAGCGCGCTGATCCCGGTGGGCATGGCGGTGATCGGTACGTTGCTGGGCGTGCTGGCGGCCATTGCCCTGTGCTATCCGCACTCGGTGGCTTTCCAGCTGGAGCCCCAGCGGTTCACCGGAGAAGCGCCCGGCGCGTTGCGGCGCGGGCTGCGGGCAGTGCAGTTGCTGTTGGCGCGTGCTGTGGCGCTCACCTCGCGCGCCATCCCCGAGGTGATGTGGGCCATGTTCTTCGTGGCGTTCTTCGGGGCGGGCGTGGTGGCGGGGGCGTTTGCCCTGGCCATTCACACCCTGGGCGTGCTGGTGCGCGTGTTCAGCGAAACCGTGGACAACATTCCCTACCGGCGCTTTGAGCAGGCCGCCGGCGGCTCACGCGCGGCCTGCTTTGGCTACGCGGCTGTCCCGGCTAGCTGGCGCGACTGGATGACCTACAGCTTCTTCCAGTTTGAAAGCAACGTGCGGGCGGGCGTGGTGCTGGGCATCATCGGCAGCGCTGGACTGGGCTTTGTCTTCAGCGTCAACTTCGAGCACTTCCAGTATCCCAAGGCCGCCACCAACCTGCTGGTGATCATCCTGCTCACGGTGGTGATTGACCGGCTCTCGCGTCTGCTGAAGCTCTCGCGCGTGGCGACCTGACGCCGCTCGTATCATGCGGCTGACGCACAACTGTGTGTAAAAACGGAGTCACGGAAGGTACTGGGAACTGAACCCGCAACGGCACGCGGCCGCGACGGCCACGCCACGAACTGCAGCTGCGTTTTGCCACAGATGTACACAGATTCACACAGATGGCGGCTTCTCGGGCGGGCGCTCGTCTGCATTGGTTGTATTCATCTGTGTGTATCAGTGTGTATCCGTGGATAAATGAAGTTGCCTTTCTCTGCGGCTCTGCGTGAGCATGCAGTTCAAGACAGCTTCTGCGGCCGGGACGGCCACGCCACGAACCAAGGTGACCGCACTGCCGCAGCCGACAGCGAGGGACCCCCTAGATCAGGCCTAGTTCCTTGCCGCAGCGCGCAAAGATGTCCAGCGCCTCCTGCAGGTCCTCGCGCTTGTGGGCGGCTGTCACGATGGTGCGCACGCGCGAGAGCTTCTCGGGCACCATGGGAAAGTAGATGCCCTGGGCATAGACGCCGTTCTTCAGCAGGGTGGCGCTGAACTTGGCGGCCTTGGCGCCGTCCCCGATAATCACCGGCGTCACCGGCGAGACGCTCTGGCCGGTGTTGAAACCCAGCTTCTTCAGGCCGTCCTTGAAGAACTTCGTGTTCTCCCACAGGCGCTGGTGGTGCTGGGGCTCGGTCTCCATCACGTCAATGCAGGCAGTCACGGCGGCCACCACAGCCGGCGGCGCGCTGCACGAGAACAGGAAAGGCCGCGCCTTGGCCACCAGGTACTCCTTGACCACCTTGGGCCCGGCAAAGTAGCCGCCCACCACGGGAATGGCCTTGGAGAGCGTGCCCACGGTCAACGTCCAGCGTTCGTGCACGTGCTGGGCGTGCACGGTGCCGCGGCCGCCCTCGCCCATCACGCCCGTGGCGTGGGCGTCGTCCACCATGGGGATGGCGTCGTACTTCTCGCACAGGTCGGCCACGGGCACGAGGTCCGCCACGTCGCCGTCCATGGAGACCACGCCGTCGGTGACCACCAGGATCTTGCCCTTGATGCCCTTGGCGCCGCGCGCCTCGCGCAGCAGCTCGTCCAGGTGCGCGTAGTCCTTGTGGCGATACACCGCGCGGCTGGCCTTGGAGAGGCGGCAGCCGTCAATGATGCTGGCGTGGTTCAGCTCGTCGCTGATGATGTGGTCGCCTTCCACGCTGAGGGTGCTCACCACGCCCACGTTGGCCGTAAAGCCGCTCTGGAACAGCAGTGCGTCCTCGGTGCCCTTGAAGCGCGCGATGCGGCGCTCGCACTCGACGTGCAGGTCCATGGTGCCGCTGATGGGCCGGACCGCGCCGGTGCCCACGCCGTACTTGTCTATTGCCTTCTTGGCGGCTTCCACCACGCGGGGGTGCGTGCTGAGGCCCAGATAACTGTTGTTGGAGAGCTGGATGACGCGCTTGCCCTCGATCATCACGCGCGGGCCCACGGCGCTTTCGTGCACCTTGGGCATGTGAAACAGGCTGCGGGACCGCAGGCCTTCAATTTCGGCGTTGCACCACTCAAGCAGGTTATGGGCCACGGGCGTGCTCCGGACGGGTAGACCCGTCTTTTAGGCAGATTCGCCCGCCGCGCGCAACCCTGTTGTGCCCAGCAACTCGTCCAGCCGCACGATGCGCAGGCCCTTGGCGCGCAGGCCGTCAATAATCGCAGGCAAGGCTGCCAGCGTGGCGTCGCGGCCGGCGCTGCCCTGCAGGCCCGCGCCGTCGTGCAGCAGGATCACGCCGCCCGGCCGCACGCCTTGCAGGACGCGCCGAATGATGGCCTCTGCGTCCTGGCGCACGGCATCAAAGGCCCGCACCTGCCATCCCACCGCCACCATGCCCAGCTCACGCAGCACGTCGCCCAGGGCGGGGTTCTTGAAGCCAGGGGGCGGGCGATAGAACGCCGGCGTCACCCCTGCCGCCAGCTGCAGGGCGCGGTTACAGCCGGACAGCTCATCGCGCAGCCGCCTATGCAGGCTGAAGTTGATGCCCAGGCCGTGGTTGTGGCTGTGGTTGCCGAGCAGGTGGCCCTCACGGGCGATGCGGGAGGCAAGTTGCGGCTGGGCGCTCACGCGGCTGCCGACGACAAAGAACGCGGCGGGGGTTTGCTTGTCGCGCAGGATGTCGAGCACGCGGGGGGTGAAAGCCGGGTCGGGCCCGTCGTCAAAGGTGAGGGCGACGGCCTGGCCGGGGCCGCGCCACCGGGTGGGTGCCCACAGTGACGAGTTGACGGCAAACACGCCCCAGCCCAGCAGGGCCAGGGTTGCAGCCAGCACCGCACCGGCCACCCACCAGCCGTGAGGGGCGGGCAGAAGCCACAGTGCCGCCGCCATGGCGACAGC
>JADLBZ010000296.1 GCA_020847415.1 Planctomycetota bacterium
CCCACGCCACGAACTGCACGCGGGCAAGATGCCCACGCCACGAACTACGCGCGGGCAAGATGCCCACGCCACGAACTACGCGCGGGCAAGATGCCCACGCCACGAACTGCACGCGGGCAAGATGCCCACGCCACGAACTGCACGCGGGCAAGATGCCCACGCCACAAACAGCAACGGGGGCGGGAAGCCCGCCCCCGCGAAAAGAATGATGGCAACCTACCGCGAGGCGCCGACTTCCAGCGTCTCTGCCACGTCGCTGCTGACTTCGGCGCCCTGGTAGGCGTCGGCAACGTTGATCTTGGTGGCGCGCTTCTTTTCCAGGTCCACCATGTTGATGTTGCCGCCCTCGCCGAACTTGTTCTTCTGCGTGTTCACGTCGGTCAGGGCGTAGTCGAACTTGTACTCCTTGGCCACCACACGGTCCGCGTATTCGCGCAGATGAATGAAATAAGCCAGGTAGCTCACCGTTTGCAGCAGGGCCGCCGGCGCCAGCTTCAGGGTGCCCCACAGCAGCTTCAGGGCAAAATTGCGCCGGGTGCGCCCGCCCGCCAGGTAATACCGGATGATCTTGAGCGTCGCGCCCATCAGCCGCACGCGCGGCCGGCCCAAGGGCTTCTGGATCCACTTGCGGCCCGGCTCGTCGGCGGGGCTTGTCTCGCCCGCCTTGCCTACATGGGGCGGCACTACCCGGTGCTTGCCCCACTGGCGCACGTTGGCCAGCCAGCGCTCCGCCACGGCATCCCAGGTGTACAGGCGGGCAAACAGCTCGCGGTAGCCGTTGATGAGCTCTTCGTAGCTCATGCCCAGCGGCTGCACGTTGGTGAAGCTGAGGGTGTTGTTGCCCTGGGCGGCACTGCGCAGACGTCCGGCCTTCTCCAGGCGCTCGTACAGGGGAGTGCGCGGAATGGCCTGCAGGATGCCCAGCATGACGATGGGAATGCCCGCCAATTGCAGGAACTTGTACTGGTCCTCAAAGACACCGGGGTCGTCGGCGTCGAAGCCGACAATCATGCCCGCCACGGTCACCACGCCAAAGCTCTGGATGATCTTGATGGCGTCGGCCAGCGGCGTGGCGGCGTTGTGGAACTTCTTGGTTTCCTTCAGGCTGTCGCTGCGGGGGCTCTCAATGCCCAGGAATGCCTCGGTGACGTTGGCCCAGCGCAGCAGCTCCAGCAGTTCGCGGTCGCGAACCACGTCCACGGACATCTCGACATAGAAGCTGAGGGGGTGTTTGCGGGCGCGGTTCCAGTCGCCTACCGCCTTCAGCATCTGCTTGGCATAGACGCGGTCGCCCACCAGGTTGTCGTCGGCGATAGTAATGAAGTCCACGCCGGCGTCGGCCCAGGCCTGCAGCTCCTTGATCACGTTCTCAATGGGCTTGCTGCGCACCTTGCGGCCGTAGGTGACGATGATGTCGCAGAACTCGCAGGTGAACGGGCAGCCGCGGGTGGTCTGGATGCAGCCCAGCCGGTACATGCCGGTCTTGAGCAAGTCCACACGGGGCGGGGGGCTGTCGCGCAGGTCAATCTTGTCCACCTGCACGTAGCGGTCCTTGTGGGTGCCCTTTTCCCATTCCGACAGGAAAATCTTCCAGTTGTACTCGCCCTCTCCCTCAAAAAGGATGTCGCAATGGGGCCGGCAGCGTTCGGGCAGCACGTTGCAAATGGGCCCGCCCATGCACACCAGGTAGCCCCGGCGGCGAAACTCGTCAGCTACTTCAAAGAGGCGCTTCTCCTGGATGGCCATGGACGAAAGGACAATGATGTCGGCCTCGATGTTGAAGTCGAGGTCCTCGATGTTCTCGTCCACAATCGCCACGTCGTACTCGGGCGGTGTCAGCGCTGCCAGCGTGGCCAGGCCCAAGGGCGGCATCACGGTCTTGAAGCCGCCGATTTCCTTGATGAAGCCGAAGCTCCAGAACGAAGGCGGGAACTTCGGGTGCACCATGACGATGCGCTTCTTGCGCGGCTTTGGCTCGGTCTGCTGGGACATTATTGCCTCCATGCCGCGGCTGCCCGATGCCGCAACCCATTGCCCGTCAAGCACCTGCCCGGCGGTTGTGATGAACCGGCCATGTTAGCGACGGTGCGCAAGAGGTGTGGACAAATCCGGCGGCGGTGGACACCCGTGGCCGCCAGAATGGCACCTTGCCAGGTCCGGCTCAAGATTATCAGCCGCCCCTGCCGATTCCCCCGGGCCCGGCGATTTCCGCCGGCCTGGACCAGCGGCGGTTGCCGCAAAGGGAACAACGCAAGGGGATGACCATGAGCAACGACCGCAAGGCCTTTGTCGCGTCGGCATTCAAGAAGAACCCGGAGATCAAGGCTGTGGACCTGTCGCGCTCGGTGCGCGAGAAGTTCGGCAAGGGCATCGGCTTCGTCGAGATCAAGAAGCTGCGCGAGGCCTGCAGCGAAGGCACGTTCGACCGCGTGTGGGACGAGTTGATGGGCATGGACGACGAGTGGGAGGCCTGCCAGTCCACGCTGCCCGCCGAGTCCCGCAAGAAGTCCCGCGGCGAGCGCCGCCACAAGATGGCCCTGCGCGGCCGCCGCAGCGTAGACCGTAACAAGATTCTGCTCAAGGAGTTCCGCGGACACCTGGTGGTCTATCGCGGCAAGGACGGCTTCCTGAATGCTCAGCAGTTTGACTCGCGCAAGCGGGCCGAAGACCTGGTCAAGGAGCTGCTTGGCGAAGGGCTGCGCGAGGCAGACATTGCCTGGTTCCGGCGCAGTGAGATGGGGTCGCGGGCTGCCGCCTAAGAGCCTGTTTTAAGAAGTCGTTCGCCAGCTACTGCTTGCGGCGGGCATCGCGGGCCGGCGTTCGCCTTGCTTGCCCGGCGCAGCGCATTAGCAAGGCTCAGGCATCCTGAACAGGCTCTAAGGGCGATCGCAGAGCAGAGCGGGCGGGGAAACCCGCCCGCTCTGCTGTGAGATGAAACACAGCGGCAATTGCAAGTGTCGCAAGGGCAATCGCAATCACACTTGCAGGCAGAGGGCTAGCAGGCGCTAACTTGGGCAATTGCGCTACCGCGCGAAATGGTTGCACGTAACATATCCGGAAGCAAGGCGTTACGCTCAAATGCGGCCGGAGCCAGGCCACTAGACTGTTGACCCTGATGGGAACCGGACTAGCATCCCCTGTTCTCTACACGTACCACGGAGGCGATGGATGACTTGGGACTCTTCCCGCAAGCGTGGAGCCACTGATGGTCTCTGGATGAAGTGCACATCCTGTGAGGCCATGGTGTACAAGAAGGTCGTTGAAGAGCAGCACCACGTTTGCCCCGAGTGCGGATTTCATTTCCGCATCAGCTCCAAGCAGCGCGTTCAGTACCTGCTGGACGAAGGCACCTTCAAGCCCCTGTTCGAGAACCTGGAGTCCACGGACCCCCTCAACTTCAAGGGCAAGAAGAGCTATCGCGAGAAGCTGCAACAGGCCCAGAAGCAGACCGGCAACCGCGAGGCAGCCGTATTCGGCACCGGCCAGATCATGGGCAAGGACGTTGTCTTTGGCGTCATTGATGCCAACTTCATCATGGGCAGCATGGGCAGCGTGGTGGGCGAGAAGCTGGCCCGCGGCGCCGAGCATGCCCTGAAGCACAACATGCCCTACATCGTGGTGTCCGGCTCGGGCGGCGGCGCCCGCATGGAAGAGGGCATCCTTTCGCTCTTCCAGATGGCCAAGTCTTCGGCTGCCATCAAGCGTCTGCAGGACGCCGGCGGCCTTTACGTTGCGGTGCTGACCAACGCCACCATGGGCGGCAGCATGGCCAGCTGGGCGGCCCTGGGCGACGTCACCATTGCCGAACCCCAGGCCCTGCTTGGCTTTGCCGGCCCCCGCGTGATTGCCCAGACCGTGCGCCAGGAACTGCCGGCGGGCTTCCAGACCAGCGAGTTCCTGCTCGAGCGCGGCTTTGTGGACCAGGTTTGCCCGCGCAAGGACCTGCGCCAGCGCCTTGCCTCCATCATTCGCTATTGCTGCAAAGACGTGGCTGCCTTCCGCAAGTCCGGGGCGCGCCACACTGCCAAGATCTCCGTTCCCGCTGCCGCCAAGGCCGCAGCGGCCAAGTAGATTCTGCATACCTGTGCCTGCCGGGCGTTCGCGCCCGGCAGGTTCTGTTTGCGGCGGAAATTTCCGCCCGGCCGGGAACTTCAGGCGTCACGCCGCGTCCCGCAAGTCCGCTCTGCACAGCGATTTCCGGCATCCGCGCGCTCTGGCACAGGCATTGCATCCGCCGGGCAAGGAGATCCTATGCCCGCGCGAAACGCCGCCCTTGCCGTCCTGTGTGCAACTGCCTTGATGGCCGGCTGTGCACGCGGCCCGGTTGCCGAAGAACCCGAAGAAGCAGCGACGCCGGCCGCAACCGCCGCCCGCAAACCCGCCCCCACCCTGGAAAACGAGCCCGACCGCGGCGAACGCGCCCTGCTGGCTGAGCTGCAACAGGCCGCTGACGACTGCGACACCGAGCGCGCCGGCACGCTGGTCACCGAACACGTGCAGCTTGAGGCGCGCGCCCTGCACGGCGGCCTGGAACCGTGGCTGGCCACCCTGGCAGGCGCCACGCTTGCGCACGGCATGCTGTATACACGCGACGGCGCGGGGGGGCGCATCCAGACCGCTACCCTGCGCAACCAGGCCGGCGAGTGGAACCTGGGCTTTTTCGTGATTGCCACGCCTGAGGGCCTGCGGCTGGACAACGTGCTTTCCAGCCAAGCGCCCGCGCCCGGCTATTCGCCCGCGCTGGCGGGCTCGCGCACCAACGTGCTGCGGGCCTTCTGGGCGTACTACGGGGCGCTTACGGGCTATGCGCCCGAGTACCTTCCCGATCGCGCCGACGAGGCGCCCGGGCTTTCCGGCCGCGTGCGGCTGGCAGCCTGGCGCAGCAGTGCCGCCCCCGGCTTGCGCGACCGGCTGGTGCAAAGCGGCCCCGAAGCCACGCGGGCCAGCACCCCCCGCTACCTGGACGCCATGGCCGAGGTGCTGAGCAGCTACAACCTGCCCGAGGTGCGCGAGGCAGACCTGGAGGCCGGCACGCTGGTGGTGCTGTTCTCGCCCACGGACCACGGCCGCGAGAAGCTGGGGCGCGAGCCCTTCCTGCTGCGCTACCGCAGCGCGTGGCAGCACGGCATGCAGGTGCTGGCCACCGAGGAACTCTACACGGGAAAGCAGTAGCGCCGGCCGATCGTGCGCAACGGGCAGCGGTGTTGGAACCCGCCGGGCGCATGCTGAAGCGAGCGGCCCTGTGGCGAGGCACTGCAAGGCCACGGGAGCGTCCGGCAGGGCGTTGAAAAAGTCCTTTTCAACGCCCTGCCCGGCCCGCGCGGCTGCACGGGCCGGTCGGCGAGCGGCTTCACGCCGCGAGCCGGGCAGTTGCTTTCCGGTGAGGAAGGCGCCAACGGCGACTTCTTCAACGGCCTGCTGGCGCGCCCCACCAGGGCGTCGTGAACCGCTGCGCGCAACTTGGATAGCTGACACGCGCCGACCCGTGGACTTGGGAACGCCGGTCTCGTGACCGGTACGTGGCAAGGCACGCTGCGCCAATCAGGAGATTGGCGTTCCCAAACGGCGCTGGAAGCTCCGTGAAGCGGCATTGGCTGGCAGCCAATGCCGCTTGCGATGCACCAACAGAACCGGGGGGCCTTTCGGCCCCCCGGAGCAAAGCGTGTAGCGCGAATCAACTAACTGATGGTGATGGTGCCGGCTATGGCACCCAGTGCCTCCACAATCGAGCCGGCCTGCTGCGTGACGTTCGTAGTGCCGGTGGCGTCAATGTTGATGTTGCCGCCGTTGCCCTGGGTGGGGCCCGCACCGCCGTTGGAACGCACCCTGGCTGTGGAGGTGAGGGTGATGTTCGTCTGCGAATCATTGCCGATGCGAACCGCGTTTGCATTGCCGTTGCCGCCGGTGGTCGTGCCGGCGCCACCGTTGGACGTCAACGTGCCGCTGACGGTGATCGTCGAGCTGGTTGAGGTGCTGATTACAACCCAGCCGCTGATGCCGCCGGTTACGCCCGTCCCGCCGTTGGCTGTAAGACTGCCGGAGACCAGGGTGCTGCCGTCCTCGGCCATGACAAGCGCGTTGCCGCCGTTACCGCCATTGCCTGCCGCGCCCGCACCGTTGCCGCCGTTGGCAGTCATAGTGCCTGACATGACGACAGACCCTGCGTAAGCAAGCGGCGCACCATTGTCCACGCTGTAGACATACGCACCAAGTGTGCCTCCGCCGTTACCTGCAACGGTCGCGTTGCCGCCATTTGCAGTGATCGAGCCGCTGAACTCCACGTAGCCGGCAGGTGTCAGCCAGCTACCGGACACCACGACGGAGCCACCCAGACCGCCGCCGGACGGGCCATCGCCGCCGTTAGCCGTCAGGGTTGCACTGCACACAAGGCTGTTGCTCTTTGCATCAAACTGGATGTTGCCGGCTGCACCGCCAAAGCTGCCGGTACCGCCAGTGCCGCCTGAGGTGTTGATGTTGCCGGAGATCGTCGCCGGCCCCCAGAACTGACCCCACACGGCACAGTTGGGTCCCGGTGGTGCCACAAAGTTGTTGTTGCCCGCACCGCCGTTGAACAGGGCGCTATCGCCGGCGCGCAGGTCAAGCTGCAGGTTGTTGCTGACGAACTGCCCCGTGCTGCCACACGAGAACAGGGCGCTGCCGCCGGTGCCGCCGGCATTCATGGCAACCGTGCTGTTGCCGCCACGGCCCGTGAACGAGCCGCTCAGGATGGCGCTGCCGGAGCTGGAGCTGCTGCCGTTCGGCGTCACATCCAGAAAGCCGCCCGTGCCGCCCACGCCCGCCGTACCGTTGCCGCCGTTGGCGGTAATGGCGTTCAACGTGGCCTCCACGGTGCCGTACTGGTCATTCGTGTTCAGTTCGAGCGTGCCGCCATTGCCGCCGGTCACGCCGTTAGCACCGTTCAGTGAACCCGTGATGCTGAACACCGAGTGGCCGTAGTTGTACTGGCGGAAGTAGGCGTACCCGCCGCCGCCGCCCTGGCTGGCGGTCGAAGCGCCACCGTTCATCTGCAGAGTCACGGGGATGTTGCGGGCGATACCGCCGTAGCCGCCGTTACCCACATGGGTCTGGATGCCGCCACCGCCGCCGCCGTTCGCGCCGGCTGCCGCTGCCGTGCCGCCGTTGGCAGTATAGTTGAAGGTGCAGTTTTCCATGTTGTTGTAAGCATAGACGTATATGTATCCGCCCGTGCCGCCCTGGTCGCCCGCGACCGCATTGCCGCCGCTGACGTTGACCGTGACGCTGCAGTTAACCATGTCGCCGCCGTCATCATACCCGGCATAGAAGTAGTTGCTACCCCCGCCATTGCCGCCGTTGCCTGTGGCGGAGGTCAGGGAGTCGCCGCCATTGGCGGTGTGGTTCACGACGACACCTTCCATCTTGGACTCGGCGTAAAAATAGAAGTACGAGCCGCTGCCGCCGTTAGTGTTACCGTCGCCGCCGTTATAAGTGGACAGCTGGTTCACGTTGACCGCTTCGCCGTAGATGTAGACGTAGCTGCTGCCGCCCCCACCGCCGTTGCCGGTGGTGCCGTTGC
>JADLBZ010000297.1 GCA_020847415.1 Planctomycetota bacterium
ACCTGTTCAAGACGGCCAACGAGGTGAGCCAGAAGACCGACCTGCTGTTCTTCCTGCGGCCGCAGATTGTCAGCACCACGGGCACGACCGCCACGAACGGCCTGAACATCGAACGCACCACCACGCCGGTGATCTACGAGGATGGTGATGCCGAGAAGGCGACCATGCGCCCCGGCCGTTTCCGTAAGGCCGGCAACGCCGAGAAGCCCGCGCACTACAACGAGTCGGCCCGGCCCAAGAAGCCTGCGGATGTGAAGCCCGGTGCCTAACGACAAGGGTAATTCAAGCGAATTTGAGCGTCTGGTTGACCGCATGAGCACGCTGGTCAACCAGGCGCTCAAGCGCTTTGCCTGGCCGCGGACCAATGCGCCGCGCCGCCTGATTGAAGCCATGGAGTACTCGCTTTACGCGGGCGGCAAGCGCCTGCGGCCGCTGCTTGCGCTTTGTGCCGCCGAAGCTGTGGGCGGTCGGCCCGACGACGCGCTGCCCGCCGCCGCCGCGCTGGAGATGATCCACACCTACAGCCTGATCCACGACGACCTCCCCGCCATGGACGACGACGATCTCCGTCGCGGCCGGGCCACCTGCCACAAAGCGTACGACGAAGCCACCGCCATCCTGGCGGGCGACGCCCTGAACACCTACGCGTTTGAGCTGGTCCTGGAGCACGTGCCGGACCCGCGCCATGCCGTGGCTGTGGGGTTGGAGTTGGCGCGTGCTGCCGGCATTGACGGCATGGTGGGCGGCCAGATGGCGGATGTGGAGGCAGAGGGTGCCGCACCCGACTTGCAGCGCCTCGTTTACATCCACGAGCACAAGACGGGTGCGCTCATTGCCGGCGCCGTCACCTGCGGTGCGATCCTGGGCGGCGCCTCGCCGCCGCAGCTGGATTGCCTGCGGCGCTACGGGCGTGGCATTGGCCTCGCTTTCCAGGTGGTGGACGACATCCTGGACATGACGGCTACAGCCGAGCAACTGGGCAAGTCGCCCGGCAAGGACGCGGCAGCCAACAAGATGACCTACCCGCGCGTGATGGGCATCGAGAAGGCCCGTGCCCACGCGCAGGAGTTGATCCGCAAGGCTCTTGATGAGCTGGCAGTGCTGCCCGCACCGCACGGCCTGCGCGTGGTGGCTGAGTATTTTGTCTCGCGCGCGCATTAAGGTTCAGCCACGGGCCATGGAAGAAGCGGTCCGCGACAAGTAAACTTGACCCCTTGGGGCGCCCGAAAGGGACGGATGGGATACGAGCTTCTGGTCCAGGCTGGCACACCCGAAGGCCTGAAGCGCCTTGAGGCGCGGGATCTGCCGCTGCTTGCGCAGGACATGCGCGAGTTCATTATCGAGACCGTGGCAGGCCGCACCGGCGGCCATCTCGGTTCCGGCCTCGGCACGGTCGAGCTGACCATCGCCCTGCACTACTACTTTGATTTCTTCAACAAGGACGCGGTGCTCTTTGATGTCGGGCACCAGTGCTACCCGCACAAGCTGCTGACCGGCCGCCGCGAGAAGTTCGCGTCGTTGCGCCAGTACAAGGGGCTGTCCGGCTTCCCTGACCCCAAAGAGTGCCCGGCGGACCTGGTCAAGACCGGCCACGGCGGCACGTCTCTTTCCACGGCCTTGGGCATTGCCGTGGCCAACAGGCAACAGGGATTGAACGACCGCACTGCCATTGCCGTGATCGGCGACGGCGCGCTGCAGGAGGGCCAGGCGCTGGAGGCCCTGAACCACGGCGGCGACATGCGGGGCCTGAAGTACATGATCGTGCTGAACGACAACGAGCACGGCATCGGCCCTGCCACGGGCGCCTTGGCCAACTACTTCAGCAAGTTCCGCACTTCGTCGGCCTATACTTCGGCCAAGCGCGACATCAAAAAGGTGCTGTCCACCATCGAGGAAAACACCGGCGGCATTGGCCGCGCGCTGCACGATGTGCTGGACCACGTCAAGGCCGGCTTGCATGGATTGATGCCGGCCACGCACCCCGGCGTACTGTTTGAAGAGCTGGGCTACTTCTACTACGGCCCCATTGACGGCCATGACATCGAGACGCTGCTGGAGGCCTTCGAGAACATCCAGCGCATCGGCAAGCCCGCAGTGCTGCACGTCCTGACCAGAAAGGGCAAGGGGTTCCAGGACGACGTTCCGGACCACTACGCCTACCACGCAGCCAAGACCAGCAGCAAGCTCACGTCGCACCTGCCCAAAGAGTACTCCCGCATTGGCGGCCTGACCTACACGGACGTCTTTGTCGAGAAGACGCTGGACATGATGGCCCGCGACGAGAAGGTGGTCGCCATTACCGCGGCCATGCTGCAGGGCACCGGCCTTGAGGTGGTGCAGAAGAAGTACCCCGAGCGTGTCTTTGACGTGGGCATGGCTGAGCAGCACGCGGTGGGCTTTGCCCAGGGGCTCAAACTGGGCGGCCTCAAGCCCATCTGCGCGATCTACAGCACATTCATGCAGCGCTCCGTGGACCAGCTTTTCCAGGAGCTGTCGCTGATCAAGCTGCCGGTGCTGCTGGCGCTGGACCGCGCGGGCCTGGTGGGCCCGGACGGCGCCACCCACAACGGCGTGTTTGACATTGCCTACCTCTCGATGCTGCCCAACGTGGCGGTCATGGCGCCCCGCGACGCCACCGAGATGAGGAAGATGATGGACTTCGGC
The DNA here is from genome assembly GCA_020847415.1 of Planctomycetota bacterium. Taxonomy (GTDB): domain Bacteria; phylum Planctomycetota; class UBA8742; order UBA2392; family UBA2392; genus JADLBZ01. Next base: position 2,665 of record JADLBZ010000297.1, read on the forward strand.
CTCTCCGCAGACCGGCCGGCCGCCATTCGTTTTGCCCGTACTTCGGCACCCAAGGCCGAGCACGAATTGCCGGACAACCAGCCCATCGAGCTGGGCAAGGCCGAAGTGCTGCGCGAAGGCAACGACGGCGTGGTGCTGGCCCTGGGCTCGATGGTCTACCACGCACTGGATGCCGTGCAGAAGATTGAGGACCGCCACGGCAAGCGCCTGAGGCTTGTGAATGCGCGCTTTGCCAAGCCGCTCGACGAGTCTCTGATCGCCCAGCTCATCGAGAGATACAGCTACGTCTTCACCGTAGAAGAGCATGTGCGCCGGGGCGGCTTTGGCTCAGCCGTGCTGGAGTTTGCCAACCGGGCGCGTCTGGACACGACCCGCCTCGAGATACTGGCGATTGAGGACCGATATGTGGACCACGGCTCACGGGCCGAGGTGCTGGCGGAAGTGGGGCTGGACCCCGCCGGCATCGTGGATTCCATTGAGCGCCGCATGGGCCTGAAGCGCACCGAGGCAAGGAGCGGTTCGACGCGCAATGTCGCAACCGGCAGCAGCGTGGCGGGATGATCCTTCTCGTCGGCGATGGCCGCAGGGCGGATGTAGTCCACGCGGTTGCCCAGGTGGAGCCCCTGGCGCGTGAGCTGGCCCGGGACGTGCGCGTAGACCTGGGTGCCGGCCAAGAACCTCTACCAGCCGGCGCGACCCTGCTGATCAACTTTGGCGGAGACGGCTCTCTGCTGCGTTCGGCCCGCAGGCTGGGGTCCGCGCAGGTGCCCATCCTGGGTGTGAACTTCGGCCGCTTCGGCTTCCTGGCCGAATACGAGCTGCCCGAGTTGCTGGTGCGCCTGGCCGATGCAGTTGCCGGGCGCTTGCCGGTGCGCCAGTCCCTGCTGCTGGAAACCACCATGGTGGCCGGCGGGCAGGCTTCACACGGCGTGGTGGTCAACGACCTCGTGCTGCTGCGCGAGCCCGAGGCCCGCATGGCTACCGTGCACGTCTCGTGTGACGGTGAGGAGATCGCCTCGTACTACGGCGACGGGCTGATCCTCTCCACCCCGCTTGGCTCCACGGCCTATAACCTGTCGGCGGGCGGCCCGCTGCTGCACCCGCACCTGGACTGCGTGGTGCTGACGCCGATCTGCCCGCACACGCTCACGTTGCGACCGCTGGTGGTTCCGGCCAAAGGCTCGCTGGTCATTGAGTTGCGCGGTGACGATGCCATCACCGCCACCATGGACGGCCAGGGCACGACCCTGCTGCGCGGCGGAGACCGCGTGGAAGTGCGGCGCGCTTCAATCCCCATGTCACTGGTGGCGCACCCCGAGCGTTCGTACTACGGTACACTGCGGCTGCGCTTTGACTGGAGCAAGCGCACCACCTACTCCCGGCCCTGACGAGCCGGTCACACGGGCAACGGAGGCACCATGAAGGCCTCAACATCCCGCGTTCCCCGCCGGCTGCCCATCACGGCCCGCGAACAGCCGCTGGTCGTTCTGGTTGCCTCGCCCGACGCAGGGCGCCGCGGCGCCCTGGTAACGGCGCTTTCGACGTCGCCGCGCTTCAGTGACGAACGCGATTCCATCGTCGAGATCGCGGACTGGGAGGCTTCGCAGGCCACCACGCTGCGCGACGGCTGCGTACTTTTCTGTGACGGTGCATTGCCGGAGGCGCTGCTGGCCGGGCGTGAGTCCGCCACGGCGGTGGTTGCCCTGGGGCAGGCTGCCGGCAGCCCCGAACTGGATGCCGTGCTGCCCTGGCCGGCACCGCAGGCCGAGGTGGACACGGCCCTGCACCGCCTGCGCGAGCTGGTGTGGCTGCGCAGCCGCGCCCTGGGCGGGGCGGCGGCGGCTTCGCGGGACAAGCTGGCGCGCCTGAACCGTATCGGCACGGCCCTGTCCGATATCCGGCAGCTCGACCAGCTCCTGCAAATGGTGCTGACCGAGGCCCGCAACATCCTGGATGCAGACGCGGGCAGCATCTACATCATCGAGCGCGGGGCCGGTGCTTCCATGTCGGGCCGCAAGGTGCTGGGCAAGGCTGAGCGCAAGACGCGCGCCGTGGCAGTCAAGCGCGCGGACCTGACCAAGCAGCTTTTCTCGCTGCGCTTTGCCGCCGCCCAGAACGACAGCGTCACGATTCCGTTTGAACAGATTGTGTTTCCCGCCAACCTGGAAAGCATCGCTGGCTACGCCGCCATCACCGGCGAGGCGGTCGTGCTGGATGACGTGTACGAGCTGCCGCCGCACGCCCCGTTTCGCTTCAATCGCGCTGTCATTGACGATAAGTACGGCTACCGAACCCGCTCGATGCTCACGGTTCCGTTGCGCAACACCAGCGACGACATCGTCGGCGTGGTGCAGCTCATCAACAAGAAGCGCGACCCGCGCCGCCGCCTGACCAGCGAAGACGCCCTGGAGTGGATTACCCCGTTCACGCCGGAGGACCTTGAGCTGGCCAGCAGCCTGGGCAGCCAGGCCGGCGTGGCCATTGAGAACGTGCGCCTGATGGACGCGATCTCGAACCTGTTCGAGCGGTTTGTCATTGCCTGTGTGCGCGCCATTGAACAGCGCGACCCCAGCACCGCCGGCCATTCCGGCCGGGTAGACCGCATTACTATGGGGCTCGCCGACGAGGTCAATCGCGCGCAAATCGGCCCCTTTGCCAACGTGGAGTTCAGCGATGCCGAGATGACCGAACTGCATTATGCGGCGCTGCTGCATGACTTCGGCAAGATCGGCGTGCGTGAGCACGTGCTGACCAAGGCCGAGAAGCTGTACCCGGCCCAGCAGCAGGCCATTGAGTTTCGCGCCCAGCTGATTTCCCTGGAACTGCGCCTGCGGGCAGCCCAGCAGGAGGGCGTCTTGCGCGCCGCCGACGAGCCCGAGCCGCGGGCCATCCAGGCCCTGCGCGACGCGCTGCAGGCAGACCTGGCGCGGCTGGAGAACGACCTCGCCTTTGTGCGCGAGCACACCAGGCCGGTGTTCCTGACCGATGAGAAGCTGGCGCGGCTGCAGGGCATTGTGGACCAGCCGTGGCAGGTTAACGGCCGCGTGCTGCCGCTGGTGACGCCGGAGGAGTTCCACAGCCTGAAGACGCGCAAGGGCACCCTCAACGACGAAGAGCGCCGCGAGATCGAAAGCCACGTGGAAGAGAGCTGGCGCTTCCTGAAGCAGATTCCGTGGACCGACGACCTGGCGCACGTGCCGGAGATTGCCGGCCAGCACCACGAGAAGATGAACGGCAAGGGCTACCCCCAGGGAGTGCCGGCTTCAGAGACCCCGCTGGGCAGCCGCCTGATGGCTGTGGCCGACGTGTTTGACAGCCTGACCAGCAGCGACCGGCCCTACAAGCCGGCGATTCCGCTGGAGCGTGCCCTGGACATCCTGCGTGCCATGGCCAAGGACGGCGAGCTGGACCCCGACGTGGTGAACTTGTTCGTTGAGACCAAGGTGTGGGGGACGTTGAAGCTGAAGCTGGTGCGCCTGGCAGACGCCACCGCCGCGCAGAAGGCCGCCCACTGATTCCCAGCCGTTGCGCGAAGCACCTGCGCGCTATTCGGGAATGCCCCAGAGGC
>JADLBZ010000298.1 GCA_020847415.1 Planctomycetota bacterium
ACGTCCTTCTGCTGCGTCACGGGCTTCCCATCTATCTTCAGCAGGATCTCGCCGCTCTGGATGCCCGCCAGCTCCGCCGGAGAGCCGGCCCGCACGGCGCCAATCGTGCCGCCGCCCTGCTTGCCAGCCGTGACGCCAAAGATGCCGAGTTCCGGCTTGCCCGTCCCCTTGGACGGCGCAGCCTGCCCCAATGCCTGGGCGCGCGGCATCAGCGTGATCTGCAACTTCACGGTTTCCGTCCCGCGGCGAACTTCCACCTCAACGGTCGCGTCCGCCTTCTGGCTCTGGATCATGGCCATCAGGCTGGTCCAGTCCGCCACCGCCTGGCCGGCGAACTTCAGCACCACGTCACCGGACTTCAGCCCGGCCTTGTCGCCAGGCATGCCCGGCGTAATGGTCGTGACTTCGGCCCCGCCGCCGGCTGCATCCTGGGCGTTGATGCCCACGAACGGGCCGTTGGGGTCTGGTTCACGCACGATTTTGTCGGTGTCGTAGGCCGGCAGCGCCACAAAGCCGTGGGCAATCGCCTTGCCGCGCGCGTCCACACTGGCCACCAGGGTGCCAATGGGCGGCACGTCTGCTGCAGTGGCTGGGGCGGTGAAGGTGACAAACTTGCTGAAGCTGCGCTTGGCCTTGAGCAGCGCGACGTCGTAGCGGTCGTCCCGCGCCACCAGGTTCGCCTCAAACACGTTGGCGCCGTCCAGCAGCTCGATCTTGTCGCCGTCGTCCACTTCACTGGCCTTGGTCAGCATGTAGCCGTCCGCCGAGACAGCCGTCGCAAACGCCACTTGCTTGCCGGCCCGCTTTACCGGAAACACGACACCGGCGCTGCCTGCCAGCTTGGCATCCCACAACTTGAGCAGGTTGGCGCCCTGCTTCCAGTCGTCGCGGGGCAAAGCACCCTTGCCGTCGCCGCCCACGTCGCCGGTGCTGTAACTGAACTTGATCGTCTCGCGGGCAAAGCCGCGCTTGACCTCAAGCAGCGTCTCTTCGTTGGCGGGCAGCAGCATCATGGCGTTGGCGAAGTCCACAACGCCTTCGATCTTGGTGTCGCCCACCTTGATAATGACGTCGCCGGGCTTGAATCCGGCGTTGAAGGCCAGCCCGCCCTCGACCAGGTCCACAATGCGGGCACCTCCCTGCCCGAACACATTGGCGCCAAAGGACGGCACGGAGAGCTTCAAGTCCACACGCTTGCCGGCGCGCTTGGCCTTGATTTCGGTCTCCGGCGTCAGGCCTTTCTCGATGGCCCACTCCGCCCACTGGGTCGCCTTCTCGATCTTCTGTCCGCCGATGCGCTCGATGATGTCGCCCACCTGCACTCCGGCCTTCTCCGCGGGCGAGCCGGGCAGGACTTCGTCCACGCGCAAACCCTGGGCGAAGCGAGTAGTCATTCCCAGCACGGGCTTCAGGCTCAGCTTACGGGTGTGCTCAATCCACTCCTTGAAGTCCTTGCGCTCGCGGATGGGGTTCAGGTCCGGGTCCTGCGACGCATGCGTCGTGTCGCGCCAACCGGCCTCGCTGGCGCGTTTCAGGGCCGTCACCGCCTTGTCCGCGAATTCCTCGGCTTGCTTGGCCTTGAGCTCCGCGGAATACAGCGAGAACGCGCAGGCCGCGTTGTACAGCACTTCGCCTTCGCGCTTGGGCGCCTTCAACAGTTCCTCAAACAGCTCGCAGGACCGCTTGAGGTTCTTCTCCTGAAGCGCGCGCACAGCCTGTTCGTAGATCTTGCGCTCGGCCTCGGTCAGGGCGCCTTCTGCCTGCGGCGCCATGCCCTTGCCCCAACTGGGTGCGCCGGCGTTGCCAAAGCCCTTCTTCTCCTTGAACTGGGCCAGCAGCTCTTTGTAAAGCGCCACCGGGGTGACATTGTTGATGAACACGTTGTTGGTCTGGATGCTCTGGTTGATGGCGACAATCTCGCCGCCCAGGTTGAAGACCGGCCCGCCCGAGTCGCCGGAAATCACCGGCGCGTCCATCACCACCATGCCCCGGCCGTTATCAGGAATCAGGCAGCGGCCTGCGCGCACAACGGCGTCGCGCCCAGGCTCCGGCCCAAGCGGATGCCCCATGGCAATCAGCCACTCGCCGGAGACGACTTTCTTTGAATCTCCCAGCGCGCAAAAGGGCACTTTTTGCCCCTTGGTGTCAGCCTTCACCAGCCCGTAGTCCATGGCCTCGTGCCAGCCGAAGACTTCGGCATCCAGCATCTCGCCGCCATAGAGCACCACCCGGCACTTGGTGCCTGGTTTGCTGCCGGAGACGTGCCCGGCGGTGGCAACCCAACCGTCTTCGCTGATGAAACAGCCGGACCCCGACGAGCTGCTCATGCGGATGCCGACCACAGCCGGGCGGACCTTCTCGCTGATCTGGCGCACGCGTTGCTGCAGAGCCGCCAGGTCGTCAAACGACTTGACTGGCTGGGGGGCCGCCGACTGGCTGACGCACAGAGGCGCCAGCAGGGCAAGCAGCAGAACGAACGTAGTCGCGGGACGCAGCCAACGGCGCATGGGCACCTCGGGTTCTTCACGACTCTGAATGTAAGTTGCTTTGATCGTGTACTTCTTACGAAATGGCGCCCCCCGGCGGCTAGTGTTTGCTGTCAATCCGCCTCAGGGGTCCTGTGGAACAGGACGCACGTTTAGTGCCGCCACAGGGCAATGAGACCCGACCAGCGCCCGCTGCAAGAGCCCTTCACGGCATGACACGCCAGTGAACGAGCAGACGCCCGCACTTACATGGCAAGCGGCGCCGGCCGTGCCGGGAAATGCGCCCGGCAAATGGACCGCACCAACCGGCTTCCCCGCCATTTAAGGACGGGCTTGCGGGCAGGCTTGCTACTACGCCCCTGCGTCCGGTTCAGTTCACCGGTGTGGATCAGAGATTTCCTTCCAATCGCAGCAGCCACGCAGGCGGCAGGGCGCCCAGGGAGGCCAGCGCATCCAGCTCAGAGGCTCTGTTGCCGACCAATGCTTCCAGAGCAGCCCGTTGCCAGGCGGTCTCTTCGTCGAGGGCCAGCATGCCGGACGCCTCCGTGCTCATGGCAGCATCCAACGCGCCGCCCGCAGCCCGGACAGCGCTGTCCGGACTATTCTCAAGGCTGCACTGCAGCGCACTCAGGATTGTGCCCAGCGTGTACGTAACCGGCAGCTCCAGCTCTGCAGCCGCAAAAGCACCGTCCCGTTCCAGCGCCATGCATAACCCGCTTGCAGCCACGGCGTCGAACTCCCCGGTTTTCAGGCTGTCGCGCAGGAACCTCAGTGCGGCGTCTGCGTTGCGGCGCGGCGCCCGCTCGTAGTCCGCGAGCACCTCCCGCACGCGATTGGCGCACGCACACGCAAAGAGAATACGCCGAGGGCGGTCCAGCACAGCCACCATGCGGGCAACGAAGTCGAGATGTGCAACGCCCGGCATGTCCACGCTCCGTCCGGTAGTTCCGCCCCAGCGTGCATTAGGCTAGCCTTGGGGCGTCCTGATTCGCGGAAAATCACGGCCTCCATGTACCTGGCGTTCCTGATTCGTCACGCGGAACCCGTCGCCGGCTGGCACGGCTCCGACCATGATCGGCCGCTGTCCGAGCGGGGGCGCCGCCAGGCACAGTTCATTGCCGGCAAGCTGGTCGGGTCCGGTATCCAGCGCATCGTGTGCTCGCCCTACGCCCGTACGCGCGAAACTGCCCAGATCATTGGAGCGGGCCTTGGCGTGTCCCCGCAACCAGAACCGCGCTTGGCCATCGGCTGCGATTTCGCCGTGGAACTCCACGGTCCTGTAACCCTTTACGTTGCCCACGCCAATAACATCCCGGAAGCGCTGTGGACATTGGGCGTCCAGTGCACGGCCTGCGGTCACGCCGGCCTCTGGCGTGTCACGGTTGGCGTGGACGGCCGCGCGACAGAAGCCAAGTACACTGAAGCGCGCGGCTGACACCTGCTCTGGTCAAAGAATTGTGTCCTCTTGTTGGCGCGCTACGATGGCGCGACAAAGGGCGTCGCCGCCATGTTTGAAGTATCGAAACGGCAAGCACTTGGGTTGATCGTGCTGTTCACCGGCACGGTTGCCTTTGCGTTGCTGTTTGTGTTCTGGCCCGCCCCGGAGACCCCAAGTCCGAACGAAACAGAGCAGGCGTTCGGCCCCGAGCACGAGTTCCGCAACCAGATACTGCCACTGCTTGAGCGACGCTGCGCCGCCGGCTGTCACGGCTTGGAGGCCGCAGACCACGCACAGCTTGCATCGGCCCCCCAACACGGCGGCTTCTTCTTCTTCCCCTACGACGCCATCACCGGGTGTATTCCGCGCGACAACCAGAGCGTCTCTGCCGCATACCGCGCGTCACTCGGTCTTGAAGAAGCTGAGCCGCGCATCCTGCTCGGAGAGCCGCCCGAGTTCAGCACCCTGTTGCGCAAGACAGTCGCGCAACTTCACGGCGGACTCCCCCATGGAGGCCTGGAGGTCTTCGCCGGACCCGACGACCCCGACTACCAGCGTCTGCGCCACTGGATCGCCGCCGAGATAGCAGGGCGGCCCGTCAGCCAGCCGCTTCTGCCGGAGCCCACCGCCTACTTTCGCGATCACGTCCTGGGTGTGCTGGAGCGCAACGCGTGCTTTCTGGCTTCCTGCCATGGCTCCATGGCCTTCAACGACCTGAAGCTGGTCGCCCCCACACCGATGGCGCCGCGCTATTCGCGCCGCATGGTGGAGGCCAATCGCCGCGCCATGCTGGGAGAGGTCACGCGCTTTGCCAACCTGGGCGGCGACCTGACCCAAAGCCGACTGATTCGCAAGAACCTGCCCATCGCCAAAGGCGGCATTCACCAACGCGGTGGCAACGACCAGTTCTTTGACTCGCTGCAGGACCCCGATGTACTGGTCCTGTTGCGCTGGCTGGCCCTGGAACGCGCCGCCCTGGCATCCCGGCTGCGCATCGCCTCTGAACCCGTAGCGGAAGGCGACCTGGGCAAGTTGCGCGCCATCGCGTTCATTCGCGGACCCCGCCACACGCCGCGCCGGTTCTTTGATGCCGACACGTTCTATCCCGGCTCTGATGTCTGGCTGGTGCCCATGGCCGCGGATGGAACGAGCCCCTCCGGCGAGCCCGTGAACCTGACTGCGCACCTCCATGATGAGCCCGTCGAGATCCAGGGGCTGGACGTTCGCTACGACGGTCGCGCCATCGTGTTCTCCATGCGCACCAGCCCAGAACGCGGCTTTCGGCTGTACGAGCTCGCCCTGGACCCGCACCGCATGGCCGGCGGCAACTTCCGCCAGCTCAGCTTCGGCGATGCGCGCCTGCCCGATGGCACACTCGTGCACCACCTGGACCCCTGCTACATGCCCGGCCCTGACGACCACGATGGCACGCGGCTGGATCTTGCCGCTGTGGCATTTGCCTCCAATGCAGCCGGCGGGTGGGTGGCGTCCGGCCCATTTGCATTG
>JADLBZ010000299.1 GCA_020847415.1 Planctomycetota bacterium
CCGGCCAGCAGTTCGGGGTCGTAATCAGGAAAGCTGGCCAGGGCCAGCACGGCGCCGGTGCGCACGTCCAGCACCACGGCGGCCCCGCGCATGCTCCATTTGTAGCGCTGCCAGCGGTCGCTGTCGGCCTGCCCGCGCAACACCATGCGCGCCGTCTTGGCCTGGGCCTGAGCCGCCAGCAGGGGTTCCCATTTCTTCACGTTGGCCAGGATGTCGCGCTGCAACTCAAGGTCGATGGTCAGGGTCAGGGGCTCGCGGTGCGAGGGTGCCTGCTCGAACTCGATGGTGCGCACGCGGCCGCCGGCGTCGCGGACGCTGGCCCTGGCGCCGAACAGGCCGCTGAGGCGCTCGTCGTAGGAGGCCTCCACGCCGCTGACGCCGGCCAGTTGCTGGGCCATCAGGCCCTCAAAACGCTGGGCGAACTCGGCATGGTCGCCGTTGAACCACCCGTCAATGAAGGGCTCCAGCCCTTCCCCAAAGCTGGGGCGGGCCAGCATCTCCTCGACCATGGCGGGGTCGGGCAGGCCAACGGCCCCCAGCACATGCACCAGCTCGCGGGCGTGCTCGTAGCGCCGGGCGGGTCGCCGCACGCACACCAGGCCGGGCAGCAGGTCGGCGTTCACCTTCAAGAGCTCGACCACCTCGCGCGGGCAGTCCTTCATCAGTAGCAGGGGCGGGTCTTGCAGCGCCAGGCGGCTCCAGCGCCGGTTCCAGTCGTCGGCGTAGCGCTCCAGCACCTGCGTCTTCAGGCGCTCCAGCCGCTCCTGCAGGGCCGCCAGCTCGCTGCCCTGGAGTCGCGCCAGCTCGCGGGCAATGGCGCCGTTGTCGCCGCGCACGACCTGCTCGCACAGGTCAGCCAGGCGCAGCCAGGAGGCGGATTCCTCGACCAGTGCGTCCTGGGCCTCGGGCGTCTGTGCTGCCTCGGGGTTCAGCGCTTCGCACCGGGCGCGGCAGGTCTGCATGGCGCTGAAGCACAGGTCGCGCAGGCGGCGCGGGTCCTCTGCGGCGGCTTCCAGCAGTGCCGCCAGGTACTCGGCCTGGCGGCCCTTCCAGTGCAGGCGGGCCTCCAGCATTGGTTTCAGGCGGATGCTCTTGGGGAAGCGCAGGATGCGCAGCCAGTGCTCGTGGTCGGAAAGGGCCGGTTTGGCGCGCAGCCAGGCGCGGCTCACGTCACGCTCGGGCGCCGCGCGCAGGTCGCCCAGGGGTTGGGCCAGGGCGTCCACCTCGGCACTGATCACCGCCAGGCGCGCGTCCAGTTCGTGGCGCGGCAGGCCGGTCAGCGAGCACAGCCGGCCGGCGCAGAGGTCGAGGTCGGCCTGCATGACCGGCTCGCGACGCAGGGCCCAGTACAGGAAAAACCGGCGGCGCCCGGATGGGTTGGCCAGGGTCGCGTCCTGCACCGGGGTGAGCTTGTCCTTCACGAAGGCAGCCACGGCGGCCTGGTCGTAGCGGCTGGGCGAAAGATGGGCGCGCAGGGCCAGGGTGCGCGGGTCGGCAAAGCGCTCCAGGTCGAGGTACAGGTCCCACACGCTTTCCGTGCGGGCCACTACTTCGCCGTTGGGCAGCCGGATGTCAGCGCGCTGGGGCTCCAGAAGCGTCACCGTGGTGCGCATGTGCTCGGCCTGGGCGGTGTGCCGGTCGTGGTCCAGCACCTGCATCTGGGCAAAGCGGCCCAGGATGGCCAGCAGGCCCAGCACCATGGCGGCAGTCAGGTAGCCGAGCTTGGATTCATAACGCATGGGCACTGACCCGCCGGGCCATCAGGACCCTATCGGCAGGCGGGGGTGGATAACTTCAGGGCGGTGGACTTTGCCGGCCCACCGGCCCAGACTGGTGCCATGAGCGACCTGAGCCAGTATTCGCGTCGGGCCGGCCCCGAGCGCGCGACGCGCAGCATCGCCCTGCCGGTGGTGCTGGACGCCCTGTTTGGCGGCGTGCCGGCGCTGATCGGCTGGGTGTTCTTTGGCATGGGCATGCTGGGGGTGTGGGCGGTAGTACTCTCCAAGGACACTTCTTCGTGGCATTTCCTTGGACCCGACAGCGCCCGCGCTGTGGGCACGGTGACCGGCGTAACCGAGACCGGCTGGTCTGAGGGCGGCGACGACGACACGCCGGGCACACCCATCTACCGCATCAACTACCAGTTCGAGGTCAACAGCCGCACCTTCACCGGGGCGTCCTTTGAAACCGGGCTTACCCATAGCGTAGGCCAGCCCGTTAACATCGAGTATTCGCCCGACGAGCCCGAGATCTCGCTCATTCATGGCCTGCGCACCGACCCCGTGGGGCCCTTTGTGTTGTTCGTGCTGTTCTTCCCGGTGGTCGGGGGAATCATCGCCGGCGTGCGTTTCCGGCGGGGCCTGCGCACCCTGGCGGTGCTGCGCGCGGGCAAGGTGGCATGCGGGCGGCTGCTCGAGAAGCACCCCACCAACACCAGCATCAACAACCAGACGGTGTACCGGCTGGTCTGTGAGTTCAGCGACGAATCCGGCAACACCCACCGTGCTGAGGCGCGCACCCACGAGACCGCGCGGCTGGAAGACGAGCACGAAGAGATGCTGCTGTACCACCCCGAGCATCCCGAGCAGGCTCGCCTGCTGGACGAGTTACCCTGCTGTCCGCGGTTGGAAGGAGACGGGCGCCTGGTGGCCACCAAGCCGGGCCGCGGGTGGGTGGCGGTGGTACCACCCTTGATCGCGTTGGGCTTTCAGCCCTTGCTGGTGTGGGCGATCTGGTAGAGCCTGACAAGATGAATCGCTACTCCACGGTGACGGACTTGGCCAGGTTGCGCGGCTTGTCCACGTCGCGCCCGAGTTGCGTGGCGGTGTAGTAGGCCAGCAACTGCAGGGGCACCACGGCGAGGATGGGGCTGAGTTCCTCGGCGCAGTCCGGGATCTCGATCAGGTAGTCCGCCAGCTCTTTGGCGGCAGCATCACCCTCGGTGGCCACCAGCACCACCACGCCGCTGCGCGCCTTGATCTCCTGAACGTTGGAAAGCAGTTTCTCGCGGGTGCCGCCGCGGGGGGCAATGGCAATGGTGGGCAGGTTGGCGTCCACCAAGGCCAGCGGGCCGTGCTTCATCTCGCCGCCGGCGTAGCACTCGGCGTGGATGTAGCTGATCTCTTTCAGCTTCAGCGCGCCTTCCATGGCGGTGGGGTGGTTGAAGTGGCGCCCGATGTACATGAAGTTGAAGACGTCCTTGTACTTCTTGGCGCAACGCTTCACGGCCACGATGTCTTTGTCCAGCAGGGCCTTCACCTGGCCGGGCAGGCGCATCAGGCCCTGCACCAGCTCGGCTTCGCGTGCCTCGGACACCCGGCCCAGCAGGCGGCCGATGCCGCCCGCCAGCAGGGCAAACGCCGCCAGTTGCGTGGTGTAGGCCTTGGTGCTGGCCACGCCGATCTCGGGGCCCGCGCGGGTGTACAGCGTGCCGTCACAGGTGCGGGGGATGCTGCTGCCCATCACGTTGCAGATGGACAGGCTCAGGGCGTTGCGGGCCTTGGCCAGCCGCAGGGCCTCCAGCGTATCCGCCGTCTCGCCGCTCTGGCTGACCGCTACCACCAGCACCGAGTCGTCAATTACGGGGTCGGCGTAACGGAACTCGCTGGCGCTCCAGGTTTCAGCCGGCAGGCGGGTGAAGCGCTCGAACAGGTGCTTGCCCACCATCGAGGCATAAAGGCTGGTGCCGCAAGCCACCAGGGCCACGCGGCGCACGCGCTTCAGCGTCTCCGCGGTCAGCCCCAGCTCGGCGAGGTCCAGCCGCCCGTCGGTGATGCGCCCGCGGATCGTCTCGGCCAGGGCGCGCGGCTGTTCGTGAATCTCCTTGAGCATGAAGTGCTCAAAGCCGTCTTTCTCGGCGGCGTCCAGGGTCAGGTCCGTGACGTGCACCTTGGCGGGCAGAAGCGAGAGGTCAGGGCCGTGCAGCCGCACACCCTCACGGCCCAGGTCGGCAAGCTGGCCTTCTTCCAGGAAGATCACGCGGCGCGTGTACTTCAGCAGGGCAGGCACGTCGCTGGCGAGAAAGTTCTCGCCCTCGCCCACGCCAATGACCAGCGGGCTGCCCATGCGGGTGGCCACGACGCGGCCGGGTTCGCCCTCGTGCACCATGGCCAGGGCATAGGCGCCCCGCAGGCGGGGCAGCACCTCGGCCAGGGCCTTCAGCAGGTCGCCCTGGTACACGCGCGCCACCAGGTGGGCCACCACCTCGGTGTCGGTGTCGCTCTGGAACTTTACGCCCTGGCCCTGCAGCTCAGCCTTGAGCTCGCGGTAGTTCTCGATGATGCCGTTGTGGATCAGCCCCAGGCGGTTGTCGTAGCTGACGTGCGGGTGGCTGTTGCGCACGCTGGGCGCGCCATGGGTGGCCCAGCGGGTGTGGCCGATGCCCACATTGCCGTGCACGGGGTTTTGCTTGAGTTCGGCCTCCAGGTTGGCCAGCCGACCCACGGCCTTGGCCAGCTTGAGACCCTGGCCGTTCAGCACAGCCACGCCGGCTGAATCGTAGCCCCGGTACTCCAGGCGGCGCAGGCCGTCCAGCAGCACTTCCACGGCTTCACGACCGCCGACGTAACCCACAATTCCGCACACGGTGTTGCTCCCAGGGATGATCCCGAATCGGCATCGGCAGGCGCGCCTGCGCGGCTGCAGGTTTTGTGGCCGGGCAGGGGGGTCAGGCCGGGTTGCGCGCCTGACGGGTGGTTGCGGGGCGGTCCAGCAGGGCTTCCGCCACGTCATCCATCAGCAGGTACTCGATGTCTTTGACGCGGGTAATCTCGGCCTTGTCCACCTCACTGCCCTCAGAGCGCACCACAATCAGCATCAGCTCTTCGTCCAGCTTCTGGAACTCCTCGCGCGATACACGGGGCCGCCCCTTGCCATACAGGTTGTAGAGCAGCAGATAGTTTTCATAATAGTAGTCGTACACGTCACTGCTTTTGGACGACATGGTCGTTCCCTGGGGGCCCCGCTGCGGGGCCCGATTCTACAGCGGGCGCGCATTGCCACAACGATGCGGGAAGTGCCCCGGAGGCCCGAATTGGACCCTGCCACAGCCTTCTGGATTGGCGCGGCTACGGTGATCCTTACCTTCTGCTGGATCGCCTACGTATCCGTGGTGGGCGAGGCGCTGCGCGGTTACGCGCTGTCGCGCCTGTTTGAGCTGATCCCTGAGGCGGACAATGCCACCCAGCGGCGCTTTGAAACCCTGTGCGCCCGCGACGACGAGTTCCTGCAGGTCACCGAGGTCGGGCGCATCATCGGGTTTGTGGCGCACTTTGTGGGCTGGTGCCTGCTGATGATTCCCATCGGAACGGCGGTTTCGCTGTACGACCTGGGGCTGGGCGCCGGCCTCAGTATCGTCTCTTTGGTGGTGTGCGTGCTGATCCTGCCGCCGTTGCTGCTGCGTCACCGCGAAGAGAGTGCCCTGCTGGCCCTGCTTCCTGTCTTTGCGTGGCTGGCGCTGCCCTTCAAGCCGCTGACGGCCATCAGCAGCAGCCTGCGGCGCATCGGCGCACGCATTGAGGGCGTGAAAGACCAGGCCACGCCCGAGGAGAGCTTCCAGGAGGACCTGGCCGACAGCCTGGAACAGGCCGAACGCGGCGGCCTGCTGGAGGAAAGCGAACGGGAGATGGTGCACAACGTGCTGGAGCTTTCCGGCACGCCCGCCACCCGGGCCATGATCCCCCGCACGGAAATGGTCTTTGCGTTTGCCGACGACACCCCTGAAGAAGCCATGGCCCGCATGGTTTCCTCGCGGCATGACTACCTGCCTGTCTGCGACGGCAACCGCGACAACATCGTGGGCATGGTTTACGCGCGCGACCTGTTTGTGGCCTGCAGCACCGGCGGTGAAGCCCGACCCGCAACCATACGCGGCCTGGCCAAACCCGCGCGCTTCTGGCCCGAGACCAAATCGCTCTCCGAGCTGTTGCAGGAGATGCGGGCCGAGCGCCTGAAAATGGGCGTGCTGCTGGACGAGCACGGGGGTACCGCGGGCCTGATCTCGCTGGAGGATGTGCTGGACCGCATCCTGGGCTATGCCGCCCCGCCGGCGGCACCGGGCGTGCCCAGCGAGCGACTGCCCGTGGCGCCCTTTGCCGGCGAGCATGCCGAGGCCGACGGCGACGTGGACATTGACCAGGTGAATGCCGTGCTGCAGATCGAGCTGCCCCACGGCCCCGACTACAACAGCCTGGCCGGGCTGATTTTGCACCGGCTGGGGCACCTGCCCCAGACCGGCGAAAGCCTGCAACTGGAAGGCCTGCTTCTGACCGTGCTGGATGCGGACGAGCGCCGCGTCAAGCGCGTGAAGATCTCGCGAGCCCCCAGCACCGAGACGGTGTAACGCCGACTGCAGTTGATCTTGTTTGATTGGCGCCCCTTGCAGTGATGGTGCGCAGCAACCACAGAGAAACCTGCTCGCCAAAGCGCCCGATGGCGGCTGCAATGGCTGCGTCTGTCCCACACATCGGCCGCGCTGCCATTCGCGGCGTGGGCGTCCCGCCCGCGTCGCCGTCTTTCCTTGACACGCCTGCCCCCCTCATGGAAGTCGCCAAGAAGGGCAGCGGCAACTGACACGAGGGTGGCGAGGTACTACCTGCGAAGGGTTCAACAAGAGCGCCAGCCAAAGACAGCTCCTGGCGATCGCGGCTTGAGGTTACCATCGGAGCTGCTGCGCAGGCTCAGCGAGGCAGCGGCGTCAAGCGCAGGGGTGGAACGTCAACTTCTGTGATTGCGGCACGCTGGCTCAGGGGGTGAGCAAACCAGCTTGGGGCAAGCGTCACGAGCAGTTCGGCGCCTTCAACTCGCAGGGAAATGTCAGGGAAATCTCCTGCGGGCAGGGTGCACTTGGCCAGTGGCGTACCTGTGCGCTCCAGTTCGCGCAGCGTCCGGGCGGCAAGTGCTTGCAGTGTGTAGCTCTCGTAGCAGCGTTCGTATCTCAATGTTGAGTCGTAAACATCAAGCAGGCCGGCGGGGACATTCAACCAACTTGGCGCAGGCTCCCTGGTCCAAGTTGCCAGGTCTCGCATCATGTCGCCTTGCCATGCCAGTTCATCTGCATCTTCGCCAAAACTCGCGGACATACGGTCTACGTCCGTCACCTCCTCTAGCTTCTTCTTTCTTGCCCATCCGATGAATCCCTGCTGCCAGAACGACGGGGCCCCGGCGGGCGCTTCGGCAACCGTGACTAAGTGAACCAGCTCTGCCAGAGATCCCCGAATGGCACAGCGCAGTTCCTCGGACGACGGGGACCGCCACCGAGCGATCTCCCGAATCGTCCCTTCACCGAGGGGATGCAACTCGCTCAGGCATGCGAGCCCAAGTACGGCATTCTCGCACAGGTTGGCCGAAGCCCATTGGTCCCCCAGCGTGTTGCCGGGGCGCATTCGCACACCAAGCTGCAGCATCAGCAAGTACTCTTGCTCGACACGCTCGAACTCCCCATTCGACTTGTGCACCACGGCGCGGCCAAACAGCGTGTCGTGCACCAACATTGTTGCGTGGAGCCCATGCGTCGCACGAAAAGAGTCCCAGTACAACGCCGGTGCGCTCGCCAGCGAGTCAAAGCGCAGCAGGCCACGCAACTCCGCAACCAGAGGTTCCGTAGCTTTCACGGCAGCGATGTCGCGCGAGCGGTCGCGATGCCGCGGGGTGAGTTCGTAGCTGTCGGTGATCGGCCCGACACGAAGATCGTCCACCGCAGGCGAGTCCTGCCAGCGGTCAACAATGTCGTGCAGCTCCTTTCCGCCGTCGTTGGCCGGTGCGCGGTCGGCAAACCACTGTTCCAGATTCGGCACGTCACCCACTTCAGCGCGTGCCTCGGCAAGGCCGGCCTCAAATCGCAGGCGGGCATCCCTCATATGGTGGCGGTAAACCATGTCCAGCACCAGAAACGCCACCAGCGGCACCCCCAGCAGCACCCCAAGCACTGCCAGCGCCACCTTGCTGCGGCGGCGTTTGGGCTTGGTGGATTGTGGGACGGCTTCAACCATGACACGACTCGTTAGGCCTTCATTATCTTGACTCCGGACCCGCAATGCCACTACCGAGACCGAGAGCAGGGCGGTTGCCCCCCGCAGCGCGGACTCGCAGAAACGAAGAGCTCAATAGCCGCAACAGCGGCAGAGCCCGCCGCACGCGATGGGGGGCGGCACAGTGGCGACAGCGGTCTCCACGGATAAACACCAATGAACCCAGATGTTTGCCCGGAATCAGCGGTGATCTGAGTTTATCCACGTCCAGCTGTGGCTCGCAGTAGCCCTTGCGTTGGCGTGGTGCCGCCTTGGCGCGTCGAGTCAAAACGCCGTTGCTTTGGCTGTTCTCCGTAGCTCCGTTTTCAAACGCAGTTGCCTGGCAGGACCGCGTGCCTGCGCCGCCAACTTGCCGGCTCTGCCGTTTCCACAACAAGCGGCGAGAAACCAACAACACTCGCGGTAACCCACTGCCGATTCAGGGTGTTCACCAGAGCAGCGTTGAGGCGTCCAGGACCGTGCCCTCGACGCAGGTTTTCGCGTAACGAAAACCCTCCGGCCGCGACGCATCCTTCACCCGCGCCACGCATCCGTTGCACACGCCGAATCCGCAGCCCATGGCGCTTTCCAGGCTGGCAAAGCAGGGC
The DNA here is from genome assembly GCA_020847415.1 of Planctomycetota bacterium. Lineage (GTDB taxonomy): Bacteria > Planctomycetota > UBA8742 > UBA2392 > UBA2392 > JADLBZ01. Next base: position 8,615 of record JADLBZ010000299.1, read on the forward strand.
AACGAGAAGCGTGCCGCCATTTGCGACACCGCCGCCATCATGGCGTTGGGACCGCAGGTGTAGATCACGGCTGGCTTGCCCTTGAGCGCCGCCAGCTCAGCCTCCAGCAGCACGGTCACACGGCCTTTCACGCCGGCGGTGCCGTCCTCGGTCGCCACTAAAGTGCTCAGCGGCAGGCCGCCAAAGCGCTTCATGAAGGCCAGGTCGCGCTGGCTGCGGGCACCCGCCAGCAGCACCAGCTCGCGCTTCAAGGGTGCCCACTGACGTGCTAAGTGCAGAAACGGCGCCAGGCCTATGCCGCCGCCCACCATGATGATGCGGGCCTCGGGGTCCGCGGGCAGCTCAAAGCCGTGACCCAGCGGCCCGTTTACGTTCAACCGCGCCCCGGCCTCCAGCCGTGACAACAACTGCGTGCCCGTGCCGACGGTGTGAATAAGCAGGCTGATGCCCGTGGCGCGGCCCCGCGCGTCGGCCAGCAGGTCAAAGCTGGAAAAGGGCCGGCGCAGCAGGGGCGAAAAACCGTCGCGCACGCGCACATTGACGAATTGCCCGGCCTGCATGGCGCGCGCCAGGGCCGGGCATTCCAGATACAGCTCGAAGTAGCCGTGCCCGAAGTCCTGGCGGCGGGTCACGGTCACGTCGTGCAGCAGCTCGGGGCGGGGCTCAAGGGCGGGCATGGCGGCACTATGCGAGGCACGAGAGGGCGGCGCAAGTCAGGCTGCAGCCCCGTGACACTTCTTGAACTTGCGGCCGCTGCCGCACCAGCAGGGGTCGTTGGGCGCGGTCTTGGGCGCGGCGCGGCGGGCCTCGGGGGGCTGGACGGTCAGCTTGGCCAGCTCGGCCTCGTAGCTGCGCTTGCGGTCGGGCCAGGCGGCGGACTCGGCAATGCCCTGCTTCAGGCCGGCAATGGCCTCGTCGCGGCGGCCCAGGGCAACCAGGCACTGGGCGCGGAAAGCCTGGTCCAGGGGCGTCTTGCGCGACAGCTCGCGGATCATTTCGTGGTCCTGCAGGGCGCGTTCCGGGTCACCCAGGGCAAGGCGGGCCTGGGCGCGCAGGTGCCAGCCCTCCAGGTGCTGCCCGTCGGCTTCCAGCAGCTGGTCGGCCCAGTGCAGGGCGCCCGCATTGTCACCGTCTTCAAAGGCCCCCGTGGCCAGCCGGAACAGCAGATCGGTGTTGCGGGGCATGCGGCGGTGGGCGGCCTCCAGCAGCTCGCGGCCCTCGGCGGGACGGCCCATTTCGCGCCTC
>JADLBZ010000300.1 GCA_020847415.1 Planctomycetota bacterium
GTGTCCGCCTTCAGGCCCAGTCGTGCCCGCAGAATGGTGACCGCGCCCTTGGGTCGCGTGCGGCCCAGCAACCATGCCATCTGCAACTGCACGTTGCCCGGGAAGTCCGCGACGTCGTGGCCGCGCTCCAGTTCTCCTACGCCGCGCTCAAACATCGGCAGCACGGCCTCGCCCGCGGCTGTATCGCCCATGGCCACCAGCCGGCGCAACGCGGCAGCCCGGCGGCCCATGGCGCCCTCGGCAGCTTCGGTCACACCGGTATCGGCATCGTTCCAGCCGGGCGGGGCAAAGGCCGGCTCGACCACGACAGCCAGCAGTCGGGCGCCCGGAGTCTGCTCGCGAGCAACAGCCCACCAGGCGCGCCAGCGGACGAGTTGCCGGTCGCGCAGCTCGGGTGCGCCGCCCGCTTCAAAGGGCCAGGCGAATCCCAGCAGGCGCGCAAGCGCGTTCCATGCCGCCACGCGGACGCCGGCCGCCGGGTCCGCCAGGGCCTCGATACACAGCCCGATGGCCGCGTCGCCGGCGTCGGCAGCCACGGCGCGCAGCGCCTCCGCGCGGCTGGCGGCTTCGGGAGCAGACAGTTGCTGTGCCAGCGTGCGCGGCTCGGCGCCGCCCGCATCCCACCAGTCCTGCCACGCCTTCACGGCTGCGTCGTGCTGCGTCTGCCATGTGGCGACATCGTCGCCTGCCCAGGCCTGGTAGGGCACGCGCCTGCCGGTCAGGCGCGAAAGCGCCCGGGCCAGAGCTTCCCGGACACCGGAGGCGTCCTCGGCGCGCAACCGCGCAAGCAACGCGGGCACGGCATCTCGCCGCCCGGCATCGGCCAGCGCGCGCGCCGCAGCCCCGCGGTCGCGTGGCTGCCGGCTGCCCAGGGCAGCAAGCTGCCACTGGGCCGGGGTTTCGTGCTGGTGTTCGTTCCACCATTGGCGCCAGAAAGCAACCGCGTCGCCCTCCGGCTCAGAACCAATCCCCAGCAACCGCACCGGCGCGCGCCCTACGCCTGTGAGGCGGCTCAGGCTCTCCAGCGCTGCCAGGCGCTCCTGCCCGTCGGAGCCCGGCAGCAGATCCACCAGCGCGGGCACAGCCTTCTCGGGTGCTGCCGTGTTCGCGGCGGCTCGCGCCAGCCAGGCGCGCTCCTGGGCCTCCACGCTGCGGTTGCCCAGGCGCGAAAGCACGTCGCTACCGGCCTCCGGCAGCTTCAGGCGTGCCAGCAGGCGCAGCAGCGCAACACGAAAACCGGGATCGGCGTCGTCCATGCCGGCTGCAAGGTCGTCGTAGGCAATGCCGCCCGCGCGCTCTGCCTGCTGCAGTGCCGCCATGCGGCGCGGCAAAGGGGCCTCAGCTTCAAAGGCGTGCTTCAGGAAATCGCGAGCTGCGCGCGGCTGCTGGGCAGACAGGGCCGGAGCAAGCAGAAGCAGCACAAGGGCAACGAAGCGCACGGGCGCATTTTACGTTTTTGCTGTTTGCGCGAAAGCAAAAGATGGTCGGGGCAGGCGCGATGCCCGCCCCGACGCGATTGGCAACCAGCTTAGCCCTGCACCGGCTCGCGCATCTCGGCCGGCAACTCCGCAATCGTCCGTGCCTGGGCCCACAGCGTGTTGAAGAGCACGCGAAGGTTCTCGGCCAGGCCGGCGTTGGGAATGACCAGCCCCATCGCTGTGCCGTCGTTCTCGACCAGCTCGATCATCACCAGGCGACGGTCATGCACCATGAAACGCATGGGCACTTTGGCGATGAACCGGAACTGGTCTGACTTCTCCGCTTGCCGGACAATGGCTGGACCGTGCACAGGATCCCGCAGGTGCGCGGTCTCCATCAGGTAGCGAAGCTTAACGCCTCGCTCGACCAGCCGGCCGTCGGCTGTTTCGTCCGGCGGAAGCACCAGCGGCGCGCGCAGGGCCATCAGCAGTTCATCGTGCGCCGAGTTGCAGAGCTCGTGAAACACGGACGGCGCCTGGGCCGGGCGCACCAGGCGGATGCCCAATGCCCCCGGGTCGTCGCTGGGGGTTTCCGGCGCCTCACGTGCCAGCGCCGACATGGCCAGTTCATGGTCGGTCAGGGAGTTCTGGACATGCCTGCGGTAGTTCTCAAAGGCCTTGTGGGGCGGCACGCCGCGATACAGCTTCACGTCGCCCAGGACCTGCTCGGCATAGCCGCGGTCGATCAGGCTGGCCAATGCGCCATAGACCTTGCTCTGGGGGACACCGCTCTTGCGCACCACGCGCGAAGCCGGCGCCCGGGTTTCGCCCAGCAGGGCGAGGTAAACCTGTGCTTCATACCCTGAGAGCCCCATGGCCCTCAGTTTCTGGATCCAAATTTCACGATTCACAGCATTCTCCGTCCGCACCGTAGGTGAGTTTCGTGCCGGGATAGGCCCGGCGCCATACGGTTGCAGATCAGATGTTCAGTGCAGCTCGCGAGGCTTCCTGCGGCGCAAACAACATGCCGCCGTTACGACGGGCACATGCCGGGTACTGCCGGGAATGGGACTGAGGGGACAGCACCAGAACCTCCGCGCAAAGGAATTACGTCTCGCGGGAGTCAGCGCCAACCAATTTCTGACTCTACCCTGTTGTCAATAGCACAAACACCGGTACGTCTTGCCCTTGGAACGACTGCCATATCCCGGTCACAACTTGCCTCTTCCTGCTCATGCACGGACTGCACACCGCGATTTCGCCGGGCCGGGGTCCAACTGCCTTGAATGCACCTTCACCCGCGTCAATTGTGCGCAAGCAAGCCCTCGATATAGCGTTCTACCGCTGAGTACTCGGCGTTGAGTTGCTCCATCTGCGCCGCGGCGCCGGCTGTCGTACCCTTGGCTGCTTCCTTCTCCATCTGGGCCGCCAGCTCGTACAGCCGCATCGCCCCGTAGTTGCCGCTGGCGCCCTTGATGGAGTGCGCCTCGTGCCGGATCTGCGGGGCGTTGTTCGCTTCCACGGCAACGCGCAAGGCTTGCACTCGCTCGCGGCCGGACTTCACAAAGGTCTCCAGCAGGTCGCGGATGGCCTCCGGGTCATCTCCAACCAGGTCCTTCAACTGGCCGAGGTTCATGGGCGGCTGGGCCGCGGGTTCCGGCTGCATGGCTTCTCCTTGAACGGGCTGCGGCTCTGCGGCGGGGGCAGGCAGGCAGCGACTCATGACGTCGGCGAGGGCCTCCAGCTTGGCCGGCTTGGTCAGATAGTCGTCCATGCCGGCCTCCAGGCCCAGCTCGCGGTCGCCCTTCATGGCGCTGGCGGTCAGGGCCACAATGGGGATGCGGCGGCCCTTGCCGGCCTCCAGTTGCCTGATCCGGCGCGTGGCCTCGTAGCCGTCCATCTCCGGCATCTGGCAGTCCATCAGCACCAGGTCAAACGTCGCGCTTTGCACCTGCTGCACAGCCTCCAGGCCGTTGCCTGCAACCTCGGCTGTACAGCCGAGGCGCTCCAGCATCTTGCGGATCACCTTCTGGTTGACGGGATTGTCCTCGGCCACCAGCACGCGCGCGCCAAGCTGCGGGAGAGCGTTCAGGCGTGCCGCGCCCGTGCGCACTTCAGCCCCGCCGATGGCCTCCGAAATCGTCTCCAGCAGGCTGCTTGAGCGCACCGGCTTCAGCAGGGCGCGGAAGATGCCCTGCCTCCGAACTTCGTCCAGGTCGCCGCGCTGGTCGCGTGACGACAGAAGCACCAGGGGCACGTGCTCCCAGCCGGGCAGGCTGCGAAGGGCCGCCGCGAGTTCCAGCCCGTCCATGCCGGGCATGTTGCGGTCCAGGATGGCCACCGACGGCGCGCTGTCGGGGCCGAACCGGCGGGCGCGCTGCAACGCGCCCTCGCCGCTCTGGCTCTCCTCCACCTCCATGCGCACACGTTCAAGCTGGTGGCGCAACACCTGCAGGTTGACCAGGTTGTCGTCCACAATCAGCGCCCGCTTGCCGGCAAGGGTGGCGCGCAGGTGGTCGGTACGGCGGGGCGCGCTGCTGGCGGTCTCCGGCAACAACACCGTGAACCAGAACGTAGAACCCTTGCCCGGTTCGCTCTCGACCCCAATGGAACCGCCCATCAGCCCAGCCAGGCGACGCGAAATGGCCAGGCCCAGGCCCGTTCCGCCGAACCGGCGCGTGGTCGAGCTGTCGGCCTGCGAGAAGGCGGCAAACAGCCGTTGCTTCGCCTCGGGCGAGATGCCGATGCCGGTGTCCTGCACCTCAAAGCGCACCAGCCCGGGCTTGTCTGCGGGTTCGGCGCGGCTGATACGCACGTGCACCCCGCCGGCAGACGTGAACTTGACCGCGTTAGAGATCAGATTCAGCAGGATCTGGCGCACGCGGCCCGGGTCGCCCTTGACGGCGCGAGGGGCGTCCGGGGCGAAGTGCAGAGTCAGCTCCAGCTTCTTCTCGGCGGCGCGGTCAGCCACCACTTCCACCGATTCCTCTGCCACCTGCTGCAGCTCGAAGGGAATGTACTCGAGGTCGAGCTTGCCGGCCTCGATCTTGGAGTAGTCGAGAATGTCGTTGATGATGGTGAGCAGGGCGTCGCCGGAATTGCGAATGGTGCTCACGCACTCGCGTTGCTCCGGCGAAAGCTGGGTGTCGGCCAGGATGCCTGTCATGCCGATGATGCCGTTCATGGGCGTGCGGATCTCGTGGCTCATGTTGGCCAGGAACTCGCTCTTCAGGCGGGTCGCTTCCTCGGACTTGCGCAGGGCGTCTTCCAGCGCGTCATTCTTGCGGGCAATTTCCTCGGTGTAGTCGTGAAGGGCAGCCTCGATTTCGCGGCGCTCGGTCACGTCCCAACACATGGCAGTCAGGGCCTGCGGGTCGCCCAGGGCATCGCAATAGGTCTGGCCGCGCATGGCAACAAAGCGGGCGCGCCCGTCCCTGTCGCACCGGAACTCCGTGTTGAAGGGTCGCGCGTCCTCAATGGAGTGCCGCACTTCCCAGCGCACGCGCGCCTGGTCTTGCGGGGCCACAAAGTCAGCCACGCCGTCCGGCTCGTCCATATCAGCCTCCGCGGGCAGGCCCAGCAGCTCCGCCGTGCGCGCATCCCAGGTGGTGCGACGCAGATGGAAGTCGTGCTTCAGCACGCCCGCGCCCGCTGCGCGCAGGGCCATGTTCAGTGTCGTCTCGCCGTCGCGGATGCGCTGCTCGGCGGCCTTGCGGGCGGTCACGTCCTGCACGGTGCCGGAAAGCCCGATCGTTTTTCCCTGGGCATCACGGCGCGCACGACCGCGGGCCAGAACGTGCCGCAACGTACCGTCACGCGCAACGGCCCGATACTCGACCTCGTAGCTGCCGCCGGTGCTCACCGCGTCGGAAATCACTTCATGACAGCGCTCGCGGTCCTCAAGGTGCACCAAGTTGAGGAAGCCTGCATAGTCGGGTTCGCCAAGCGCTTGTTCCACGTCGTGCAGGGCAAACACGCGGGGGCTCCAGCTGATCTTGTTGCTCGCGATGTCCCAGCTCCAGTTGCCCAGGGCAGCGATGTCCTGGGCCTCCAGCAACTGCTCCTGGCTTTCACGCAGGCGTTTCTCGGCCTCTTTGCGCGCTGTGATGTCATAGAAGGTCGCTACGATGGACTTCTCGCCGTCAAACTCGGCAATGGCCGCCGTAACGACGACCCAGATCAAGCGCGCACCGGCCCCCTTGGCCCGCAGCTCAAAGTCACGCAGCACGCCGGATTCCCTCAACTCGCCAAGCAGCTTCGGGCGATCGCCCGGATCCCAGTAGAGGTCAGGCGTGACCTTGCCCAGAACGTCGGTCAGCGACATGCCCAGCAGCTCAGCCAGGCGCTCGTTGGCAAACGTCACCTGCCCGTCGCTGAACCTGCTGACCAGCATCGGCACGGTGACGGACTCGGCAATGGCACGCGAGCGCGCCTCGCTGCGGCGCAGGCGCTCTTCGGCCTCTTTGCGTCGTTTCAGGTTGTCGTAAGCTTCCAGCACGCCGGCACACACCGAAAGCAGCGGCTCCAGCATCATGGCCAACCCGTCACTGTAGCCGTTGGGACGATTGGCCAGCCCCAGCATGCCTACCAGCACGCCGCCGCGGATGATCGGCAGACCGGCAAAGGCGGTCAGGGGCGCATGACCGGGCGGGACCCCCGCCCGCCGCGAGTCGCCGGCAGGATCATTCGAGATCAGCGTTTCCCCCGTGGCGGCAACGCGACCAATCAGGGAATGCGGGTTGCGAAAGTCCAGACCGATGTGCTTCTTCAGGTCGTATTCCGCACGCGACGCATCATCCCAGGCGATGTTCGTGATGGCCCGCGACCGGACGAAGCGCAATCCGTTCTCCTCGATGATCTCGCCGATGAACCCGTACTCGCTCGCGGTCAGGCGCAAGATCCGGTTCAGCAACACATCAAAGACCTCACGTGAGTCATGCTCGCCAATCAGCAGCGACTGCACCCAGCTCACGGCTGCCAGAATTTCGTTCTGTTGGGTCAACGCTGTTTCCGCGTGCTTGCGTTCGCGGATATCCCGGACCACATAGGCGGCGCCCTCTACCCCACCGGTGTCATCGTGCAAGGGCGACACGGTCAGCGACACAGGAATGGAAACGCCCAGCTTGTCAGCACGCTCGGTATCAAAAGCGGCGACACGCTCGCCCTTCCGCACGCGCTCCAAAAGGCCGGGGCCTTCCTCTGGTCGCCCGCGCCGCCACAGCTTGGCCAGCTTCTGTCCCTTTGCCTCGGCCTCGCTGTAACCGAACAGTGCCGCGGCTGCATTGTTCCACACCGAGATCAGGCCCTCGCTGTCCACGGCGATCACCGCGTCGAAGCTGGACGTTGCGATGGAACCCAACAGGCGCCGGTCGCGCGCCGCAGCCTCTTTGCGCACCAGCTCGTCGCTCAGCGCGGCATTGGCTTGGGCAAGCTGGCTGGTGCGCTCGGCTACAACACCATGGATCAGCGCCTCCTGGCCCGTGCGCACCAGCAGGAAACCGAACAAGAGGACGCTCAGGCCAAGCCCCGCCAACAGCACCAGGTAAGGCGCGTTCGTGCTATTGCTGTCCATGAATGCCGGGGTTGGGCGTATGTCCATATGCCATTGGTGGCTGGCGACGTGTAAGGTCGTCTCGCGCACCAGTGCTGTTGTCGGTGCCGGGTCGCACTCGGACCGA
>JADLBZ010000301.1 GCA_020847415.1 Planctomycetota bacterium
CGGTAGTAGGGGCGCAGCATGCTGCGCCCCTACGGTGTAAGTGCCCCGGAGGGGCCGCGCGGCCCTAGCCCGCGGTTTCAACTGCGGGAGCGGAGCTGCAACATTGAATTGCACCCCGACAGGGGCGTGGCTGTAGTGCCTGCTCGGGTGCGACGCCCGAGCGACTCACGGGCGCGACGCCCGTGTCCCGTTGCTTGTTCGTGTGCTGAACTGCCACTGCGAGCAAGATGCCCGCGTCACCACGGCGTAAGCGGCATCAAGAGCGCGCGCGTCCAGCTTCCCCCTACCACCCCATCAGGGTTTCGACGCCGGTGATGACGTCCTGTTTCTGGGGCAGGATGGCGTTCTCCAGCACCTTGGAGTACGGGCAGAAGCTGTCCTTGGCTGCCACGCGCTTCACCGGCGCGTCCAGCAGGTCAAACCCTTCTTCCATGATGGTCGCGCTGATCTCGGCGCCGAAACCCATCGTGATGGTGTCCTCGTGCAGCACCAGGCAGCGCGCCGTCTTGCGCAGGCTCTCCAGCACCAGCTTCTTGTCCCAGGGCAGAATCGTCCGCAGGTCAATCAGCTCCACCTCAATGCCTTTGTCGGCCAGTGTCATGGCTGCATCAATGGCGATGTTCACGGTGTTGCCCCAGGTCACCAGGGTGACGTCGCGGCCCTCGCGCACGATGCGGCCGTGGCCAAAGGGCAGCAGGTAGTCCTTGTCGGGCTCGGGGCTCTTGCTGCGTTCCTGCCGGTACAGGTTCTTGCACTCCATGAAAAGCACGGGGTCCTCACCGCGGATGGCGGCCTTCAGCAGGCCCTTGGCATCGGCGGCGTTGCTGGGCATGGCAATGCGGAGGCCGGGCCGGGTGGCAAAGATGCCGTCAATGCACTGGCTGTGGTACATGGCGCCCTGGATGTAGCCGCCCACGGGCACGCGGATCACCATGGGTGCCGGCCAGTTGTTGTTGCTGCGGTAGCGCGCCGTGGCCAGCTCGTTGATGATCTGCTGCATGGCCGGGAAGATGTAATCGCCGAACTGGATCTCCACCACGGCCTTGCGGCCGGGATTGTAGCTGTAGCCCAGGTCGGTGCCGGCAATGGTGGCCTCGGCCAGGTGGCTGTTAAAGACGCGATGGGTGCCAAAGCGGGTGCTGAGGCCCTTGGTGGCGCCGAACACGCCCCCCTTGCCGTCCTGCACGTCCTGGCCCCAGCACACCAGGTGCGGGTCGCGCTCGAATTCCTCGTGCAGGGCGTGGTTAATGGCGTCAATCAGCGTCACGGGCTCGCCGGGCCCCTGGTAGGTGCAGGTCATGCTGACAGGCTTGTCGGGGGTGCCGGTCAGCACCGCGTTGTCGCTGCCCTCATAGAACACGTGCCGGGCAGCGGTGGCGGGTTCCGGGTGCGGCTTGGCCTCGGCGCGCTCGGCGGCCTGGTCAATCTCGTTCTTGACCTGCTCCTCCAGCGCCACAATTTCTGCTTCGTCGGTGAGGCCGTTGTCCAGAATCCACTTGCGCAGCTGCTGGATGGGGTCGCGCTTGGATTCCTCGGCGATCTGGGCGTCCGTCATGTACAGCTTGCGGTTGTCGCTGCTGCTGTGCCCCCACAGCCGCACCACCTTGGAAACCACCATAGCCGGGCCCTTGCCCTTGACGCACCACTCGTGGGCCTTGGCGAAGGCCTCGTAGCTGTCAAAGAGGTCGCAGCCGTCGGGCGAGAAGACAGCCAGGTTGGCGTAGCCCTTGACCATCTGCTCGATGGGCTGGGCGCGCTCCTGGCTGCTGTGGGTGGAGATGCCGTAGCCGTTGTCCTCAACGTGGAACAGGACGGGCAGCTTGTGGATGGTGGCCCAGTTGAGGCCCTCGTGCAGCTCGCCCTCGGCACAGGTGGCGTCGCCGCTGGAAACGTAGACCACCTCGTCCTCGCCGTCGAGGCGCGCGCCGTGGGCGCGGCCGGCGGCCTGCAGCCACTGGGTGCCCACGCAGCTTGACTTGCTGATGATGCGCCACTTCTTGTGGCCGAAGTGGCTGGGCATCTGGCGGCTGCCGCTGGCGGGGTCGCCTTCGCGGGCCATGAAGCCGGTGAAGATTTCCTCGGTGGTGACGCCCAGGCCCAGCACATAGGTGAGATCGCGGTAGTGGCAGATGGACCAGTCTTTGCCGGGGCGCATCACCATGCTGGCGGCGGCCAGCACAGCCTCGTGGCCGGGGCCGGAGATCTGGAAGCTGCCGCCTTTGCTCTGGCGCAGGATGATGCTGCACTTTTCTTCGGTTTTGCGCGAGGTGACCATGAGGCGGTAAGCGGACAGCACCTGCTCGGGCGCAAGGCCACGGGCAGAGGTCTTTTTGGCGGCAGTCTTGGACATGGTGGGCTCCGGCAAGCAGCGCGGGCACCGGCGGCCCGCGGGTCAGGTTGTGATTGCGGCGCGATTCTGGCGCTGGGGCGCGGGGCGGTCAAGCGCGGCGCGCGCGGGTTTGCAGCCTTGCGGCGCCGGTTGCTTTGGGCATAAAAAGAGTGTGATGATTGGGGGCAAAGATGAGAAAGCCGCTGGGAGTGCTGGGGGCAGTGCTGGCGGGGGCCTTGGCTGGGGCCTTTTGGGCCATGGGCATGGTCACTTCGCACTATGAGAAGTGGCCGCTTGCCGCTGTGTTCGGGCTGTTCGTTGCGGGTGGTGCGCTGGCCTTCAAGGCGCGCGGTCGGTCTCACGCGCTGGTGGCGGGAGGCGTAGCGGCGCTGTTTCTGGCGCTGGCCAAGGTCGTTGGCTGGCAGATGATCTTGAACGAGGCAGGCGACCCCAACGCGAGTATCTGGGAAGCCATGACCGACGGCCCGGGCCTGCCGGGAGAGTCAGGGGCCCGCTTCCTGTTCGACGTTTTCACGCTCATCGTGGCCTTCGCGACGCCGCTATTCCGATCAGCTACGTCACCAGCCGCGAAGAAGGCAAGAAGTTCGTGCAAGAGCAGCTTGCCCGGCAGGAGGAGCGCCGAGCCAAGCGGCTGGAGGCTCAGCGCAAGCCGCCCCGGTAGGCATGCTGGGCTTGGGTCCGGCTATGCCCCTGCGCCAATCAAGAGATTGGCGTTCCCGGCGGCAACGCAGGGCCGGGACACTTGCTGTCTAGCCGCGGCGACATTCGCGTCGCCTGCCCACGCCAGTTTCGCTAGCGCTTTGCCGGTTCGTGCCATAGCATTATCAACAGAGAGGCACCGATGCGCACATGGCTGCCCATCCTTGGCGCACTGGCCGGCGCGAGCCTGGTTTGCCTCTTCGTTGACGCACACGTCGCAAGAAATTGGGTACATGGATGCTGCCACACTGTGGCTGTGGGGATTGCGGCCGCAGCAGGCGCCTTGGTTTTCCGCGGTCGCGGCGACAAGGTAGCATGGTCCGCCGCAGCAATCGCTGTCGTGGCGGCATTGGCAGGACGCGTCCTGGCACTGGTGAAACTCCGTACCTACTACAACTATGAGGGCCGCCGGCCGTTGTTTGACGTGGACTGGCTGGCCGTTATGTGGCCGCACGCGAAGATCGCATTGGGCAACCTGCGTCCGCTGGACTACATGTTGCTGTTGGTTTCCGCGCTCTTTGCAGCAGCGCCGGTGCTGGTCCTGACTCATGTAGACGACAGCAAGCGCCAGCATGATGAACTTCACAAGAAACGCATGGCAGCCGGCCTGAAACAGCCCCAGGCGGCGCAGCTCAGGCTCCCAAAGCAGCGCGGCTGAGCTCAC
>JADLBZ010000302.1 GCA_020847415.1 Planctomycetota bacterium
AAGAAAGCAGCTTCGCCGCCCTGCTGGCGGGGCGTGACCCCCGCAGCGACGAGATACTGCTTTCCGCCGAGCTGGTGGCTGAAGTCCAGGCGCAGATCCAGCGCCTGCCTTCCCACCCGCGCGAGGCGCTGGTCCTGCGCATCTACGAGGACATGCCCTACGCCGACATTGCCGAGGTGCTGGGCAGCCCCGCGGGCACGGTGAAGTACTGGGTGCATGAGGCCATTGCCTGCCTTTCGAGGCAACTGGAGCGCCGGGGCCTGAAATAGCAGGGCGTTGAAAAAGTCATTTTCAACGCCCTGCCCGGCCCGCGCGGCTGCACGGGCCGGTCGGCGAGCGGCTTCACGCCGCGAGCCGGGCAGTTGCTTTCCCTTGAGGAAGGCGCCACGGCGACTTCTTCAACGGCCTGATAGTGGTGCGTCGCGATCAAATTCAGGGGTGAGTCCATCTATCGCTTGCGGTCTTCTCCGCGAGCGACAGAAGCCCGGAGGGCGCGTGTCGCGAGCGCCCGACGCGGCCTGACGCGGCCTGACGCGGAAGCGGGACGGAACGGCCCCCGATTTCAATGTGGATGCAACAATAAGCCAACGGCGTGCTGCACCAGGCGTTTCAATCCCTGACGTACCGGCTTCCCGAGGAAGCAGACATGGCAAACCCCGTGACCCCCGAAATGCTGGCAGCCCTGCTGCTGGGCGAGCTTGACGCCGCGCGAGAGCAGGCGGTGCGCGCGGCCCTGCAGGCGGACCCCGCCCTGCGGCAGCGGCGCGACGCCATGGACCTGCACCTGCGTGCCGTGCGCGCGGCCCGCCCGCCCCAGCCCTCTGCCGGCGCCCTGGAAAACCTGTTTGCCGCCGCCCGCAACCTGCACCCCGCTGCCCCCGTGCACAACCTGTCTTCATGGCGCGGCGTGCTGGTGCGCGCTGCAGCCGCAGTGGTGATTGCCGCCGGCGTGCTGGTCGGCCTGTCCAGCATGCCTGAGGGGCCGGGCCTGCCTGCCGGCCGCGTGGCAGATGGCGGCTGGGCCCATGATGGTGAGTTGCTGGAGGCCGGGCTGGGCACCCCGCGGCGGGTCAGCTTCCGCGGCGGCGAGTTGCTGCTGGACGGCTCGGCCGCGGTGCGGCTGCACCGTACCGGCGAGTTCACGCCCCCCGTGCTGGAGCTGGAACGTGGCCGCGCGGTGGTGACGGCCCAGGGTGCTTCCGTGCAGGTCAAGGCGGGCGACCGTACCGCCACCCTGGACGCGGGTTCTTCCCTGGCCGTGGACTGGGACCGCCCCTACGAGCGCGTCTCGGAGGCCGGCTCGCGCGTGGAAGTGCAGCGTCTGCCCATCAGCCAGGTGGCTGAGCTGGGCCGCCGCGTCTACGGCTTGAACATCAACGATGCCGGCCTGCCCGAAGAAGTCCGGCGCCGGCGCATCAGCTTTTACGGCGATGCCATGAGCCGCGACGTGTTCGTGGCGGCTTTTGTGCAGGCGGCCGGTCGCTTCGGCGTCAGCGAGGAAGCCACCACCAGCGCGGTGCGCCTTGTGTATCGCGGTGCAGCCGACCGTGGCGAGGGCGAGGACGAGAGCCTGCTGCGGCTGGCCGTGGTTTCAGGCGGCGCCCTGGTTTCGGGCGGTGAGACCGCGACGCGGCTGGAGCGCCGGGCGGGTTCAGCCTCGGAACTGGTGCTGGGCTCGGCCCGTGAACCTCGCGCCCTGCCCCAGACGGACGCGGCCCTGAGCCGCATGCTGGTCTGGGCGCGCGGCCGGGGGAGCGAGCGGCTGGACCGTGTGCTGGCCGACGTGGAGGCGCTTTCGCAGGGCCTGCCCGCCGGTTCGGTGATCCACTCCGACCGGCTGGTGCTGCCCCGCGGCGAAGAGCGCGTGTTCCTGCTGGGCAGCGCCGACTTCAGCTACCCGTTGCCGGACGGCCGCCGCGGCCGCCTGGTGGGCCTGCTGAGCAGCGGCGCCGAGTTTGAGGTGCGGGGCGAGCTGCGCCGGGTCTTCCTGCCCCTGGGCCGCGCCGCCGAGTAACTGATCAACGCTTATTCGCTTGCTTGTGGCAACGGCAGTGCCGCCGGGGTGCGAGCTTCACGTGTGCTGGTTCAGGTGCCGGGCTGGTAGTGCTGCAGGGTCCAGTCGCGGATGCTGAGGCGCGAGGGGTTCTCGGCCCGCCACTTCTCGTACTGCGCCAGGAAGTCATCCAGCACGCCTGCCTCGCCCCAGCGCACATGCATGTAGGGCGTAAAGGCAAGCTGCCGGCGCGCCGTCTCGTAGTCCACGCCCTGGTAGTCGTGCAGCCAGATCACGCTCACCAGCCCCGTGCGGTCGCTGCCCGCACTGCAATGCACCAGCATGGGCAGGCTGGACTGGCCGGCGGCGATGCGATCCAGCACCTCAAAGAGCCGCAACAGCTCCTTGCGGCGGGGCGGGCGCGAGGTGGCCAGGGGGGCCACTTCCAGCGTGATGCCTGCCTCGGCGCACACGGCCTGCTCGCGGGCGTAGCTGTCGCGGTTGGAGTCCTCGGTGCCTACCAGGCGCAGCACGGTGCGGATGCCGTGGCGCTGCAGCACTTCGGCCAGGGTGGACTCGTCCAGCTCGGCGGCGCGATACACCTTGCCCGCCTGCACCTCGTGCAGGTTGTTGCCGCCCAACCGCACCAGCAGGAACGCCAGCACCGCAATGCCCGCGCCCGCGGCCAGCAGCGCCAGGGCAATCAGGCGGCGCAGCCGCTGGGTGCCGCCCATTACGTAGCCCCATGAGGCCAGGCTGTGGTCCAGCCTCGCGGGTGCCCCCGCGCGAACCACGCCGTTGGGATCTGCCGGTGCCACCATGGTCTAGTGCTCCGTGCGCATTGAAATTGGGGCGTCCGTCTTGCCTCGGAATTGCGACAGGCCGCGACGGACGCGCTCGACACGCGCCCTTCGGGCTTCTGTCGCGCGCTGTCGCGGAAACGACCGCAAGCGTGGCATCCAATCACCCATGTGTTCAACTGCCGTGAAGCACTAGCAGGCCTGTTTCTCCAGCCACGCCACGTATTCTGCCACGCCCTTGTCCAGCGTGTACTGCGGCTCGTAGCCCAGCTCGTGCCGGCTGCGGGTGAGGTCGGCCTGGGTGAATGGCTGGAAGAAGGCAAAGGGGTTGTCGATGTAGTCGGGTTCCAGGCCGGTGCCCAGCGCCTTGTTGAGGAGGGCGATCACGTCATTAAAGCTGCGCGCGGCACCCGAGCCGCCGTTGAAGACTCCCGGTTTGCCGCCGGCCATGGCCTGCAGCGTGCACTGGACCACGTCGTCCACATGCACGAAGTCGCGCGTCTGTTCGCCCTGCTTGAAGACGCGGGGCCGGTTGCCGGCCTTCATCTGCCGGTAAAGCTGGTAGATCATGCTGGCCATGGGACCCTTGTGGGCCTCGCCGGGGCCGTACACGTTGAAGTAGCGCACGGCATTGACTGCCCAGCCGGCATGCTCGGGTTTCAACAGGGTGCGCATGGCCAGGTTCTCGAGTTGCGCCTTGCTGAAGCCATAGACGTTGGCGGGCTTGCGGGGATCGGTCTCGGCGTTGACGCGGGCGTCAATGCCGTAGGTGGCCGCCGAGGACGCGTAGGTGATGGGCGTTCGTGTGCCCTGGGCGAACTCCAGCAGGTTGCGGAAGCCCTCAATGTTGTCCAGGCACATCTGCTTCTGGTCCGCCACCCGGGTGTCGGTGATGCTGGCCAGGTGGAAGATGGCATCAAAGTCCTTGGGCTTGAAGAAGGCGCGCATCTCGAGGCGGCTGATGTCCTCGGCGATCAGGTCGCCACGGAAGCCCTCCAGGTTCTTGAAGTTGCCGCTGCGGAAGTCGTCCACCACGGTGACTTGCGCGTTTTCCCACTCGGTTTCGATGCGGCGCACCAGCCGCGAGCCGATGAAGCCCGCGCCGCCCGTAACCAGTACCCGCCAGATTGCGCCCCTCGGAGGCAGTCCCATCGCGTTCTCCTGCTTGGCGCGCAGAGGATGGCACGCGAAAGCCCGGGCGGCAAGCACGCGCGGCGGTCGCGTTCTGCGCCGGCGCGGCTGACCCAGTCGCAGGAGTCAGCTTTCCGTGCTAGGAGGCCGTTGAAGAAGTCGCCCATAGCGCCTTCATCAACGGAAAGCAACTGCCCGACTCGCGGCGTGAAGCGGCTCGCCGGCCGGCCCGTGCAGTCGCGCGGGCCGGGCAGGGCGTTGCAAGGGACTATTTGAACGCCCTGCTACCGCCCGCTGCGGGCGTTATTGTTGCGGGCGTTGGGCTGGTTGCGGTTCGAGTTGTTCCGGTTGCTGTTGTTGTTGGTGCGGCTGGTGTTGCGGTTGGACGAAGTGGCCGGCCGCGACGTGCTGCGCGTGCCGGTGTTGGTGATGCCGCTGGTCATGCGGGGCTTGGGCTTGCCCGCGTACATGTTGGCGGGGTCCAGCTCGGGGTACTTGGCCCAGTAGTAGTCGCGCCAGCGGGCCTGGTCGTTGCCGAAGTCGCTGCTGGTCACGTTGGCCAGGGCCGTCAGCGTTGCCTGCTGCACACCGGGGTTCTGGTCCGCCAGCAGCTCAATCAGGGGGTAGGCGTCCTTTTCGCGCTCGCCGGGAATCAGCAGTCCCAGCGATTCCACGGCGGCCTGGCGCACAATGGCAGTGCGGTCGCCGGTAGCCTGCAGCAGGGGTTCCACGGCACGGGCCTCGCGCACGCGGGCCAGCGCCAGGGCTGATGCCTCGCGCACCTGGGCGTCAAAGTCGGCCAGGCCTGTCACCAGTGCCGCGTAGACCTGCTCGGGGTTGCTGCCGTAGTGGCGCGACAAGGCGTCCACGGCCTCACGGCGCACACCGGCATTCTCGTCCGCAGCGGCGTCCATCAGGGCCGGGATGCAGCGGCCGGGGTCGGCAATCTTGCCCAGGGCAATGGCCGAGGCGGCGCGGATCTCGGGCTCGGGGTGGGCCAGGCCCACCATGGTCAGGTCCGGCACGGCAATGGGGTCGCCGATGTCGCCCAGGGCGGTTACCGCGGTCATTTGCACGCGGATATCCGGGTCGCTCAGGAAGCGATCGCGGATGGGCACCAGGCTGTCCTGGCGCGCGCCGTCAAAGGCGGTGGCATAGGTCTGCAGGGCCGCGCGCCGCATGTTGTACGAGGCGTCCGCGGCCGACATGCGTTCGACCAGCGTGTTGGTGAGGGCCTTGTGGTCCTTGTAATCGCGCAGCTTCTCGCCCAGCGAGTCCAGGCCCAGCAGGGCGTTGAGGCGCACGCGCTCGGGTTCTTCCTCGTTGCCCACGGTGCCCAGCAGGGCCGGGACAACCGCCGTGTCACCGGTGAAGCCCAGCAGGACGCCGGCAATGGCGCGCCGAGCGGTGGAATCGTCATCGTGGAGGGCCGAGACCAGGGCCTTCTGGTGGCGGCGGGCGGCCTCGCCAATCTTGGTGCGCAGGGCGCCCTCGGACTGCGTATCGCCGCGCTCAATGGCCAGCGAAAGCGCCTTCAGGTCCGCGTCAAAGGCTTCCAGCGTCTGGTCATCCAGATAGGCCTTTTCGGCAGCAGTGTCCGGCTGGGACGACTTGCCCGAGGCGCAACCGGTGGTGCCGAGAAGCAGCCCGCAAGCCGCGGAAAGTAGGATTGCAGGTAGGTGCCAGCGCATGGGAACCGCCTCGCCAATCAGGTCTTGTTGCATATATACGCCGTTCTCGGGCCGGGGTTTGCAAAAAACGCCCCGAGTTGGTGCTTGTGCGGCCCGACTTGGCGCGCCGCCTTGCCGTGGCCCACACCAACAAAAGGGACCGGCCAAGGCCGGTCCCCTCTGGTTTCCTGCTTAAGAGCCTGTTCAAGAAGTCGTTCGCCAGCTACTGCTTGCGGCGGGCATCGCGGGCCGGCGTTCGCCTCGCCTCACATGGCTTCCAGCCATGCTCCGGCTCGGCTGCCATGCCCCGCTTGCCCCGCGCAGCGCATTAGCAAGGCTCAGGCATCTTGAGCGGGCTCTAAGAAACTAGTCGTTCTTGCGCCGCTTGGCTTCGTCCTCGGCGGCCTTCTTCAGCTTGGCCGGCGAGTACTTGTCGTTGTTCGTCGAGGTGTCGTTGATGTCCGGGAACTTGAAGTCGTAGGCCAGTGTGCGGGCCGCCACGAAGTAAAGCTGGGCCTTGCCGCTGCCGTTGGAACGCAGCTCGTATACCGCCATCTGCTTGGTGGTCTTGCCGTCTTCGTAGGGGTTGTCGGTTTCCGTCACAATGACGATGTGCTCCTGGTTGCCGCCCACCACCACGGGCGTCACCGTCCAGTTGGCGGCGCGGTCCGTCTGGGCGTGCACCGGCTGGGCCGAGTCCGCAAACGTGTTGTAGGCGTACAGCCCGCCGATCACTGTCAGCATCAG
>JADLBZ010000303.1 GCA_020847415.1 Planctomycetota bacterium
GTCGGCGGGTTGCCGCAAGGGGTGTGATTGTGGCTATACTCGTTCCCCCATGAACGACCGGCCCACGGACAAGTCGCGTCCACTTCCTCATATGGAAGAAGGGGCGGATTTGCTGGACCTGTCCCCGGCCGACGGGCCCGAGAGCGAGCCCGCCGTGGAAGAAGTCCACAAGCTGGGTTCGCCTGGCAACACGCTGCTGGACATCGGCGGCCCGCCCGTGGATGCGCCGTCGCAGACCCTGCTGGCGGTGGGCCCCGGCGATTCCGCGCCCAACCGGCCCACCACCAAGGTGCCCCCGGCGCCGGCGCCCGGCCCGTCCAGGGACAGCCGCTACGTCATTGTGCGCGAGCACGCCCGGGGCGGCATGGGGCGCGTGATGCTGGCCCGCGACAACGCCGTGGGGCGCGAAGTGGCCATCAAGGAGCTTTTGCCCGGCCGCGCCGGCAGCAGCGCGCTCAGCAACCGCAGCAGCCTGGGCGAGTTGTCGGAGCGCTTCCTGCGCGAGGCGCGCGTCACCGGTCAGCTTGAGCACCCTGGAATTGTGCCGGTCTACGAGATCGGCACGCGGCCCGACGGCAGCCCCTTCTATGCCATGAAGTTCGTGCGCGGCCGCACGCTGGCGGACCGGTTGGCCGAGATTCGCGATACCACGGAGACCGGGGCGCAGAAACTGGCCCTGCGCCTGAAGCTGCTGGATGCCTTTGTCATCTGCTGCGAAGCCGTGGCTTTTGCCCACAGCCGCGGCGTGGTGCACCGTGACCTGAAACCACAGAACCTGATGCTGGGTGACTACGGCGAGACCCTGGTGCTGGACTGGGGCCTGGCCCGCATTCGCGGCGGCGTGGAAAGCAGCAGCGTGGGCCCGGCACTGCCGCAAGTGGTGCCCGCCGACACCGGCAAGCTGGACAAGGGCAGCGGCATCTCGGCGGGCAGCAGCAGCGCCACACTGGACGGCGCCATCATCGGGACACCAGCCTACATGGCGCCCGAGCAGGCCGCCGGCCGCATTGCCGAGGTGGATGAGCGCAGCGATGTCTACTCGCTGGGCGCCATCCTGTACGAGATGGTCACCGGCGTGCCGCCCTACGAGGGCAGCACCCCCGAAAGCGTGGTCAAGCGCGTGCTGGCGGGGCCGCCCCTGCCGGTACTCAAGCGCGAGCCCATGGTGCCGCCCGAGCTGGCGGCACTGATCGAGCGTGCCATGGCCCGCGTGCGCTCCGAGCGCCTGGAATCCGCCCGCGAGCTGGTCGAGCAGGTTCGCGCCTTCCGCGAGGGCCGCACCCTCAGTGTGTACCAGTACTCGGCCATGGAGTTGCTGAAGCGCTTCATTGCCAGGCATCGTGCCGTGACCACCGTGGGGGCGCTGGCTGTGGCTGCCCTGCTGGCGGCGGCAAGCTGGCACTACCTGAGCATTTCCGAGGAGAAAGCCGAGGCCGAGCGCCAGCGCAACGACGCCCAGGCCCAGCGGGCCGAGGCCGACCTGCAGCGGCGCAGCGCCGAAGACCAGCGCCGCGATGCCGACGAGCAGCGCGTGCGCGCCTTGGAGTTGTCGCGCGCCGAGCAAGACGCGCGCAAGGACGCCGAGCGCCAGCGCCAGGACGCCGACAGCCAGCGCACCCGCGCCGAGGCGGCCCTGTTGCAGGCCGAGCGCGGGCTGGCCGACGCCTACGCCATGCGCGCCCGCAAGGCCCTGGACGACTGCTGCTTCAATGAAAGCCTTTGCTTTGCTGCAGAAGCTTTGCGCCACGCCGAACAGGCCGAGGCCCGCGGTATCCTGGTGGCTCTGCCCTCCGTGTATCCGCTGCTGCATGTGCTGAAGCCTCGCACCCAGGCCAAGTCGCGCTTTGAAGAGGTTTACGCCGCGGCCGTGAGCCCCGACGGCAAACTGGCCGCCACCGGCCTGCCCGAGGGCAGCGTGTGGCTGTTTGACCTGCACACCGGCGAGCGCGCAGGCGTGCTGCCGGCCCAGGCAGCCAGCGCCATTGCCGTGGCCTTTGACCCCGCGGGCGACACCCTGGCGGTGGGCTACGGCGACGGCACGGTGCGCCTGTGGGACCGGCACACCCAGATACTGCTGGCGGAGCAGGCGGCGTTCCCGCCTGACCAGCAGGCCGGCATCCGCAAGGTGCTGGGCCTGGCCTTCAGCCCGGACGGGCGCTCCCTGTGCGCGGGGGCCATGCTGGGGCAGGTGGCGCTTCTCGACGGCCGAACGCTGGAACTGCGCGTGCGCAAGCAGATTGACCCGGTGGCCTGGACGCACTCGGTGGCGTACTCGCCCGACGGCACGCGGGTGCTGTTAGGGGGCTCCGACAACCTGCTGCGCCTGCTGGACGCCGCGACCGGCGAGCCGGCCCGCAGCCTCAGCGGCCACGAGGGGCCTGCCTACACCTGCGACTACGACCCCACGGGCCGCGGCTTTGCCAGCGGCTCCTGGGACACCACCGTGCGCTTGTGGAACGCCGACGGCGGCGAGGCCGCCGTGCTGCGCGGCCACGCCAGCATCGTGATGTGCGTGCGCTACTCTCCGGACGGGCGCCTGTTGGCCAGCGGCTCGGCTGACGGCAGCGTGATCCTGTGGGACGTTGCCCTGCGGCGGCGCGTGGCTGTACTGACCGGCCATGGTGGCTGGGTGCAGGCTGTGGACTTTACCCCCGACGGCAGCGCCGTGGTGGCCCGCACCGTGGACGGCGTGATGCGCGTCTGGGGCCTGGCGGGCGGCGGCGGGGGGCGGCTGGTCGGCCACAGCAAAGAAGTGTTCGACGTGCGCTTCAGCCCCGATGGCACGCGCCTGGTCTCGGCCAGCTGGGACGGCACCGCCCGCGTCTGGGATGCCGGCACGCAGCAGTCGCTGTTTGTGTTGCGCGGCCATGCGGGCTGGGTCATGGGTGCCACTTTCAGCCCCGACGGCGACGAGATCCTCACCTGCGGTTTTGACGGCACTTTGCGGCAATGGGACGCCGCCTCGGGCGCCTTCCGGCGCGAGATTGTGGCGGCCCGGGGCACGCCCCTGATTGACCTTTCCTGCAGCCCCGACGGCCGGCTGGTGGCGGTTTCCTCCAGCGACAACACCGTGCGCATCTACGCCCGGGCCGACGGCCGCCTGCTGCACTGGCTGCGCGGCCACGAGGGGCCGGTGGGGGAGGTTGCGTTCTCGCCCGACGGCGCCACCCTGGCCAGCGTGTCCGTGGACAAGAGCCTGCGCCTCTGGGACGTCGAGACCGGCTCGCTGCTGAAGACCCTGCCCGGCCACGAAGACGCCGTGGCCAGCGTGTGCTGGCGGGCCGACGGCAAGCTGCTGGCCACCGCCTCGTTGGACCGCACCATCCGCCTGTGGGACCCCGCGACAGCCACGCAGGTCAAGGCCATTGAGGGCCACACCGACGGCGTCCACAACGTGCGCTTCACCCGCGACGGCAAGCGGCTGTACAGCGCCTCGGGCGACAAGACCGTGCGGTTGTGGGACGCCGAGA
>JADLBZ010000304.1 GCA_020847415.1 Planctomycetota bacterium
AGCGGCTTTACGCCGCGAGCCGGGCAGTTGCTTTCCGTTGAGGAAGGCGCCAACGGCGACTTCTTCAACGGCCTGCTAGAACTGCAAACTGCAACGGCGTTGCAGTTTGTCGTGTGGGCCTCCGGCGTGCATGCTGCTCATGGCCTTCGCCGGCACAGGTGCCGCCGTACACGCGGCTGTGTCACGTAGCAATGGCGGCGCGCGTGGGAGCGTCGGGGGGCAGCAGGCCCAGCGCCGCGGCGCGGCGCGCGAACTCGGCCAACCCGCGCGCATGCTCAGGCCCCAGCCGGTTCTGTATCACGTCTTCCAGGTAATGGCCCAGCTCGTTGTCGGTCAGCCCGGTTTCCAGCGAGAACGCGTCGGCCAGCTCATAGATGCGGGCGCGGCCCTCCTGCAACGCGGCTGTCAGCCGCCCGTGCAATGCCGGGGTCAGGTTGCGCGCGGGCCCGGCCCACAGGGCAAACACGAAGGGCAGGCCGGTTTCCAGCTTCCACTCGGCGCCCAGGTCCACAAACACGCGGTCGTGGGCCAGTTTGCGGGCGCGCAGGCAGGGGTCACCGATCATCAGCACCGCGTCTTCGCCTCGCGCCGCCAGCGACTCCGGCGCGATGTCGGCCTCGCTGTACGCGGGCCGCGCTCCGGCCGCGTGAAGCAGAACGCGGGCCAGGGCCTGGCTGGTGCGGCTGGCAGCGGTGAGCGCCACGGCGCGAACTTCGGCCAATTCGGCGCGCGTGAACAGGCCGACGCTTTCGACGGGGCCGTCGGCACCCACGCCAAGGTCGGGGAAGAAGCTCAGGCCCGGCTGGCGCAGGGCCTCAACGGCGGGCAGCACGGCAACATCAAGGGCGCCCTCGGCCATGCGGGCGGCCAGGCGAGCGGGGTTGTCGGGGTACAGTGCAATGTCCGCCTCGCGCTGCAACGAGAACCACAGCGGCATGGCGTTCAGGTACGAGACGACCCCGATGCGCAGCTTCTGCACAGCCACCTCCGCCAGCGACGCAGCAGCTTGTTTAGCGTCGCGGCGTGCCAATGCCAGACGGCTGGTCGTCTATTGCGGGCGCCGCACGGTGTCACCGCGGCGGGAAAGGACGCCCTCGGACTCCAGGTCCAGCCGTACCCAGGCCAAGGCCCAGGACATGCTCTCCAGGCCGGCGCGGGTGCTGCCCGAGATGCGGGCTTCGACGTCGTCGTGAAGCTGCTTCAGGGTGCGTTCGCCGCCGGGCTGCAGCACCGCCAGCAGGGCAGCGCGGAGTTCGTCGTAAACCCAGCGCTCCATGCGCAGGGAGAGGCCGCCGGGGGTACGGCACTCAATAATGACCTCGGTAATCGCCTTGGGCATCGCGTCGGATCCGGTTCGTAGTCGTCGAGCGGGAGAGCGCACAGGTTAGAGGCGCGCAACGCGGCTGGTCAACGAAATTGCACCGGTGGCCCAATCACTACTTGTCGCGGTGACTGGCCGGGCACCAGCCGGGTTCTATTTCGCGTCGTCCTCCGCTTGTTGCAGCAGCACGCGCAACTGCTCGCGGACCTCTTCGTAGTGCGGGTCACGGTCCAGGGCGGCCTGGAAGTGCTTTGCCGCCTCGGCGGGCTTCTCGCGCAACAGGGCCAGTCGCCCCTGCAAATAGCGGGTCTCAAAGGACTCAGGGTTCAGGTTCGCCATGGTTCGCACCGCGGCGTCGGCAATCTCCTCGTCTTCCTCTTCAAGGGCTTTCACGGCTGCCTTGCGCTGTTTGAGGAATTCGTCGAAGTCATAGCCTCGGGCCAACTCGGGGTCGCGCGGCAAGTCGGCCTGCGGGTCGTTGGACAGGCGCAGGGCGTTCTCAGGCCCGGCGGCCAGGACGCGGCGCACATCCACGCGGATGTAGTTGCCGAAGGTGTGCGGCCCGGACGAAACCCACATCTCGCCGCGGGAGAGGTTCATGATCACCGAGTGCGAGCAGATGCAGGCGTCAATCGTGTTGCGGTTGCCCAGCCCAAGCTCCTTGCCGCCCTTGCCCTTGCGGTCGCGCAAAATGGCCAGCGCGCCCTTGGTGTCGAGCTTGCCGTATTGGGCGCCGGTCAGCTCCTCCAGCCGCCCCCAGCGATACAGGGTGGTGGCGCGCTCCATTTGCTCACGGTTGGCGGCGTCCTCAGCAAACTCAGGGCACAGGAAATGGTTGGTCTGCAGCAGCAGGCCCTCGCGGCCGGCCTCGCGCAGGGCGCAGCGCTCGGGCGACTTCTCAATCACCACGGCGCGGTTCTCTTTGGCGCTGGCGACGAGGAAGCTGTCCGAGACAAACACCGTGGCCTCACGCAGGATGGCGTGAGCTTCTTCTATGGTGCGCGCGCGCTCCAGGACCCGGCGCACCACCATGGTGATGGGCGTGCCGATGCGGCCAAACCCCAGGTCGTCGGTGCGGCCCGCATTCAGGTGAATGCTGAGGCCCTCGGCGTTCATGCCTGTGACGGCACCGGCCATGCCGGCCCAAGCCACATGCACGTAGGCAATGCCGTCTTTGGGCCAGACGTAGACGATGGCCTTGTCTTCGTCAAAGACCTTGCCGGCCTCGAAGTCAAAGTTGCGCGCCACAATCATCTCGCCGCCCGCCGAGGCGGGACCCCAGGCAGCAAAGGCCGAGCAGCCCACCAGGTCGGCCCGGCGCACCAGCGGGCTGTCTATGAACATGTGGCTGATGTCGTGGGCGGCATGGTAGTTCAGCACCCGGTGGTACAGGGGCACGTCGCCGGGGTGGTGGTCCACGCTGCCCTCAACCAGGCCCAGGACTTCGATCTTCTCGGCCTCGGTCACATGCAGGGGCAGGTCGCGGTTGTTCAGGGCAAGCAGGTTACGGGCCAGCCAGCGCGTGCCGGCGTTGGGAAGGAACTCTTCCACTGTGTTCAGCAGATGGCGCTCCTGCTTCTCCAGCAGGTCGGGCGTCAGCATGGCGTTGGCGTAGCCGCGCTCCCAGTCGCCACCACTGACCGCCAGCTCGTGCACGCCTCCGCGGCTGCGGCGCCAGTTGGGGCCCAGGCGGCGCACGTCGCCGCGCTCAACCACCTGCTGCTGCTTCAGGCTGCGGTCGCCCTCAAAGGCGGGCGGCGTGGCGATGCACCAGTTGTTCACGTAGATGGAGAGGCCGGTGACAGCAGCCAGCAGCAACGCCAGCGCAGCCATGGCCAGCCGCGCGGGCACGCCGTGGGGCCAGGCCACGCCCCTGGGCTTGCCGGCGCGAATCTCGGCCAATGCAGCCGCCATGCGCGAGTGCACCTCGGCCTTCAGCCGGGCCGCACCTAGCTCGCCCTCAAAGCCCTTGGTCTGCACGGCCGGCAGCACACGCAAGTGCAGGTCCGGCGGGTGCACCCAGAAGCTGCCCTTGCGCACGCAGGCGCCGGTGCCGTCCAGCACCACGGGCACCACGGGCACGCCGGCCTTCACAGCCAGCAAAAACGCCCCGTTTTTGAAGCGCCGCATGCGGCCATCGGGGCTGCGGGAGCCCTCCGGGAACGCCAGGATGCTGACGCCCTTGCGCAGCCATTCCTGCGCCGGTTCCAGGCCCTGGGGCGATTCGGGGTTGGCTTCGTCGTCGTCC
>JADLBZ010000305.1 GCA_020847415.1 Planctomycetota bacterium
GGGCAAGGCAGCCGAGCCGGAGCATGGCTGGAAGCCATGTAAGGCGAGGCGAACGCCGGCCCGCGATGCCCGCCGCAAGCAGTAGCTGGCGAACGACTTCTTGAACAGGCTCTTCATGAACTGCAGCTACGAGAGCTTCAGGGCTGCGATGCGCTCAGCCGCAACCTTCACTTCTTCAATGGGCGGCACAAAGGCAAAGCGCACATGGCCCGCGCCGGGGTTCTCGCCGTCCACGGTGTCGCTGATCCACTCGCCAGGCGTGGTAACCACGTGGCACTTCTCAATCAGCAGGGTGGCGAACTGCTCGCCGCTCATGCCGTCGGGCGCCTTATGCCACAGGTAGAGCCCGGCCGGGTTCTTGCAGTTCTTCAGGCCGGCCTTCTTGAGGGCGGCGCAGATCAGGTTGCGCTTGCGCTTGACCATTCCCCGCAGCTTCTTCACGTGGGCCTCGTCGGCCAGTGCGGCTGCGGCGGCGTCCTGGACAAAGTTGGGCGTGCCGCTGTCAATGTTGGTCTTCACCTTCTTGAAGACATCCACCACGCGCTTGTCGCCGGCCACCCAGCCCACGCGCCAGCCGGTCATGATGCTGCGCTTGGAAAGGCTGTGGAACTGCACCACGCCGTCGAAGTTGTTGTCCTTGGCCACTTCCAGGGCGCTGTGAGGTGCTTCACGCGTGAAGTAGAGCTCGCTGTAGGCCTCGTCGCTGGCCAGGATGATGTTGCGCTGCTGGCAGAACTCGTAAGCGCGCGCCAGGAAGCTCAGGTTGGCCACGTAGCCCAAGGGGCTGCTGGGCGTGGTCACCCACATAATCTTGGCCGTGCGGGCGACTTCGTCGGGGATGCGCCTGAAGGCGTACTCGCATTTGTTCCTGTGGGTCACCGGCACGAAGAACACCTTGCCTTCAGCGAACAGGGTGCCGCGCTTGTAGGGCGGGTCGCCGGGGCTGGGGCAGATCACCGTGTCGCCCGGGTTCACGAAGCCCTCGTGGAAGTTGAAGATGCCCTCTTTGCTGCCGATGGTGCTGGCGACCTGAGTCTTTGGGTCCAGGGTCACGTCAAAGCGGCGCTTTAGCCACGCAGCCACGGCCTCGCGGTAGCTCTGCGCGCCGATGTAGCTGGGGTAGCCGTCGGTGGCGTGGGCATCCACGGCCTTCTTGCAGGCCTGCCGGATGAGGCGCGGCGTGGGGTCCTGGTAATCGCCGACGCCGAAATCAATCGGGGTGATGCCCTTGGCCTTGAGCTCGGAGACCTTCTCGTCCACGGCGGCAAAGGCATAGGCCCCGATGGAGGCCACGCGGTTGGATGGTTTGACGTCCATGTTGGTTCCTGTGCAGGGTTGGGGCCGGCAGAACGGGGCAAGCATGCCGACCAACGGCGCTTTCTCTTCCAGTGTTTCCAAACAAGCTCTTAGCAGCCCGGCACGGATTCGCCAGCGGGGAACGGCGCTTGCCCCGGTGCACCGCCGGAGCAGCCGTGCGCCGGCCACCGGGTCGCTGTTGGCGCAGGGGTTCGCCCGGCAAGGTCGCGGCACCCGCTGCCCTTGCACCCTGCGGCGCGATTCCTAGTCTGCGCGCCATGTTCCTCGCTGACACTGCCGCCGGCCCGGTGGAGACCCCCGCGCTGGTGTATCTCTTCCACGCGCTCAAGGTCGTTGCGGCCTTTGGCGTGATCATGACGGTGATCCCGTTCCTCATCTGGCTGGAACGCAAGATGGCGGCGTGGATCCAGCTTCGTGACGGCCCCACCAAGGTGGGCCTGCCCAACTGGGGCATCCTGGGTCCCCTCAAGGGCTGGGGCGCGTTCGGCCTGCTGCAGCCGCTTGCCGACATGATCAAGCTGGTCCTGAAAGAGGATTTCGTTCCCCGCCGCGTCAGCCGGGTGCTGTTCTTCATCGCGCCGGCGCTGATGTTCGTGCCCATTGCTTTTGCCCTGGCGGTGATCCCGTTCGGGTGGGGCTTCACGTGGTTTGACGACCTGGGCAATGCCTTTGCCATCCGGTACCAGATTGCCGACTTCGGCGTGGGCATCCTTTTCGCGCTGGCCAGCCTTTCGGTGGCCGTGCATGGCCTTTCGCTGGGCGGCTGGGCCAGCAACAACAAATGGGCCACCTTCGGCGCGGTGCGCGCAGGCGCGCAGTTGATTTCGTACGAAGCCGCCATGTTCATGGCTGTACTGGCCATGGTGATGGCCTACGGCACGCTGGACATGCAGGACATGGTGGTGGACCAGGCCACCGCCTTTGAGGGCGGCTGGAGCATCTTTGGCTGGGGCGCGTTCCGCCAGCCGCTGGCCTTCATCATCATGCTGGTGTGCATGTTCGCCGAGAGCAACCGCCTGCCCTTTGACTTCCCGGAAGCCGAGGCCGAGCTGGTGGCGGGTTACCACACCGAGTACGGCAGCATGAAGTTCGCCATGTTCTTCCTGGGCGAATACTACGGCATGTGCATCCAGTCGGCGCTGGTGGTCACGCTGTTCCTGGGCGGGTGGTCGCTGCCCGGCATTGACCCCACGCCCACGGAGTTCCTGCCCAGCCTGGCCGGACCGCTGATCTTCTGCGCCAAGTGCGCGGTGTTCTTGTGGCTGTACATCCAGGTGCGCTGGACGCTGCCGCGCTTCCGCTTTGACCAGCTCATGAGCCTGGGCTGGAAGAAGCTGATTCCGCTGGCCTTGGCCAACGTGGTGATCACGGCGCTGTACCTGAACCTGAGCTCGTGATCGCTTGCTGGAAACCCTGAGCGGCGGGGCACAAGCAGCACAATAGCCGGCTGGTGCAGCGCCGGGCGCTTGTGCCGCGTGCCCGCTCAGAGCCACGAGCGCCGGCGAGCGGCCCTGTAGCGGACCAGAACAAGCAAGCCAACATCGCCGGGTAGGGCACATCAACCGAGGCCGGTCGTTTGACGACGCTCCCGGCGCTGATCCTGGAATTACCCCGCCAGGGTTTTCAGCTCGGTCTCACTCAACAGCCGCGAGCCCGCCTTGGCCGCGTTCAGAATCTTCTCCAC
>JADLBZ010000306.1 GCA_020847415.1 Planctomycetota bacterium
TCGCCGTGATCAGGCGCCGAAGTGCCGGCGCGAGGCCTCTGCCAGCTCGGGCTTCTGCTTCGTGCGCGCGGCAAACTCCGGAGCGTAGCGCACCGACGCCCGCCGCTGCATGCCCGGCTCCATGCCGTCCGCCGGCGCATCAATACCCGTGCGGCAACTTAACGGGTCCACGCCGCAGGCCAGGCAGCCCGGCGTGTGCCCGCTGCAATCCCGCGTCGTCTGCTCCAGCCGCGAGCGCACGCGCTCGTCCCACAGATACTGCTTGCCAAGGCCCACGCTGATCATGTCCCAGGGCAGGTACTCGTCACGGCTGCGCTCCCGGTGGATGTACTGGTCCGGGTCCAGGCCTGCCTCGGTGCAGGCCTGGCGCCAAAGCTCCAGGTTGCAGCACTCATCCCAGGCGTCAAAGCGGGCGCCCTTGGCGTGGGCCAGGGCAATCACCCGGCCCAGGCGGCGGTCGCCGCGGCTGAGCAGGGCCTCCAGCCAGCTTGTGGAGTAGTCGTGCACCTTCAGGCGGATGCTGCGGTGCTTCACCAGCGAGCGCAGCAGGGCCGCGTGGCGCTGCAGGGTCTCGCGGTCGGCCATGGGCTCCCACTGGAAGGGGGTGTGGGACTTGGGCACGAACAGGCTGACGGTCACGTTCAGGGTGAAGTCGCGGCGCTTCATGGCGCCCGCCATGTCGGCGATGTTGTTCAGCAGGGCGGCGGACTCGCGGATGTCGTCCTCGGTCTCCGTGGGCAGGCCGATCATCATGTAGAACTTGATGGTGCGGTAGCCCTCCTGCAGCGCGGCACGGGCGCCGTTGACCAGGTCCTCCTGAGTGATGGTCTTGTTAATCACGCGCCTCAGGCGCGCGCTGCCGGTCTCCGGGGCGAGGGTCAGGCCGCTCTTGCGCACGTTCTTGGTCAGGCCGGGCAGGAAGGTGAGCTGCTGGTCCACCCGCAGGCTGGGCAGGGCCACGGAAACGTACTTTCCCGCGAACTCGGCCTGCAGGGCCCTGATGATCTGCGCAAGCTGCGGGTGGTCGCTGCTGGACAACGACAACAGGCTGACTTCGTCGTAGCCCGTGTTGTGCACCGCCTCGCGGGCCAGCTCCACCACGCGCTCTGGCGTGCGGTAGCGCTGGGGCCGGTCCATGGCGCCCGCCTGGCAATACCGGCAGCCCTCCGTACAGCCGCGCATGATCTCAATGGTGACGCGGTCCTGCACCACCTCGACAAAGGGGATGATCTGCCGCGTGGGGTACCAGGTGTCGTTGAGGTTGGCGACGGTGTTCTTCTTGACGCGCGCGGGCACGCCGGGCAGGCGCGGCGCAAAGCGGGCGATGCGGCCCGCGGCATCAAACTCGCAGTCGTACATGGCCGGTGCGTAGCAGCCCGGCAGGGCGCGGGCACACAGGGCAATGAATTCGGCGCGGGGCAGGCCGCGGATGGCAGCCGGCTCAGCGGGCAGGGCCGCAAAGCGCAGGGCAAAGGCGCGCGCCGTGGCGGTGTCGCCGGGGGCGGGCTCGGAGACGCGATAGCGCAGCAGGATGCCCGGGTCCAGCCGTCCGCGCCACACGCCCACCAGGTGCAGCAGGGCGGGCAGGGATTCTTCGCCCTCGCCGGGCAGGAACACGTCCACGAAGTCGGCCAGGGGCTCGGGCGTGACCGAGCCGACGCCGCCCGCAATGACCAGCGGCGCGGTCTCGGCGCGGTCGGCACGGCGCAGGGCAATGCCGCCGAGTTGCAGCATGTTCAGCAGGTTGGTGTAGCTGGTCTCGTTCTGCAGCGAGAAGCCGACGGCGTCGAAATCCGCCAGCGGGCGGTACGACTCCAGCGAGTACAGGGGTGCGTGCTGCTCACGCAGCACCTGCTCCATGTCCAGCCAGGGGGCAAAGGCGCGCTCGCAGACAAACTCGTCAAAGCGCTCGTTGAGCAGGTGGTACAGGATGCGAAAGCCCTGGTTGGACATGCCGATGGCGTAAGTATCCGGGAAGCACAGGGCAAAGGGCACGCGAGCGGCATGCCAGGGCTTGGCGATGGCGTTGACCTCGCCGCCCATGTACTGGGCCGGGGCCTTCACGCGCAGCAGGAACGGACGAATGCGGTCGAGGGTCTGGTTCATGGTGGGTTAGCCGGAACTGCGAAACCCCGCCCGGGGCAGCCATTGAAGCGACACGCAGAGGTTCCCGCAATCACCGGAAACAGCAGCGTCGCGGCCCCAGGGGCCGCGACGCCAGTCCGCGGACATCTTACTTCTCGCTGTCCTTCTTGAGTTCCTCGTCGGTGGGGGGCGTCACCTTCTTCTTGGTGCCCCACTTGTCGCCGTCCTTGTACTTCACGTCCGGCAGGTACTCACCGCTGCGCTTGCGGATGACCTTGGCACCGGTGATCTTGTCGTCCTTGGCCACAGTGCCCGCGAGCTCCAGGCCGTAGATCACGCGCCCGAATACGCAGTAGGGGCTGGCCTTGCGGTCCCAGTCCGGGTAGTCGCGCAGGTTGACAAAGAACTCCGTGGAGGCGCTGTCCAGGTCGCTGGTGCGGGCCATGGCGATGGTGCCGCGCCGGTTGGTGAGCATGTACTTGTCGTTGTCCACGGCCTCGTTCTTGATCACGTAGTCGTGCTGGTGGGACTGGTCGCGGCCGCCCTGGATGATGCGCGCGCCCTGGTTGCGGTAGATCTCGGCCACGTCGGCACCGCTGCCCTCCACGCGATAGAACTCGCAGCCCTTGTCAAAGAAGCGTTCCTCGATGAGGCTGACGAAGTTCTTCACGGTGTTGGGGCATACGTCCTGGTACAGCTCAATGACGATGTCGCCCTTCTCCATCTCGATCACCACCAGCGGGTTGAGCTTGTCGTTGATCTCCAGCGGCGCGTTGCGGAAGCGCAGCGGGTCGGGCTTCTTCTCGCGCTTGTCTGAGGCGACCGGCCAGCCGTCGTAATAGACCTTGGGCACATACTTGGTGCCGGTGCGCTTCTGCTCCACCCACGTGTAGTACACCGTGGCGCCCGAAAGGCGGCGGGCGGTCTCCATGGAATCAGGCAGCACCTGCCCCAAGGGCAGGAAGTTCTGGCCCAGGGCGTCGCTGGGCTCGAGCACCACCATCAGGTGGCCGCGGCAGCGCATGGGGTCGTCGCCGGAGCGAACCAGGGCGACTGAGCCGGCCATGAACGCCTTGGTCGTGCTGCCCTCGTAATCAATGGCGTAGGGATTCTCGACCGTGGCGGTGTCCACGTCCTCGCCTTCCTTGGCAGTGGTGGGCTTCTTGAGCTCCACGCCGACGGGGCGGCCTTCCTTGCCCAGGCTCAGCACGGTGGCACCCCGGAAGGGGCCGGTGGGGTTGAAGGCGTTGGCAAAGGACTCGGCGCCGATGTCGGCGCGGTCGTAGTAGCCTTCGTCAATCAGGCTGACAAGGTGTTTCACCGCGTTCGGGGCGTCGGTTTCATACAGCTCGATGCGCACGTCGCCCACGCTGGTGCGCAGCACCACGATGGGGTTGGCGCCTTGCACTTCCTTGGCGGCAGGCTTGTCGGCCTTGCTGTGGTGGTCCCAGGGCAGGCCCGCGGACTTTTCGGCCGAGGCAAAGAACTCGATGTCGGCCTTGATGCGTTCTTTCAGCGACTTCACGCGCTGGTTCCAGGCGGTGTACTGCTCGTCTTCGCCGAACTTGCTCTCGTAATCGCCCAGGATGCTGACCAGCTTCTCGAGCTGATCCTTCTTGTAGGGCTTCTCGATCAGCTCGTTGGCGCGCATGGCGAAGCGGTAGCGCGCGTAGGCTTCCAGGCGGCCGTCTTCCTCGGCCTCGCCGACCATGGGCTCCATCTTGCCCGGCAGCTCGTCAAACTTCTCCACCAGGGCAGCGCGGTCAATGCGGTTACGCAGCTCCAGCTCGCTGGAATCGCTGCGCTTGGCCAGCACGTACCAGATGGCCAGCCCGGCCAGCACCAGGAACAGCAGCGGCGTCAGCACGCGGCCGTAGGCAACCAGGAACTTGCTGATGCCGTTTACCAGCTCGGCGCCGGCGCTCAGGCCGGTACGGGGCAGCACGTCGCGGTAGGCGTCGTTCTGGGCTGCCACGGGCTCGGCTTCGCCCTCTTTCTTCTTCTTGATTGTGGTCCAGGCCATCGTCCTGCCTCGCTAGTTGTCGTATTGGCCGTTGATCTCGATCGTCAGCACGCTGGCGCCCTCTTCCGAGTGCTTCACCTTGTCCGGTGCCAGCTTCACCTGCAGCTTGTCTTCGCCCTTGATGTAGCGGGCAGTCAGCAGGCCCTTGGCCTCGTCGGCTTCGTCCACCTGGTGCTTCCAGCCCTGCTTGGGCAGGTTCTCCTTCAGCCACGCCGCCACGCGGCTGGCCTTGTCCAGGCCGTTGTTGCTGCGGTAGGCATAGCGAGCATAGATACGCTTGCCGTCGCTGCCGTCCTGGCGCTTGAAGGGCGGGTTGTCGTGGGCCTCATAGTTGCCGGGCACCACGACATCGGCGTAGGGATCGCCCCATTCAATATCCGGCTTGGGGCCGGTGCTCTTGCACCCGGCCAGCAACACCAGCAGGCTCACCAGCAGAAGCCCGAACGCACGCGTCATAGCGACCCTCCGGCGACAAAAACCTCAAACTCCCGGCGCGTGACCGGGGGCAGGACTATATACAAACGGACGGCAATCACGCATGGGGAAAGCGCGGCGAAATCGCGTCGCGGGTTTCCTGCCGCAGGGGGTCGCGGCGGCGGGCCATCTCTTCGTGATAGGCCTTCCACTCCTGCTCGCGCTCAAGCAGCGGCCCATTGATGATGCACCGCAGCCGCTCGGCCAAGGCCTCTTCGGATGCTCGTTTCTTGGCGCCGTCGCTGGTGTCGCCCGCATACTCGGCATAAGGAATGGGCTTGTGGATCAGCACATGGTGCGGCCGGAACAGCCGCGGCCGCCAGTTCTTGCGCGGCCAGAACTCGGGTGCGGTAAGCACGGTGACGGGCAGGATGGTGGCCTCGGTGGAGAAGGCTGCGCGCAGGGCGCCGGGTTTCCAGGGGCCCATCAGGCGCTGGTGGCTGCGGCTGCCCTCCGGGAACACGCTGGCGGCGCCGCCGTTCTTCAGGATGTGCAGCAAGGTAAGGAACGGCCCGCGGCCGGGGTTTTCGCGGTTCACGGGGTACGACTTGTAGTGGCGCGTGAAGAACGCCACGAAGGGGATCTTGAACAGCTTGTCCCAGGCCATGGTCGAGAGATCGCGGTCGGCGTAGTAGATGACCGTGGCGACCAGGGTGGGCGGGTCCAGATAGCTGGGGTGGTTGGAAACCACCAGCAGGGGACCGGAGCGGGGAATGTTCTCGGTGCCGAAGGTGCGCCAGAACAAGAAGATACGGCCAATCAGCGTGCAGATGTGCACAGAAAGAAAGTACAGCCAGAGCTTGAAGCCCGTGGGCCGGGTTTGGTCCACCAGAATGTAGTCGCGGTCTTCCTTGGCCATGGGCGACAGTTAACCGGCGCGGTGGCGGCGGGCAAGCGCCCACCGGGCGGGTCGGATTGTTGCAGTTCCGCACGTTTTATGTATTATACGTCTTGGGAACCGCCGAGGCGCCGTGGGCGAACCGACCACCATGACCGAAGCTGAAGCCAAGCGCGCCACCGCGGCGCAGCCGGCGCCTGCGCTTACCCTTTCCATCGTGATGCCGGTCTACAACGAGGCGCGCTCCATCGAGCAGATCGTGGAGCGCGTGCGCGACGTGGGCCTGCTAAACGAGCTGGACTACGAACTGATTATCGTGGACGACGGCAGCAAAGACGGAACCCGCGAGAAGCTGGCGGCCCTGGAGAAGCTTCCCCGCGTGCGGGTGATTTACCACGAGAAGAACCAGGGCAAAGGTGCTGCCCTGCACACGGGCTTTGCGGCGGCACGCAACGACTTTGTGCTGGTGCAGGACGCCGACCTGGAATACGACCCGCAGGATATCCCGCTGCTGCTGGAGCCCGCGCTGGCGGGCCGCGCCGATGTGGTGTACGGCAGCCGGTTCATCTCGGGCCAGTCGCGCCGGGTGCTGTACTACTGGCACTCGATCGTCAACCGCATGCTCACCACCATGTCGAACATGCTGACCAACCTGAACATCAGCGACATGGAAGTCTGCTACAAGGTCATGCGGCGCGAGCTGCTGCAGAAGCTGAAGCTGCGCGAGAAGCGCTTCGGCTTTGAGCCCGAGGTGACCATCAAGCTGGCACGCCTGAAGCCCAAGCCGCGCTTCTACGAGGTCGGCATCAGCTATTCGGGCCGCACCTACGAAGAAGGCAAGAAGATCGGCTGGAAGGACGGCGTGCGGGCGGTCTGGTGCATGTTGCGCTACGCGTTGGTTGATTGACCTGACAGCCAGGAGTCCCTGCGTGGCGAATGCCCCGGCAGAACCGCAGCCCGTGAATCCACGTTGGCCAAACGCGGCCTGGACCGGGTGGGTTGCCTTGGCCGCCGGGTTTGTAGCGGGCACGGTACTTGTCCTTGTGGCAACGTCCGCAAGGGGGCCGGGCCTTTCGGCCGATTCGGTCATCTACCTGGAAGGCGCCCGCTACCTTGCCGCCGATGGCGAATTCTCGGCGCACACCATGCACGGCGACCGGTTCCCGGTTGTGCACTGGCCGCCGCTCTTCTCGTTTCTGCTGTCGCTGTTCGTGCAAGCCGGCCTGGACCCCACGGAGGGCGGGCGCTGGCTTAACGCCCTGGCCCATGGTGGCACTGCGGCCCTGGCAGGCTGGAGTGCCTGGCGCCTGACCGCAAAGCCCCTTGCCGGAGCCTGTGCCGCATGGTTGTACGCCTGCGCGCCCGGTGCACTGTTCAGCGCCTGCTGGATTTGGAGCGAGTCGTTGTTCACTTTGCTGGCCTTGGGGTGCGCTGTTTCGCTGGCGGGAGCGCTGCGCACAGGAAAGGCTCGCTGGTTGATTCTGTCTGCCGTGCTGGCGGGGCTGGCCTGCCTGCAGCGCTATGCGGGGCTGTTCCTGCTGGGCGCCGTGCCTGCGGCTGTGCTGCTGTTTGGAACCGGGAACTGGAAGGCACGTTCGCGGCTGGCAGGCCTTTGGTTGCCGTTGGCGGCCCTGCCCCATGTCGCGTGGTCATTACGCAACAAGCTGGCCACGGGTCAGGCTTCAACTCGCGCCCTGGACGTGCACGGTATCCCGTGGGGTCACTGGAAGGACTGCGCGAGTACGCTTTCCAAGTGGCTGCTTCCACCCGAGGTTCCCTGGCAGGTGCGAGGCGCAGTTCTGCTGCTGGCGTGTACTGTTCTGGCTGCAGCCGCCGGCGTCGCCATTCACACCTGGGTTCGGCGGCGGGCTTGGCCGTTCGGGGCGTTCTGTATGGCGTTCTGTGGCGCGTACGTCGCGCTGGTCCTGCTGACGATTGCCCTGTTTGACCGCACTACTCCACTGGACGACCGCATGCTTTCGCCCCTTGTGGCAGGCCTGGCGCTCGCCGCAGGCGCGGCCTTCGCCCGCCCACCTGTGGCATGGGTGCTTGCGGTGCGGGTGCTCATTGTGCTGCTGATGCTGGCATTCGGCATCCGTGTGCACGGTGTTGTGACAGTCGCGCGGGGCGGGCTGGGGTACTCGGCGCCGGTTTGGAGTGAGAGCCCGCTCGCGCGAGCGGTGCGCGCCTTGCCCGCGGACACGCGCATCTGGTCGAACCGCCCGGATGTGTTGCGGCTGGGAAGGGACAGTGAACTGCGATCCTTGCCGACCACGCATCACGCTGACGCCCTGCGTGCCGAGGAATGGCCCAGGGATGACCGGTACGAGGCCCGCGCGCGCAAGCTGCAGGATGAGCTTCGAGATGCAGACGGCCGGGTGGCCTACTTCCGCTGTGGCTGGGAGTTCTACGCGCCGCTGGAGCAAACGTTGATTGACCTGGACTTGGAAGTCGAGCACGAATTCCCCGACGGTTGGATGCTGAAGCCGCGCGCCAAGCCCGCTCACCCGTAGATGTAGCACGTGCTCTGGGGCAGGTTCTTCACTGCCCAGGCGTTCCACACGGCCTTGCAGGCGCACTGGTAGAACGTCTTGTTGTCGTCGCCGGGGCAGGACTGCAGCAGGTGCATCTGACCCGTGGCCAACTCAATGCGCAGCAGCCCCTGCACGCCGTCTTCCGGGCTGAAGGCGTAATCCACGCCCTCGGCGTTTTCGGCTGTCTTCCAGATGTACACGTAGACGGTCACGGTTGGCGGTAGTTGGCCAGGCGCACCGGCTGCCGGCGCGCGCCCCACTTGCCCGGCTGGGCGGCAAACACCCCGGCGCAGGGCGTGCCGCAACGGTTGCAGGTGCATTCGGGCGTCAGGTTCCAGTCAGAAAGCACATACCAGTCGCGGCCGATGAGTTTCTGGCCGCAGTGGTGGCACCAGGTGCTTTGGCCCGTGTCGTCGTGCACGTTGCCCGTGTAGACATAGCGCAGGCCCTTCTCCATGGCGATGCGGCGCGCCAGGGCCAGCGTCGCGGGCGGCGTGGGCGGCGCGTCCAGCAGCCGGTAGTCCGGGTGAAAGGCCGTGAAGTGCAGGGGCACGTCGGGCCCCAGTTCGCGGGCCACCCACTCCGAAAGCGCGTGCAGCTCGGCCTCGCTGTCGTTGCGGCCGGGGATCAGCAGGGTGGTGATTTCGAACCACACGCTGGTCTCGTGCTTCAGGTACTTCAGTGTGTCCAGCACCGGCGCCAGGTGTCCGATGCAGACCTTGCTGTAGAAGTCTTCCGTGAAGCCTTTCAGGTCCACGTTGGCGGCGTCCATGAAGCGATAGTGCTCGCGCCGCGGCTCCGGGTTGATGTAGCCCGCTGTCACCGCCACGGTCTTCAGGCCGCGCTCGCGGCAGGCGGCTGCCACGTCCACGGCGTACTCATGAAAGATGACCGGATCGTTGTACGTAAACGCCACCGAGCTGCAGCCCAGCTCGGCGGCGGCGCGGGCAATGGTCTCCGGCGTGGCCTCGTCCATCAGCGTGTCCAGCTCGCGCGACTTGCTGATGTCCCAGTTCTGGCAGAACTGGCAGCCCAGGTTGCAGCCGGCGGTGCCGAAGCTCAGGATCGGCGTGCCGGGCAGAAAGTGGTTCAGAGGCTTCTTCTCGATGGGGTCAATGCAGAAGCCCGAGGAGCGGCCCCAGGTGGTCAGCACCACCTGCCCGCCCTCGGCGGCGCGCACGAAGCAGAACCCGCGCTGGCCCTCGGCCAGTTTGCACAGCCGCGGGCAGAGGTCGCACTGCACGCGCCCGTCGGGCAGCGCGTGCCAGTACTTGGTTGCCCTGGTGTGGGCGGGGTCGGTACCCATGAAGACTAGTTCTGGAAGATGGGCAAGAAGCCGCGCGGGATGCTCAGGATCAAGCAGGCCATGCCGGTGGCAAAGGCATTGCGGGCCGGATCCCATCCGCCAATCTCGTCCGTCCATGCGCCGTTGGGGTGCTGCATCTTGATGAAATGCTCGCGGTTCATGGTGTTCCAGTCCTGCCAGGTGCGCGGGCTGGCGTACTGGTACTGGTACATGGCCTGGGCCGCATAGTAATGGCCATACCAGAAGCCGTAGCGGCACTCGCCCCAGCCGGGCTTCACGTAGCGCGCGTTGTCATCGGGCCGGTTGTTCAGCAGGTAGGCGATACTGCGGCTCAGGTCAATGCGCCGCACCACGGTGCCGGTGCCGGTGGCGTTGGGCACTTCATAGGTGTGGCTGTCGTACTGTCCCATGCTCTGCAGGGCGACCACGCCGGCGGCGGTCAGGGCGAAGCTGCTGCGGCCGTCAAAATCAATCTGGTACTGGAAGGCACCCGGCTCGCCGCGCGAGACGATGTAGCTCTGGCGCACATACTCGCGGGCTGCCTCAATGGCGTTCTCGGGCACCACCACGCCCACGTTAGCCGCCGCGCGCAGGGCCTGCAGCTGGCACACGCAGATGGACATGTCGCTGCTTTCCTCATTGGGCACGTAACGCCACGAACCTTTCTGGTTCTGGCAGCGCACAATGAACTGAACCGCCTGCCGCAGCTTGCTGAGCACCACGGGGTCCCTGGTCATGCCGTAAACCTCGGCCAGGAACATGCTGGCAAAGGCGTGGCTGTACATGCGCGTGCCGAAGGCGCTGATCCAGCCGGTTTCGTTGTCCATGTGGCTGAACACGAACTGCAGGCCGGCCGCCACGGTGCGCTTGTGCTCGCCGCGGTCGGGCGTGTGGCCCGCGGCCATGAAGGCCATGCAGCAGATGGAGGTAACGCCGATGTGCGGCTTGCCGATGCCGTCGCGGTTCACCTGGTAGGCGTTGCCCAGCTTATTGCCGATGTCGTTGGACCAGCTTCCGTCGTTGTTCTGGATAGAGGCCAGGTGCTTCAGGCCCTTGGCGACGACTTCCTTGACGCGCAGGTCTTCACGGGTGGGACGCGGGTCGGTGGGCGCTTCGGTGTCTACGCCGCCGCGCGGGGCCACAAACTCGGCGCCGTCGCCCTCGCGCTCCTGCGCAAGGGGGCCCGTCGCGCCGGTAGAAACCGTCGCGGTCGCAAGCACGACCAGCAATGCCAACCAGCGCTTCATGACAACTCCTGCGCCCGTGCCAACCTGCCGTGGCGATGGCCAGAGCAGTATACGAATGAGGGGCACTCTTCGGCACACAAACCGCTCTCGCACGACAGCACGAAGTGGCTACTATCCGCACCATGGACCTGCTTGAGCACCTGAACCCCCAGCAACGTGAAGCCGTGACCTGCATTGACGGCCCCCTGCTGGTGCTGGCCGGCCCGGGCTCGGGCAAAACGCGCGTCATCACCACGCGCGTGGCCTGGATGATCGGGCAGGGCGTTCCCGCCTGGCACATCCTGGCCATGACCTTCACCAACAAGGCCGCAGGCGAAATGCGCCAGCGCGTTGAGAACCTGTGCCCGGCCACAGAAGCACAAATCAGCACCTTTCACAGCTTCGGGGCCTGGCTGCTGCGTCGCGAGGCCGAACAGGCCGGCCTGGACCGGGGCTTCTCCATCTACGACGGCGACGACCGCACCAGCCTGATCCGCACCGTCATGAAAGAGGCCGGCATTGACAGCGCTGTCGTGCAGCCGGCCAGCGCCGGCCACGCCATCTCCGACGCCAAGAACCGCGGCATCACGGCGGCCCAGTACGCGGCCGGGGCGTTTGACGGGCGCAGCAAGGCGGTGGCCGAGGTGTTTGCGGGCTACGAGAAGGCCCTGCGCGAGGCCCAGGCCCTGGACTTCGACGACCTGCTGATCCGGCCCCTCGAGCTGTTCCAGCAGAAGCCCGACGTGCTGCAGAAGTACCGCGAGCGCTTCACGCACCTGTTGATTGACGAGTACCAGGACACCAACGTGATCCAGTACCGGCTGGCCCGCCTGCTGGCCGGCGAGCGCCGCAACCTGTGCGTGACCGGCGACCCGGACCAGAGCATCTACAGCTGGCGCGGCGCCGACATCCGCAACATCCTGAACTTCGAGAAGGATTTTCCCGACACGCGCGTGGTGGTGCTGGGCCAGAACTACCGCAGTACACGCAACATCGTGCGCGCCGCTGATGCCCTGGTGCGGCACAACGCCGCGCGCAAGGACAAGCGGCTGCACACCGAGAACGACGACGGCACCCGCGTGCTGGTGTTGAAGTGCAACGACGAGATGCACGAGGCCCGCAGCGTGGCGGAACGCCTGCACAAGCTGCACGCGGAGTCGGACATCCCCTGGGGCGGGTGCGCGGTGTTCTTCCGGACCAACGCCCAGTCACGCGTGCTGGAGCAGTCCCTGCGCGAGCGCAACGTGCCCTACCAGGTGGTGGGGGCGGTGGCCTTCTACCAGCGGCAGGAAATCAAGGACCTGCTGGCCTACCTGCGCCTGCTGATTAACCCGCGCGACGCGGTGGCTTTTGCCCGAGTGCTGGAGCGCCCGGCCCGTGGCGTGGGCGAGGCCAGCCTGGCGCGCATCCTGGCTGCCGCGCAGGAGCACAACATCTCGCTGCTGCAGGTGGCCGCCGAACCCAAGAAATACGGTGTGCAGCGCATGGCGTCCAAGGGGGCTGCGGCATTGGCAGAGCTGGCCGGCATGTACGCGCGCATCCTGGAGCAGGGGCTTTTCCCGCTGGAAACGGTGATCCGCGAGGTGCTGAAGCAGAGCGGCTACGAGACCA
Source organism: Planctomycetota bacterium (assembly GCA_020847415.1). Classification (GTDB taxonomy): domain Bacteria; phylum Planctomycetota; class UBA8742; order UBA2392; family UBA2392; genus JADLBZ01. The sequence continues at coordinate 12,098 of JADLBZ010000306.1, forward strand.
TGCTGCGCACGGACCTGGACCCCCGCGCCCAGGACCGGCTTGAGAACGTGAACGAACTGGTCTCGGATGCCCGCACCCAGGCCCAGGTCAACCCCGAGCTCGACCTGCGCACCTGGCTGGAACAGGTGGCCCTGGTGGGCGACACCGACAAGCTGGACGCCGCCGCCGAGTCCGTGAAGCTGATGACCCTGCACAGTGCCAAGGGCCTGGAGTTCCCGGCTGTGTTCCTGACCGGCCTTGAAGACGGCGTGTTGCCCCACGCGCGCAGCCTGCAGGGTGACGGCGACATCGAGGAAGAGCGGCGACTTTGCTACGTGGGCATCACCCGGGCACGGCGCTGTCTCACCCTTTCCCTGGCGCGCAGCCGGGAAGCCTTCGGCCGCTCGCAGCGCAACTCGCCCAGCCGCTTCCTGAACGAGATCCCGCCCGAGTTGACCGAGGTGGACGACCGCGCCTCGACGGCCTCGGGTTATGGCACCGGCGACTTTGCGGCCTGGTTTACCGGCCGCGCCGCCAAGCCCGTGACGCGCGAGGACGACAACGACAACCCCTTTGACTTCGCCGATGACGTGCCGGTCGAGGACGGCCCTGCCGACCACCTGGCCCGGGGCGCTGCCGCCAAGCCTGCCCCCATGGGCGAGCCAGCCGACCCGGGCGCCCTGCGCGCCGGCGACCGCGTGCGCCACGCGGTGTTCGGCGTGGGGCGCATCGTGGATGTTTCTGCCGCCGGGCGCGTGAAGATCAACTTCACCGGCTGGGGCGAGAAGAGCCTCGCCATCGAGTACGCGCGCCTGGAGAAGCTGTAGCCGCGGCTGGGCATTGCTCGAATCCGGCTGCGCGGTGCCGGGTCAGTACGCAATCATCTCGCGCAGGGGCACGTCGTACATGCGCGCGATCAGCACGTAGGCCCAATTGGCCACGAACACCAGCACCAGCAGGGCGATCAGTACTTTGCGTTGCGGCGGCGTGGCCTGCAGCACCACTCGCCGGCCTGCGGGCAGCACCAGCAGCAGGTAGTGCGCCACGGTCAGTACCAGCACAGCCAGCACCAGGGGCGCCAGCGGGTTGTACTGAAAGGCCACGTCCAGCCGCCCCAGCATCAGCGAGGCCACCGAGCGCGTGCCCCCGCACAGCGGGCAGGGGAAGTTCCAGAGTTCGCGGGTGGGGCTGGAGGGCAGGTGCAGGCCGCGCAGCATGAAGAAGGGGATGTAGACAGCCGCCCCGCCGACCACAATCAGCGAGTAGAGCTCCCAGGGCGTGGGCGCGCGGGAAACGTTCTTGGCCAGCACAACGCGCATGAACGGAAGATAGCGCCCCGCGCGCGCGCGCCGAGGGGTCGCACGCCGGCGAGTTCTACTCCTGCTGCTCTTTCTCCAGGTGCTTCCAGCTGGCGCTTTCGCGGCCGGGAATGCCCGCCACCACCTCGGCGATAATCGAGACGGCGATCTCGGCGGGGGTCTGCGCGCCGATGTTCAGGCCCGTCGGGCACTTCACCAAGGCCCACTCCTGCGGCGTCAGGCCCCGCGCGGCCGCGTTGTCTGCCATGCGCGCCGCCTTGGGGCGGCTGCCAATGAATCCGTAGCGCACCTTGTTGCCGAAGCGCTTGATCGCCGGCACCAGGGCGTCGAGGTCGAACTGCGAGTCATAGCCCAGGCCCACCACGTGTGAAAATTCGGGCAGCTCGGTCCGCGCCAGGTACTCGGTGCCGCGGGCCTGCACGACGTCCAGGGCACCCGGAAAGTCCTCGCGCCGGGCGTACTCGGGACGGTCGTCCAGGATCACATACGGATAGTCCAGGGCGCGGCATTGGGCCGCCAGGGCGCGCGCCGTGTGGCCGGCGCCCAGGATCAACAGGCAGGGCTTGGGCATGAACACCTCGATGAACACCTCGTTGGTGCCGCCGCAGTTGCTGCGCACCAGGTTGCCGGGGCGAATGGTCAGCTCGTACTCCAGCACGCGGCTCTTGCCCTCCGCCATGGCGGCCTGGGCCTGCTCGATCATCTTTCGCTCGGAGTCGCCGCCGCCAATGGTGCCCAGCCGCTCGCCGCTTTCCGTGACCAGCAGCTTGAAACCCGCCTTGCCGGGGCTGGAGCCCCGCACCCGCACCAGGTGCAGCAGGGCGAACTTGCGATTGGCCGCCAGCAGCTCGGCGGCGCGGCGGAAGATGGGCTGCATCATGGCCCGGCCCCGCGTGCGCGCCGGTAGTCCTCAGGCGTGTCCAGGTCGCCCAGCACGCCGGGGTTGCCGGTGGGCACTTCCTGTACCTGCTTGGCGTTGTCGTCTATGGCCTTGCGCGCGCTTGACCCGGCCGGCAGGTCCATGAACGGCTGGCGGAAGCCGATGTCCACCAGCATGGGGTGGCCCCGGCGGCCCTCAAACACCGGCAAGAAGATGCGCATCAGCCGCAGCCGCCCTCTGGCGTAGGCGGCACTCAGCGCCTGCACGTCGGCGGCTGCCGGGCCGGGGCAGTCTACCGGCCAGCACAGGGCGCAGTCGGTGCTGAAGTCCAGGTTCTGCATGCCGAGCTGCAGGCTGGAAAGCTGGCCGCGGCTCGGGTCGGCGTTCTCCAGCACGGTGCAGCCGGACAGGTCCACGGCGGCCCGGATCTGTGCGGCATCCTTGCCCAGCACCACCAGGAACTTCGTGCAGCCGCCCGCGCGGGCAGTGTCCAGGATGTGCCGCAGCATGGGCTTGCCGTGCCAGTCCAGCAGGGCCTTGGGGCTGCCCATGCGGGAGGAGTCGCCGGCGGCGAGGACGATCACGGCAGCGGTGATGGGTGGCGGCATGGGGGCGATGCTAGCGCATCGAGCGCGGCGCGAAAACCGGCGGGCAGGGGTGCGGGCGCACAGAAATCGGCCAGTGAGACAAGGTTTTCCGCGTGCCCGGCCAGCGCACAGGCTTGCACAAGAATGGCCGGCAAGGTGCTTGGCGTAGCGGGCGCGCCATGGTTTAGGATTCGAGCGTCAAAGTGATTAGCATTCGCAGAGAAGCGACACGATTGTGGCGCTTCGTGAAATTGTCCTAATTGCCATTATTGGGATATTTGCTGATAAGGAGCGACCGTGAGCCCCGAGAAGAAGCCCGTAGCTGCAACCGTTGCCAAGGTGACCCAGACCATCAGCAAGCAGACCAAGGCAGCCGCCGATGCTGTGCGACAGGCCTTGCCGCGGTCGCTGCGATCCATCGGCCTGAAGGGCCAGATGTACGCGCTATCGGCGGTGGTGGTGGCAATGGTGGCCTATCTGGGCATCTCGACGTTCCTGAACGCAAGCGACGAGACGACCCGTGCCGAGCGCCTGAAGCTCTCCACCACCATCGCAGGTCACCTCAACACGGCGGCGGCCCATGAGGCGCTGGAGCGTGGTCTGGGGGCCGCCATCCTTGAGGCACGCAAAAGCGGCGCCGAGCCCTCGGCCGGGTTGAAGGACCGGTTTGCCGAGGCGGGCCAGAAGGGCGACGCGGAACTGGCAGAAGCCGCCCGCCTGACGTCCGAATTGCTGGCGGCCTACCCCGACAGTTCCACCACCAGGCGCGCCGACGAGGCCCGCCAGGCCCACGAGCGCCTCAAGGGCGCGCGCACCAGTGTGCTGGCGGGCTCGCTGGATACCGCCACCTGGGTCAGCGACGTGGCAACGGGCAACGTGAACGCCCAGATGCGCCTGCGCAACGCCGTGCTGCTGCCCACCGACGGCGCCAGCCGCGCCCGCTACTTCAATGCCGTCCTGCGCTCGCAGGCGGCGACTTTGGCCGAGTACGCGGGCCGCGAGCGCGCGGCGCTGGCTGCCCTGGTCGCAGCGGGCAAGCCCGGTCCCGAGGCGCAACTGGCAACGCTGGGCCAGCATCGCGCCATTGTGGAGCTGAACGCCACGCAGATGAAGGAGCTGCGCGAGCTGGACGGCGTGGACGACGGCGTGAAAGAGGCCCTGGCGGACTTCGAGAAGACTTTCTACGGCGACTACGAACAGGCCCGGCAGGCCGTCTATGGCGCCAGCCGCAAGGCCGCCTCAGAAGGCGCCGCCACGGCGGCCTATCCCCTGAACGCCGACGA
>JADLBZ010000307.1 GCA_020847415.1 Planctomycetota bacterium
AATGCAGGCACCCTTGGCCACGGGCTTCAGGGCACCTTCCGCCACGGTTACGGTCTCCAGGGCCGGCGCGAAGTCCTCGTACTCGCTGGGGCCGTTGTACCAGTAACCCCAGAAGCGCTCGCCGTTGCGGCTGCCGCTGTAGGCCTGGCCCACCACCACGATGTCGCCGCCCACGGGCAGCAGGGCCTTGATGCGATGCTCGCAAGCTTCGTCGGGGCCGGTACCGGTGTAGTAGAAGGCGCTCCAGCGCTCGGCGCCGTCGGCGGCGTTGAGGCACAAGGCGATGGCGTCGCCGCCCGTGGTGTCAAAGGTCTGCACGCCCAGCCGGCCACCCACCAGCACCTGGTCGCCGTTGACCTTCACTACATGCGTGTTGCTGCGGTCGCCGGCGGTGCCCTTGTAGGTCTTGCCCCAGAGCAGCTTGCCCTCCGGCGAGACTTTGATCGCGCTGAAGAAGGTGGTCGCGCCGCGGCGGTCGCACGAGGCATAAATGTTGCCCTCGGCGTCCACGTCCACGGCATTGATGCCGCTGCCGCGACCCAGGTCCACCCGCTGCAGCCAGGCCACCTTCGGGGCCTCGGTGTTGGCGCCGCTGACCTTGGCCAGGAAGGCGCGGTCCGAAGCCAGGCCCGAGATGACCAGCGAGCCGTCCGCGGCGGCCTTGACGGCATAGCCGCGGTCGTTGCTGCCGGGCGTGATGTCCAGGCTGGTCTGCCAGGCAATGGCGCCGTCGGCGGCATTCAGGGCCAGCAGAAGCACCTCGGCGTTGCCGGCGCTGACACCGGTGACATAGACGCGGCCACCGCGCGCATCCAGCGCATAGGCTTCAGCGCTGTGGCTGGCCAGCAGGTTCTTGGGCCAGTCCGGGCGCCAGAGCTTTTCCCACACCACGGCGCCGTCGGCCGGGTTGATCTTCATGACCAGCGCGGCGAAGTTGTTGTTGGACTTGCTGTCGCTGGTCAGGCCCGCGATGTACAGCGAGCCCTCTTCGTCCAGGGCAATGCTGCCCGCGGTGCCGCCCGTTTCGGCGTTCTGGCCGGAGTCCGGGCTGAGGTCGCGGAAGCCCGCGTTCCACAGCTTGGCCCAGCCCAGGGTGCCGTCGGCGTTGATGCGGGCGAACAGGAAATCCGTGGCGAACTTGTCGTGCAGCTGGGTGGCGCTGCCGCTGACGTACAGGTTGCCTTCCTTGTCTGCCACGGCGCTGCTGATCATCTCGTCCGTGGCTGCGCCGCCCAGCACCTTGTGCCAGGCTTCCTTGCCGCCGGTGAAGAACTTCGCGGCCCCGGCGCCGCGGCCGGCGACCTTGAGCTCGAACTTCTTGTCGCCGTTGTACGTCACGGTCAGGGTCGCGTTGCGCTCGCCCGACACCACGGGAAAGAAGCGCAGCCGCACCGAGGTACTGCCCTTGCCGGCTTCCAGCTTGGCCTCGGCGGACACATAGGGGGCGCGCTTGCCTTCGCCCGTCCACAAGGTGAACTCTTCGTCCATGACGCCTTCGCCGCGAGACAGCGCGATGCTGTTCACGGTCATCTCGACGGCGGTCTTGTTGTAGATGGAGACGACCTGCAGGTTCTCCGAGAACAGCGGGATCGAGTTGGTCTCTGAGTTCATCGGCTGCCAGTAGCGGTCGCCGGACTTGTACTCCTTGCCCTCGATCATCACCGTCGGGCCGTCTGCGGCCTGGGCCTCTGCCCCCGGGGTCCAGACAGCCAGCGCCGCCAAAGCGGCGCAAAGCCCAAACAACACTGCCCGTGTATTCATGCTCTCTCCTTGAATATGCCTTGGCCCACGAAAGGGCGGGCATTTTACGGAGTTTTGCGCTTTGGGCAATGCGGGCGAGTGCCTGCCGCGAGGACCGGGCCGCATGGCGGTGCACTTTGTGGCCTGGCTTTGTGCGCTACTTCAGCCGGATGATGACGCGCAGCAGGGTGCCGTCGCGGCGCCCCTCGCGCCGGGTTGTGCTGATGGATTCCGCGGGCAACTGCGATTCCAGTTTCTTCAGGCGCGACAGCTTCTCGTCGGCCTGGTCGCCGTCGCGGGCGTCGCGCCGCAGACGCCGGCTCTGGGACTGAAGCGGCAGATAGGCACGCAGGCTGGACGTCGCCGTGCCGGTGTTGCTGGCGTTCCCGGCGTCATCCGCGTCATCTGCCACATCCTGGGCGATTTCGTTCAGTTCGTCCACGGTCGCGCCGGTGGCTGATACCAGGGTGTTCATGTCCTCGGGCACCTGCATCTCGCCGTAGTTCTGCTCCACGGCCAGGCGACGCAGGGCCGCCACCAGGGCGGGCAGTTCGTCTTCGGGCACCTGGGCCTCGACGCCATCGAAGAGCGTGAAGTCGTGGTGCGTCACGCCATCGGCATCCTCGGACAGATCGCTGTAGTCCGCGCCTTCGAGTGCCGGGACAGCCACGGCAACCGGTGCTTCCACCAGATTGGCCGTGCCGTACAGGCAGCTCACCAGCAGCAGGTCGTTGTAGGCGTGCATGAGACCGGTCGGGCGCTCGCGGTCCACGTGCAGCACCAGTTCAAAGGGCTCGTCGTGGCCGCGGTCCAGGTTCAGGGTATTGGACTTGCCGCCGCGAGCCATTCGGGTGGCGCCCACGCGGCGCGGGGGCGCTGAGGCCATGCCGCCCGGCCCGCCACCGGCGGTGCTGCCGCCTCCGCCGCCCAACGAGTTGCCCTGTGTGCCCTTGCCTGCGTCGTTGGTGCGCGCGTGGTCCGGCTCGGGGTTCTCAACCGGGGCCGGCAACGAGGCCGGCAAGAGCGGAGTTGCCCCCGCCGCTTCTTCTGCGGGCCTGGTTGCATCAGGTTCAACGACGCGCGCCACGGCGGCGGGTTGGCTGGGTGCAACGGGCCCGTCGTTCATCGAGAACACCCACAGGCCCATAACCAGCATGGCGGCTGCCGCCGCGGCCGGGGTGTACCAGCGCAGGCGACGCAAAGGTGCCAGCTCGTTGGTGGGACGCGAGATACCGTCCACGTCGCTGTCCAGGGCTGCCAGCACGCGGGCCTTCAGGCCCACAGGGCAGCGCACCGGCGGGCAGAAGGCCAGCAGTTCGCGCAGGCGCCGCAACTCGGCCACATAGGCCGCAGCCGCAGGCCCGCGCAGCAGCAGCTCGGCGGCGGCCAGGTCTGCGCCGCGCAGCTCGCCGTCCAGCCATGCGCCCAGCAACTCCTGTTGTTCGTTCGTCAGGGGCATATCAGCAGGGGGCCTTCCTTCCCCGTACTCTTGACGCCGGGAAGGCCCCGTCGGTTCCAATCTACTTGCTGGTGGCGCTGGTCACAGGCTCCCAGTCCTTTGTGGAGGACTGCTGGAGGGCTGCACAACGCTGGTCCAGCCAGGCAGCCGGGCCGTCGTCGGGTTTGCCTTGCAGCAACTCGCCCAATGCCGCCCTGGCACCTGCCAGGTCGCGGGCCCGGTACTGGGCCAGGGCCTGTTCGTAAAGGACCACTTCCGGGCGTAACGTGCCGGTGGCCTCAAGCGGGCCCACCGGTTCAAACACCCGCACGGGGCTGCTTCTTCCCACCACGAGAATCTGGTCCACCTCGCGCATCAGGAAGGCGTGCCGGGCTCGCAGGGCGGTCGTTTCGTCCACCAGTATCTCGGTGCCGTAGAGCTTGTTGGTTCCCTCCAGGCGGCTGGCCAGGTTCACCGTATCGCCAATGACCGTGAAGTTCTTCTTGGTGGCGGTGCCGATGTTGCCGACGACGACCTCGCCGGTGGCAATGCCGATGCGCTGGAAGAACAGCGGCGCGCCGCGGCGCGACCACTCCCGGCGCATGGTTGCACCGGCTTGCACACAGGCCACCGCGGCGGTCACGGCGCGCACAGCGTGGTCGCCGTCCGCCACAAAGGGCGGGCCCCAGAATGCCATGACGCCGTCGCCGATGAACTTGTCCACGTAGCCGCGCTGCTCGCGCAGCACGTGGCCCAGGCCCGCGAAGTACTCGTTAAGCTGCGCGGTCACCTGCTCGGCACTCAGGCGCTCCGCAATGCTGGTGAAGCCCTTCACGTCACTGAAGAAGACCGTTCCTTCCTCGCGCGACGAGGCATTGCCCAGCAGGCCCGGGTTGTCCATCACGCTGCGCGCCAGGGTCTCGTGGGTGTAAAGGCCCAGCGCCTTCAGGCCGGTGGTCATGTTGTTGAAACTGCGGCCCAGGGCAGCCACTTCGTCGCGACCGCTGTCCTTGACGCCGGCATCGAAGTCGCCGTTGCGTACGCGCTCGGCTGCGCCCTGCAGCCGGCGCAAACGCCGGATCACCGAGTAAGCCGCCGCGTACGCCAATGCCGCCCCCAGCGCCCCCAGCGCCAGGCCCACGCCGGCAATCTCACGCTGCAGGGCGCGCAGGGGCGCCAGCTCGCGGTCCAGGCTCTTGAAGGGGATGAACCCCGGGCGCGGCTGGGCGTCGGGCGGCGCCAGGGCAAAGGGCGTCTTGAGTGCCAGGTAGGTTTCGCGGCTGTCGCCCGCGGGCAGCTTAAACTCAAAGTCGCCCATGCCGGCCTGCCGGGCGGCCTCCAGCACCGGGCCGGTGGCGGCGGCATCCGGGTGGGTCGAGGCAGCCGGGATGTCGCCTGCAAGCAACACCTTGTAGACGGCGTTTTCACCTTCCGTTCCCACCCGGAAGTTCGCAGCCAGCCAGGCGGTCGTGAGCTCGGACAGCGAGGCAACCACGCCGACCACGGTGTAGTCCTGCAGGCTGTCGTAGATGGGCACGATCACGGCCAGAAAGACGCGGCTGTCCAGGACCAGTACCGCAGGCGCGGCAGGCGCGGGCGCCGGGCGGCCCGCTTTGCGTGCCGCGGCAGTGAATTCGTCGGCCTTCACCATGACCGCGTTGAGTTGCCGTGTCAGGCCCGCGTCTTTCATCACGGCGTCGCGGCGGGCCTGGGGCATGTCGAGCCCCTTGCGGGCCGAGAAGGCAACCATGGCCAGGTCCCCCGCCGGGGCCAGCACGTCTGCGGCCCGTTCTTCGGCCAGCAGGGCGTCAATGGCGGCCAGCGCGAGGTCGGCATCGGCATTGCTCAGCCAGTCGTCGGTCCAGACGGCGAAGTTGCCATGCAGCGCGAGGCCCGTGTCGCGCAGCAGCTCGCGCAACTCGCTGCTCTGGGAAGTGGCCTCCAGGCGCGCGGCAGTGGTCGCTGCGGCCTTGGCCAGGGAGTCCTCCAATGCGGCGGCGTCGGCCTCGAGCTGGTTCTTCACGCGCCTGCGCTCGGTCTGCTCGTACGAATCGCCCGCGCGCACGACCAGCACGCCGGTGACCAGAGCCACCACCAGGATCGCGGCAATCAGGGCCTTGTACCGCAGGCTCATGGCGCCCTTCCGGGTGCGGCCTACTTGCCCGCGCGGGGCAAGGTGTTCACGGTAAGGGGAGCCACTACGGTCTGGCGCCGCCCGGCGGCAAGCTCCACCGTGCGATGCACCACGGGCAGACGGGGCGCCAGCACAGTCACATGGCAGAGGCCCGGCTCCAGGTCGTCAAAGAACGCCTCGTCTTCGCTCTCGCCCTGCCACGACCGGCAGGTGGTAACGTGCACGATCGTCGCGGCATTCTCGACCTCGTCGCAGGTCAGCTCGTAGGCGCCCGGCGCAGCCACATTCACTTCGGCCCTGGCGCCCGGCGCAATGCTCACCTCGAAGCCCTGCTCGTCGCTGAAGCCAACCACATGCGCCTCGGCGCCGGTGTCATTGTGAATCACCAGCCGCGCGGGCCCGCCGCCCGCGGCGGAGGCCAAGTACTGCGCACGCGCGAAGCCGTCGCGGTCCAGCTCCAGTTCCGCCACGGCGGGCGCGGCCACCGTGGTGCGATCGATCAGCACAATCACGTCGTCAATCGAGCTGTAGTCCACCTTCGCAAAGGCCTTGCCGGAGCCGCCCTGGCCGCGGCCGTAGCTGTCGGACGAGCCTGCCGCCGCGCGCTTCACGCCGGTGCGGGCCTGGCCGTCAAACTGAACCACAAGTTGGGCAGCACCCGCCGCAGGCTCAGGCCGGGACGGGGCCGAAGCACAACCCAGCAGTAACAGGGCAGGAACAGCCAAAGCAAGCAGAGCGCGCATCACCGGGCCATCTCCACCGTCACTGACGTTTCCTTGTCGGCAACAACTTCCACAGCCAGTTCAATGTCCTTGAAACGCTTCTGCTTCTGCCAGCTCTTGAGCTTGTATCTGCCGGCTGGAAGGTTGCTGAGGGCAAAGCTGGTGTCCTCGGCGCCCAGGGTGGTGCAGGCCGGGCTGGGGGCCACAAAGAAGCGCGCGTCCATGAGCTTGTGGATGCTGCAGTGCACGGAGACTTCGCCGGCATCACTCATGGTGTGCTCGCGGCTGTTGCCGCGGTCGAACATGCCCAGGTCCACCTCGCTGGCACCCAGGAAATAGACGTTGTGGGAGATCTCGTCGTCTTCGTCGTTGTCAAAAACCACCTTCTGGCCGCGCACCAGCAAGGCAAACGAGGGGTTGAAGCGGGCCCCCTTCTGGCTCACGTTCAGCGCCGCCGGCGGGTCAAAGGTGCCCTCGGCGTCGTCGCGCTGCAAGTACAGCACAACGGGCTGGGCGCTGAGCCGGCCGGTAAACGAGACGCTGCCCTTCAGGCTGCCCTTCTTGGCTTCAGACCACTTCCAGGGCGCCTGTTCAATGGCAATCACGGACTTGTAGACGGTTTCGGGCAGGTGCTGGCTGCGAACAGGGACGACAGCAGCGGCTGCCCAAAGGCACAAGCCGGGCAGCACCGCAGCAGCCGCGTAAAGCGCCAGGTTCCGACCTTGCATGCCGGAACTATAAGACTGGCAATGACCTGTGTCGTCAAGCATTTCGCGGGCGGGCGCCGGCTGCTAGGCTGGATGGGCCTTTTTCCCGAACCAGGCAGCCCCGGGGCGCGTAATAGATAGTGTCGGCACAAGGATTTGCGCGCACGGCGGCACGGGCCCACCATGACCACAGCCTCGGAAAACCAGGACCAGAAGCTGATGGCAGCCGTGAAACGCGGCAACATGGAGGCGTTTGAGCAGCTCTTCTACAAGTATTACCGGCGCCTCTACGCGCTGTTCTATCGGCTGAGCTGGGACGACGGCCGCGCCGAGGACTTGCTGCAGGAGACCTTCCTGCGTGTGTGGCGCGGGGCGTTGACCTTCAAGGACGACCTGAAGGTGGCAAGCTGGATCTACCGCATCGGCCGCAACTGCTGGATTGACCTGGAGGCCCGCCGCAAGAGCGTGCGCCGCGCCGTGGACATTGAGAGCGACGCGATGCTGGACTCGGGCCGGGTGGATGCCCTGTCTGAAAGCGACCCGCGGGCCACGACCTCGGGGCGTTTCGCCGCCGTGCGGCCCATGCAGCTGATTGACGAGCTGGCGTCCGGCAGAGAAGAAGCGCCCGACGACAAGGCAGCGCGGCGCGAAACGGAAGAAGCGGTGCGTCAGGGCCTGCTGGAGCTTGACCCCATGCACCGGCTGGTGCTGGTGATGAGCTTCTACCAGGGCATGACTTACAGCGAGATCTCGGAGGCCCTGGAAGTGCCCGTGGGCACAGTGAAGTCGCGGGTGTACTACGCCGAGCGCAAGCTGCGCGAGAAACTGCGCCGGCATGTGAGTGACGAGCAGGACGTACCTGCCGAGGGTGCGGGGGCCGCCAAGGCCCCGCGCATCCTGGACATCTAGCAGTGTGTTGAAAATGCCTTTTCAGCGCACTGCCCGGCCCGCGGCGTGAAGCCGCGTGGACGGGGCGGAGGCGACCATGGCGGACGACGAACGCAAGACAGCACCCGTCATCGGCGGCGTCCTGGTCTCCTATGTGCTTGGAGAGCTCGACGCCGACGAACAGGGCGCCCTGGAGAAGAAGCTGTCCGCCGACCCCGGCATGGCCCGCGAAGTCGAAGAAATCCGGCGGCACCTCAAGCTGCACCAGGACATCCGCAAAGTGGCACCCCGGCGCGGCAGCTTTGAGCGCCTGGTGGGGCGCATGAAGCGCGAAGGCGCCATGGACGCAGCTGTGCCCGGCGTGCACTGCATGCTGCGGCGGGCGTTTCTGGTGGCAAGTGTCTTCGGCGCGCTGGCAGTCGCCCTGCTGGCGGTCTTCGGCACGCCCGAAGCCTCCGGCGCGCGGCCCGACGTGATCGGCCAGATCGTCTACCACAACCCGTCCCTTACCGTGGGGCAGCGCCGCGCCGAGGTTGAGCGCACCGAACTGGTGCTGTTCAATGAAGCGCGCAAGGCCGGCGCCTACGACACCGGCGCCTATGACGCCTACCTGTGGCTGCCCACCGGGCAGCTCAACACCTACAGCACGATTGAGGCCGCCACCGCCACCGAGTTCCGGTTCCTGGAGCCCCGCCGCATCGACGTGACACGCGGCGAGTTGCGCCGCGTGCAGGTGCGGCCCGGGGGCATCGGCGAGGGTGCCTTTGTCATCAACACGCCCCACGGCCGCATTGAAGTTGAAGATGGCTCGCTTTCCGTGGCCATTACCCGCGACCTGGCCGAGACCCGCGTCTCTGTGGGTGAGGGCAGTGCCCGGGTGTTCGGCGCCGATTCCGACCGCAGCTTCCGCGTCACCGCCGGTTGGTGCACCAGCATCGAAAAGGGCAAGCTGCCCAACCCGGCACGCCCCATGCTGGAACTGCTGCTGCAGCCGCGCGCGGGCAGCGAATTCGAGCTGGAGGCCACCCTGGTGAACTCGGGCTTCGTGCCCGTGCGCATTACCCGCGCCTACAGCGCCGACCCCGTGTACCTGCTGCACGTGATGCAGGCCGCGGATTTTGATGCCGACGGCCGCCTGCCCGAGAACGCCAACCTGCCGCCCATGCCGGTCCTGCCCAAGCCTGACCCCAGCGAAACCGCCGCCGATCACCGCGGCGACTGGTGGCTGGAACCCGGCAAGTACTACCGCTTCACCTTCGACGTCTCGGCGCTGCTGCTGAACGCGCCCAAGGTGGAATACTGGTTGCGGCTGGAGTATCGCGGCGACCTGTATGGCCCGCCGGGCGAAGCCAAGGTAAAGATCCACAGCGCGAACCTGCGCCTGGACATGAGGAACCGCTAGATGACCGTTATCGAAAAGAAACTGGCCCAGTTGCGCGGGCACATCCGGCTCATGTTCCTGTCCTGGGGCCTCGCCAAGGTCATCATCTGGGCAGCCGGCTTGACGTTGTGGCTGTACTACACGGACCGCGTGCTGCAGCTGCCCGGCGGCGTGCGGGTCGGCTTCCTGGTGATGGCGCTGGTGGTGCTGGCGGTTGTGGCCATCCGCGGCCTGGTTTACCCGCTGTCGCGCACCCTGACGGACGAAGACCTGGCCCTGCTGGTGGAGCGCGAGTACCCCCTGCTGAACGACCGGCTGATCAGCGCCCTGCAGATCCTGAAGTCCCAGGAGCGCTACAAGGACGCCTCCAGCGAGGAGATGATCAAGGTGCTGGTGGGCGAGGCCTACGACCTGGCCGGCCGCCTGAAGTTCGAGGAGGCGGTGCGTTCCAGCCGTCTGGTCTACATGCTGCTGGGCAGCGTGCTGGCCATGGGCCTGGTGTTTGGCCATGCGTGGCTGGACCGGGACAGCATGAGCATCTGGGTGCGGCGCGCGCTGGGGCAGGGGCCGGGCTGGCCCACGCAGACGCAGCTTGACGCGCGCATCCTGGAGGCCGACGAGCTGGCCCAGTACCCCACCGACGAGACACTGAACGTCAACTTCACTTTTGACGCCGAGGCCCGCATTGACGAGCTGGGCGTTTACGGCGTGTACGAAGTGGCCATGGGCAGCGACCTGCGCGTGGTGGCCGAGCCCAGCGGCTCGATCCCCGACGAGGCCGAGATTCGCATCGTCTCGTACCAGCGCGAGGCCGCCAGCGGCCGCTTTGTGCCCGTGGGCAACCCCAACGTGCGCCTGATGAAGCGCGACTCGCGCAAGGGTGCCGACGGCCGCGAGAAAGTGGTGTTCACCTACAACAAGCTCAACGTGATCAGCCCCATCGAGCAGATCACCATCAAGGCCGGCGACGCCCTGGCCGGGCCCTTCACCGTGCGCGTGGTGCCGCCGCCCGAGCTGGACAGCCCCGTGGAGCTGCACTACCAGTACCCCGAGTACCTGGTGCTGCCCGAGAAGACCACACAGGAAACCGGCATTGAGGGCGTGGCGGGCAGCCGCATCGAGTTCCGCTTCTCGACCACCAAGCCCCTGTCGCTGGAAGGTGCCGACGCCAGCGCCCTGCTTGTGGACTTCAACGTGGGCAGCTCGACCCGCCTGCCCGTGGACAGCGACTTTGCTTCAGGAGCCAACCACTACCGGGTGCGCCTTCCCGCCCTGCAGATGGGCATGTCGCGCTGGCGGCTGCGCCTTGTGGACAAGCAGGGCATCGAGAACGCCCGGCGCATCGGCGACCTGATGACCGTGCGTGAGGATGCCCCCCCCACCGTGAAGATCCTGTTCTCGGGCGACCCGCTGGTTTCCAACCAGCTTGTCTACGCCACCCGCGACGCGGTGATTCCGCTTGAGTTTGAGATGAGCGACGACTACGGGGTGGGCAGCGCGCGGCTGTTCTGGCGTTTCGCCGACGAGCCGGAGTTCCGCACCTTTGCGGACTTCTCGGACCGCTACAAGCACCTGGACCAGAAGCCGCAGGAGCATGTCAGCGACACCTTTGAGCTGGACCTGGCGCGCCTGATCGGCGATGTGCCGCTGCCCACGGGCATCCGGCCCAGCATCCAGGTGTATGTGCAGGCCTATGACCTGAACCAGGTGAAGGTGGACGACAACTCGCCGCCCCAGTTGCAGGGCAGCCGCCACAACACCACCCTGACCTATGAGCTGTACGACATTGACGAGCTGCGCGCCAAGGTCAGTACGCAGATCCGGCAGATCAAGACCACCGTGGCGGGCATGCTGGCCATGCAGCAGGACCTGCTGGCTGCCACCCGCGCCGCCCTGGAGAAGACCACCCTGCTGGACCTGCGCGGCGAAGAAGGCGAGCGCATGCGCACGGACCTGAACGACGCCTACCAGAAGCAGAACCAGCTTCTGCGCGACGCCGAGGTGGTGCTGGCGCGCTTTGGCGTGTTTGCCCAGGTGTACCAGTTCAATCGCCTGGAGCGCAAAACCGACGAAAACGGCCGCCCCCAGGAGACGCGCATCCAGAACGTGCGCTTGCTGGCTGCCATCGCGGCCTCTGAAGCCGAGCTGCAGCGCATCCTGAACAACCCGCTGGTGCGCCTGCAGGACGCCGAGGACGAAGACGCCGCCCGTTTTGCCGGCGAACTGGTGGACGCCCTGCGGGCGCGCCTGGCCCGCGCCCTGCCCGATGGCGACTTCTCCCGCGCCAGCCTGGCGCGCATCCTGCAGAACTATGCCGTGTTCAGCCCCGGCAGCCTGGAGCGCTCGCGCGCGGTCTATGAGGCTGTGCTGGACACCGAGATCAAGCCGCAGGAACGCCGCGAGCTGCTGGCGGAGCTGGCCAAGCAGCAGGAGCTCTCGATTGCCGCGCTGCGTGCGATCCAGGAGCAGGTCAAGAAGTGGGAGGGGTTCGACGACATCCTGCACGGCTTCCGTAACCTGGCCAAGTCGCAGGAAGAGACAACGAACGACCTGCGCGGCGAGGCCAAGCGCGACGAGTAGTACCAGCCGCATTTGATCTTGCCGCGTGGGCGTTGTAGTCCGTGGCGTGGCCGTCTCGGCCGCGCGCCGTTGCCGTTCGTGGCGTGGCCGTCTCGGCCGCGCGCCGTTCAACTGCTTGCTCTCGCCGAGCCGCCGAGCCGCAGAGAACGACAACTGCATGC
>JADLBZ010000308.1 GCA_020847415.1 Planctomycetota bacterium
ATGGGCAACACCATCGTCTTCAAGCCCGCCGAAGACACCACCCTGCTGGGCAAGCGCTGGGCGGAGGTGCTGCAAGAGGCAGGCGTGCCCGCGGGCGTCTTCAACATGGTGGTGGGCCACGGTGCGCCTATTGGCGACCGGCTGGTTACACACCCCGACGTGCGCATGATCAGCTTCACGGGCAGCACCGCCACCGGCCTGGGCATCGCCAGCAAGGCGGCTCCGCTCAACAAGCGCGTGAGCCTTGAGATGGGCGGCAAGAACCCGGTCATTGTGTGGGAAGACGGCGACCTGGAGCTGGCCGTGAACGCCGTGATGTGGGCGGGCTTTGGCACCAGCGGCCAACGCTGCACAGCCTGCTCGCGCGTGATTGTGCACGCCAAGGTGCACGACCAGTTCGTGAAGATGCTGGCGGAGCGCGCCCCCAAGCTGAAAGTGGGCCACGGCAGCGATCCCTCCTCGTTCTTTGGCGCCATCATCAACCAGAAGCAGCTCGCCAAGATTGACGCCATGGTCAAGGCCGGCATCGCCGAAGGCGCCAAGCTGGAGTGCGGCGGCAAGATCCTGAAGGACGGCGCCTACGCCAAGGGCAACTTCTACGCCGCCACGGTATTCAGCGGCGTCAAACCCGGCATGCGCATCGAGCAAGAGGAGATCTTCGGGCCGGTCATCAGCGTCATCAAGGCCAACAGCTACGAAGAGGCCATCCAGATTGCCAACGACACCCAGTATGGCCTGTCGGCAGGCTTCATCAGCCGTGACGTGAACCTGTGCCACCGCGCCAGCGTGGACCTGGATTGCGGCCTGTGCTACATCAACGCCGGCAGCACGGGCGCTGAGGTAAGCACGCCCTTTGGCGGCTGGAAGAACACCGGCAACGGGCACCGGGAGGGCGGGCCGACGGTGATTGACGCCTTCAGCGAGCTGAAGACGGTGGTGATTGACTACAGCGGCAAGGTGCAGCGCGCGCAGATCGACAACAACTAGCGCCACGCCGGCCCAAGGAACGCAGCCGTGAACCCGGATGAATACGACGCCATGGCTGCCGTTGAGGAGCGCCACTGGTGGTTCCGCGGGCGGCTGGCTGTGGTGCGGGCATTTCTGCGCCGCTTTGTCCCGCCCGGTCGCGGGCTTGATTGCAGTTGCGGCACGGGCATGACGTTGTCACGGCTGGCGCCCTGGGTGCAAGTGGGTGCTGACTTGGAACCGCTGGCCCTGCGCCACACGCGCGCCCGCAATCACCCCAGCCTGCTGCGTGCCGACCTGACCCGCCTGCCCGTTCAGCCGCAGGCATTTGACGTGCTCACCTGCCTGGACACGCTGGAGCACATCCCGGATGACGACGCCGCGTTGCGCGAGATTCAGCGCGTGCTCAAGCCGGGCGGCTATGCGCTGATTCCGGTGCCGGCACACCCCTGGATGTTCTCGGCCCACGACCGCGCCCTGCATCACGTGCGGCGCTATCGGCGGGCTGAGTTGCGCGACAAGGTGCGCGCGGCCGGCCTGGAGCTGCGCAAGCTGCGCTACATCAACACGGCCCTGTTTCCGCTGGTGGCAGCCGTGCGGCTGCTGAGGGGCGACAAGGGCGAGACGCGCAGCGACACCACGGGGGTGCCGCCCGGGCCCGTCAACGCGGCACTGTACGCGGCGTTTGCGGCAGAGAGCGCGCTTCTGACCTGGCTGCCCGCCCCTTGGGGCGTGAGCCTGCTGGCCTTGGCCCGCCGACCCTGAGTGGCATCGGTCAAGGGCCATCGGCATCCTTGCCAAGGGGGTAACCGCTGACTCCGGCCGCAGTCGTTTGGCGGGGTGCTTGAACACTCATTGCAAACGAGGCAGTGTCTTCTCATCGCCAAGGCCGGCGCCGCGTTCTTGAACGGGCGCCGCAGCACCGGGGAGACAACATGAAACCGTCCGCCATCGCCATTTGGGGCTTCGTCGCGCTTACCGCGCTCGCACTGCTAGTCGCGGCTATCGTGCTTTCCTCGCTGCGCACTCCGTATGCCCTTGGGGCCTGGGCCGCGCTTGTGCTGCTTGCAGCGGCGGTGGCAGCCGGAAGCATCGTTGTCGTGCAGCAGCAAACGGTGGGCGTACTGCAAACCTGGGGCGGCTTCAACCGCTTGTTGCAACCGGGCTTGCACTTCAAGACGCCGGTGATGGACCACCTTGCGGGTCGCGTCAGCCTGCGGGTGCAACAGCTCAATGTGAGGGTCGAGACCAAGACCGAGGACAACGTGTTCGCCCTCGTGCATGTGGCTGTGCAGTACTTCGTGCTGCCGGACAAGGTCTACGATGCCTTCTACAAGCTGGCCAACCACGACACGCAGATGAGCGCCTTCGTGTTTGATGTGGTGCGCGCCCGCATGCCAAAGATGAAGCTGGATGACGTCTTTGAGAAGAAGGACGAGATTGCCGACGCCGTGAAGACTGAGCTCTCGCAGGTGATGGCGGACTTCGGCTACGGCATCCTCAAGTCGCTGGTCACGGACATTGAGCCCGAGAAGAAGGTTAAGGACGCAATGAACGAGATCAACGCGGCCCAGCGCCTGCGAGTAGCCGCCAACGAGAAGGGCGAGGCCGAGCGCATTCTGAAAGTGAAGGCCGCCGAAGCCGACGCCCAGAGCAAAGCCCTGCAAGGCAAGGGCATCGCGGACCAGCGCCGGGCCATTGTGGAAGGCTTGAAGGAGTCTGTGGGTGACTTCCAGAAGGCCCTGAAGGGTGCTGGGCCGCAAGAGGTGATGAACCTGATCCTGCTGACCCAGTACTTCGATACGCTGAAGGAGTTGGGCCAAAACAGCCACACCAACACGATCATGCTCCCCCACAGTCCCGGCGCGTTAGGGGACCTGGCAAGCCAGATCCGCGACGCGGTGTTGACCGCCAACGTAGCTGGACAGGCGAAGACGTAGTTGTGCCTTGAGTGGCACCTCCATCGCGCTGATGGAGTGCCCTTGGCCCCCGGCCAAGGCGCGGCTTTGGAAGCGGCACCATCCGCCATCGGCTGAAAGC
>JADLBZ010000309.1 GCA_020847415.1 Planctomycetota bacterium
GACCCGGCCCGGTGCTGCTGGACGTGCCCAAGGACGTTGCCGCCGCCCCGGCGGAGCCGGCCATGGCGCGTGCCTTCCGGGTGCCGGCAGGCCTTGAGAGGTCGCCGGACGAGTCTGCACTTGAGGAAGCCGCGGCCCTGTTGCGGCAAGCGCAGCGCCCCGTGCTGCTGGCGGGCGGCGGCGTCGTCAGGGCAAGGGCGACTGCCGCACTGCTGGAGATTGCCGGTGTGTTGAGGGCGCCGGTCACGACCACGCTCATGGCTCTGGGCGTGGTGCCCACGGACCATGAACTGTTCCTGGGCATGCCCGGCATGCACGGCACCCGGTGTGCAAACACGGCGCTGCATGAGGCCGATGTCGTCTTTGCCGTGGGCGCGAGGTTCGACGACCGGGTGACCGGGCGTGCCGACCGTTTCTCGCCGCGGTCCAAGCGTATCCACCTGGACGTGGACGCTTCAGAGCACGGCAAGATTGTCCGCGCCGATCTGTGCCTGCACGGCAAAGCCGCTGCGGCGCTGACGCGACTGACGCGGAACCTGGCGGGCCATGTGCCCCGGACAGCCGCGTGGCTGGCCAAGCTGGGAGCGCTTCCGCGCAGTGCCCCGATGGTTGGGGCCGGCAACGGTCTGGACCCGCGAGCGGTGTTTGACGCCGTGAATGAACTGGCTCCGCCGGGCACGCTGTTTGTAAGCGACGTGGGCCAGCACCAGATGTGGGCCGCGCAGAACCTGCGGCTGGAAGAGCCGGGGCAGTTCGTGACCTCGGGCGGGCTGGGCGCCATGGGGTTTGGCGTGCCCGCTGCGCTGGGGGCCAGGCTTGCCGCGCCGCAACGGCCCGTAGTTGCCATTGTGGGTGACGGCGGGTTCCAGATGACCTGCCACGAACTCTCCACCATGGCGCGCTATGGCGTGCAGGTGGTGGTGCTGGTGCTGGACAACCAGTGCCTGGGCATGGTGCGCCAGTGGCAGCAGTTGTTCCACGGACGCCGCTACAGCGAAGTGGATTTATCCGACAACCCGGACTTCGCGGCCCTGGCGCGCTCTTTGGGGGCTCACGGCGAGACCGTGGACAGCGCACCCCGCCTGCGCGAGGCCTTTGCCCTCGCGCTGCAAAGACCGGGCCCCACGGTGCTGCATGTGCCCGTGCACCGTGAAGGAAACGTGTTTCCGATCGTGCCCCCGGGTCAACCCGCCAACGTGATGCTGGACAGAGAGGATCAGCCATGAACGCATGCCGATTGGACCTGCAACTGGATGACGACCACCTCGGACTGGAACGCCTGCTCAACACACTGCGCCGCCGGTGCGTTCCCGTGCACAGCTTGGCTGCCCGGCGCTGCCGGGGCGGCTACCAGGTGACTGTTGAGGTGGAGGCTGCCCTGGAGCCCACGCTGCGCTGGGTGCTGGCCCGCATGCCGGGGGTGGCTGCAGCGCCGGAACCGGAGCCCCAGGGCTTCTGGGCCCAATGGGCAGCGGCCGAAACGAGGAACCCATGAACAGCGATCGCATCAAGCGCGGCGCCGCACGCGCGCCCCACCGGGCCTTGCTGCGCGCATGTGGCGTGCAGGAGGCCGACTTTGACAAGCCCTTCATCGGGGTGTGCAACTCGTTCGTCGAGATCATCCCAGGACACCGGCATCTGGACCGCTTTGCCGCGGTGGTGAAGCAGGCAATCCGCGACGCGGGCGGCGTTCCCTTCGAGTTCAACACCATCGGTGTGGACGACGGCATTGCCATGGGCCACGGGGGCATGCGCTACTCGCTGCCCAGCCGTGAACTGATTGCGGACGCCGTGGAAACCGTGACCAGCGCCCACTGCTTTGACGGGCTGGTCTGCATCCCCAACTGCGACAAGATCACGCCGGGCATGCTGATGGGGGCGTTGCGTGTCAATGTGCCGGCGGGGTTTGTCTCCGGTGGGGCCATGCCGGCCGGTCGCGACGAGACCGGCAAGGCGCTGGACCTGGTGCAGGTCTTTGAGGGCGTGGGGCGCCACAGCCGCGGCGAACTGTCCGACTCTGCTTTGCTGTCGCTTGAGGCCGCGGCCTGCCCGGCCTGCGGCTCCTGCGCTGGCATGTTCACGGCAAACAGCATGAACTGCATGTCGGAGGCCATGGGCCTTGCCCTGCCCGGCAACGGCACAGCACTGGCTGAGAGCCCGGAACGGCTGGCACTGGCGCGGGCAGCGGGCGCGCGCGCGGTGCAACTGGCTCTGGAGGGTTTGCGCCCGCGGGATGTCGTGACTCAGGCTGCCATGGACAACGCCTTTGCCCTGGACATGGCCCTGGGGGGCTCTTCCAACACCGTGCTGCATGGGCTGGCCATTGCGCGGGAAGCGGGGCTGCATTACCCGCTCTCGCGGATCGACGAGATCTCGCGGCGCACGCCCAACCTTTGCCGTATCAGCCCGGCCTCGCACTGGCGCATTGAGGACTTGCACCGCGCGGGGGGCGTGTCGGCGGTGCTGGCGCGCTTGTTGAAGGTGCCCGGCGTGCTGCACGGCGAAGCGGTGACCGTGACCGGGGCGACTCTCGAGCAGAACGTGCGCGACGCCGGGGTGCTTGATGACGCGGTGATCCGGACCGTGAGCGACCCGTGGTCGCGAGAAGGCGGGCTGGCCGTACTGACCGGCTCGCTGGCGCCCCTGGGGGCGGTGCTGAAGACAGCCGGCGTTGAGGCGGGCCTGGAGTGCTTTCACGGCACGGCGCGGGTCTTTGACAGTGAAGAGGCTGCCACTGAGGCCATTCTCGGCGGTGCCATTGAGCCTGGTCATGTGGTCGTGATCCGCTTTGAAGGTCCGTGCGGCGGCCCCGGCATGCGCGAGATGCTCGCGCCCACTTCGGCCGTGGCGGGGCGGGGGCTTGGTCGCACGGTTGCCCTTGTGACGGACGGCCGCTTTTCCGGGGCAACGCGCGGTCTGTGCGTGGGCCACGTCTGCCCGGAGGCTGCGCAGGGCGGGCCTTTGGCCATCGTGCGGGATGGCGATGCCGTCTGCGTTGATTTGCGTCGCAGGGCGGTGGACCTGCTGGTGGAGCCTGCCGTGCTGGCGGCCCGGCAACCCGCGATTGCACCCGCGCGGGAGCTGGGGTCCTTTTTGCGCAGATACGCGCGTCTCGTAGGCCCGGCCAGCGCCGGTGCCGTTCTGGAGTAACGCCATGAGCAAGACACTACTTGAACCTGCGCTGGTTGACCTTCCGGCTGTGCTGGCCGCCAGGAGACGCCTTGCGCGACTCTTGCCCGTCACACCGCTGGTGCCGCTGCCTGGCCTTTCGCGGCAACTGGGCTGCACGCTCAGCGCAAAAGTCGAGTCGCTGCTTCCCACGCGCGCCTTTAAGGTACGCGGCGCCGCAAATCTTCTTGGCAACATGACGGCGCAAGCGAGGGCGCTGGGGCTGGTAGCTGCGACACGCGGCAATCATGGGCAAGGGTTGGCTTGGGCGGGCGCGCGGTTTGGCGCCCGCTGCACGTTGTTTGTCCCGCGCGGAAACAGCGAAGCCAAGAGCTCGGCCATGGTGGCCCTGGGTGCCGACGTGCGTGTGGCCGGCGCGGATTTTGATGATGCCTGCGCAGCCGCTGCCGCCTTTGCCGCCACGTGCGGAGCGCGCCTGGTGCACCCCGGGGAAGAGGCTGCCCTGGTTGCAGGGGCCGGGACGATGGCGCTGGAGTTGCTGGAGCAATGTGAGCAGACGCCTGATGTCGTGATCGGCCCCGTGGGCGTGGGCGGGTGCATGGCGGGTGTGGGGCTGGTTCTGAAGGCACTGGCGCCCCATGTGAGCGTGGTGGGCGTGCAGGCCGAGGCAGCACCCGCCGTGGCCCAAGCTTGGCGCGGCAGGGAGGCTTGCGACATGCCTTGCGCACCCGGCTTTGCCGACGGCCTGGCCGTCCGCCGCCCGCCCGGGTTCACGCTGGAGTTGCTGCGGCGCCATGTAGGCGAGATGCGGCTGGTGCCGGAAAGCGCCCTGGCGTCTGCCATGAGTGCATATCTCGAACAAGAGCGACTGCTGGCGGAGGGTGCCGGAGCTGCAGCGCTGGCAGCGGTGATGTGCGAGCCGGCCAGGTTCGCGGGTCGCAACGTGGTGCTGCTGCTCACCGGGGCCAACGTGGATATGCCACGCCTGACCGCTGCCTTGCACGGCGGTCCCAGCCACCCGACGCCGCTGATTGCCACCTGATTCAGGCGCTCCAGCCGTTCACCCGGGGCCAGAACCCTTCCACCTGCGTGCTGCCCTCCACAACGTGATAGCCGGGGTGGGCGGCCACGGTCATGCACACGTGGTTGGGAACGATGCGCAAGCGGCTGCCCACGGTGATGGCGGGCAGTGGCGCGTCGTCGGTGATCTGGCCGTGCTCCTGGCTGCAGGCAAACACGCGAGCGCGACCAAGCGGACGGCCCTCAACGTCCAGTACCCTGCCGTAGCCCCAGTTGCCGCCCAGGCGCTGGGCAGCCACGTCTTTGCTCAGGGCCAGCCCGCCCGCGTCCACGATGAGCTTGTTCTGGTCGGGATAGACGCCCAGCACGGTGGTCAGTACGGACAGGGCAATGCGATCCTCGGGCAGCGACGCGATGCCGGCCTGCTCCAGGTCGCCGAACATGTACACGCCCGGACGCATCTCTGTGACGCCCTGCAAACTCGCGGCATGGGTACAGGTGGGGGTGCTGCCGACGCTGACAGTGCGGGCGGCAAAGCCCGCCGCGCGCAGTCGTTCCGCGGCAAGCACGGCGGCTGCGCGCTCTTGTTCAGCGATGGCGCGAATGGCCTCAACGCTGCCGGCGCGGTAGCTGTGGCCGGCATGGGTCAGCACGCCTTCGCAGGCGGGCCCCAAGGCCTCGGCGATGTGCAGCAGTTCGCGACTGTCCGGGGCCACACCGGCGCGCCGGTCGCCGCAGTCCACTTCGATCAGCACGCGCAGGGGCTGGTGCGCCCTGGCCGCGAGCGCCGGCAAGCAGCGCGCAACGGGCAGCGAGTCCGTAATCACGGTCAGGCGCGTGCCGCGGGTCAGGGGCAGCAGCCGCGTGAGCCGCTCGGCGGTAACGCCCACGGCCAGCGTGATGTCGCCAAACCCGCGGGCGGCAAACCACTCAGCTTCCAGCGGCGTGGAGACGGTGATGCCCCCGAACTGCCCGGCCGTGGCCAGCCGGGCGACTTCGGCGCACTTGGCGGTCTTCAGGTGGGGGCGCAGCTTCACGCCCAGCGCAGCCGCGCGGCCGGCCATGAAGGCACAGTTGGCCCGCAGACGGGCAGCATCCAGCACCAGCGAAGGGGTGGGCGTGTCGCACAGGTCCATGGCGCGAGGTTAGCCAGGGCGCCGCAAAATGCACAGCCCGCCGGCTGGTGGCCGGGGGGGGGCGCTGCTATCGGGCCGGGTGTGGCGTCAGCGCCGGGTCGCTTGCCGGCGCCGGCAGGCGGCCGTGAACCTGCAGGAATCGCGCCGCCTGCTGCTCGCCCATGAAGCGCTCCAGCATGCGCTCGTCGGTGGTGGCCAGGTCCACCAGCATCAGTCCGTCCAGCACGTGCCCGAATTCCGGGTCCACATTGAACGCCAGCAGCTTGGCGCCGAGTTTGAGGTACTGCTTCAGCAGGATAGGCACGCCCTTGTGGTCGGCCTCGATCTCGGCGACCAGCCGCGAAACGTCGTCAATGCTGCGGATGGACGTCGAGTAGATCGCGTCGGCGAGGCGACGGCAGTTGCGCGGTGCGCGGTGCGGACGCCTTGCGCGCACCAGGTTGTCGAGCTCGGGACAGGCCGTGTGTTCGCGCAGAAATGCAATCATCAGCTCGCGGGACACGGAGTTGTAGTGGTTGTTGATGCTCACCGGGCCGAACAGCCGCCGGTAACGCGGGTTGGCGGCCACATACGCCGCGATGCCCTTCCAGAGCAGGTTCAGCGGGGCGAAGCTGCGCTGGTAGTCCGGGTGCACCCACGAGCGCCCCAGCTCAAGCGCCGGGTCCACCTGGTGCATCAGGCGCGGCGACATGCGGAAGAGCGTGCTGGTATACAGGCCCGTCAGGCCGCGACGCGGCAGGATTTCGTCGGTCTGGCCGAGGCGGTATGCCCCGGCGATGCGGCCCGCTTCGCGATCCCACACCATCAGGTGCAGGTAGGAGCGGTCGAACTCGTCCAGATCCAGTGGGCGCCCGGTGCCTTCGTGGTTCTGGCGGTAGCTGTACTCACGCAGGCGGCCGATCTCGCGCAGCAGGTTGGGAGCTTCCGCTGCGCGGAAGCAGAACACCTCGAAGTTGCCCGAGCCCGCCAGTCGTGCATTGGGCAGCAAGGACTGCAGTTCGGCGCGAAGCAGCGCAGGGTTGGTCTCTGCTGCAATGGGTGCCTGCGCTTCATCGTTGGTGTCGTGATCGGCATAGTGGCCGGCCAGCCTGCCTTCCAGCGCCAAAGTGCGGCGCCGGAGTTCCTGGGCCAGCTCGGGGCGCTGGTCGGCCTTGATCGGGCTGCCCACCGCGGCACGAATGGTACGACCGCGCTTGTTCAGCAGCTCGCGACCCAGCAGCGCCGTGCTCAGGCGGGGGTGCAGCAGGCCTGCCACCTGGAAGGCGCGGCTGTTGCGGCCCTCGATGAAGATCGGGACCAGGGTGGCGCCGCTGGCCTGGGCCAGGCGCGCCAGCGCGTCGTCCCAGGCGCCCTCGGTGACTCCGCCGCGCCGCATGCGCAGCCGTGCCACTTCGCCCGCCGGGAACATGCCCAGGCAGCCCCCGCCCTGCAGGTGGCGCAGCGCCGCGCGCAGGGGGGCGATGTTCTCGCGATGCGCCTTGCCGCCGCCGAAGGGATTGACGTAGATCAGGAACTCGTCGAGTTCCGGCACGCAGCGCAGCAGCGAGTTGCCCAGCACGCGCGCGTCCGGGCGCACCCGGCGCAGCATGGTGACCAGCGCCAGCCCGTCCACCATTCCGAAAGGGTGGTTGGCCACGACCAGCACGGGGCCCTCGCGGGGGATCTTCTCGAGCTCAGAGCGCGAGACCGCGCACGCGATGGAGAGCACCTCCAGCGCCTTCTCGGCAAACGAGTCGCGGCCGCCGTGTCGGCGGACCTCGCGGAACACCGCGTTCATTTCGCGCAGGCCCAGAGCCCGCTCAAGGGGGCGGCGAAGCAGGCGCGACAGCGTGCCCAGGCCGCCCTGCAGCATGTTGGGAAGCGAAAATGGCTCCGTGTTCCGGGCGTTTTCCATGGCGCCTCCAATGCACGCAGACAGGTGTACCGCCCGCCCCTCAAGGTCGCATGAATCGCAGGTGAAAGGCCGGTCATTCGTCGCTCGGGGTTGCTAGTGGCCGTAACCGCCGGGCGTTATGGTGGCGCCATGCCCAGCCCGGGTTCTCAGCCATCTGCCTCCCGCCCGCTGCCTGCCCTGCGCCTGCTGCCCGACGGCAGCCGCCGCGTGGACTACGCCGCCATTGTGCGCCTGGCCTGGCCGCTGTTCGTGAACGCCGGCATGCAGGCCGCCTTGAACCTGACCGACACGTGGTTTCTGGGGCGGCTATCCACCGATGCGCTGGCTGCCGTGGGGGCCGTGTTTTTTCTGGTGCTGGTGTTTGTGGTGTTCCTGGGCGGCGTGGGCAACGCCGTGCAGACGCTCTCGGCGCAGGCCTTTGGCGCGGGTTCACGGCCCCGGGCCGCGGGCTTTGCCTTCAACGGGCTCTGGGGTGCCCTGCTGACTGCCCCCGCCTTTGCCGCCGTGGCCTTTGCCGGCCCCTGGCTGCTGGCTCCGTTCCAGTTGCCGCCGGGCGTGAACGAACTGGCCCTCGAGTACTGGTTTCCGCGCCTGCTGGGCGGGTTCCTGGGCACGGCGCAATGGGCGCTGGCAGGCTTCTTTAACGGGATTGGCCGCACGCGCGTCACCCTGGCAACGGCGCTGGGCGTGACCCTCGCCAACGCGGGCCTGAACCAGTGGTTTATCTTCGGGCTTGGGTGGGGAGTGGCTGGCGCCGCCTGGGCCACCGCCGCAGCCCAGGGTCTTGGAGCCGCGGTGCTCACCCTGGCCCTGCTGGCGCCAGGCATGCAATCGGGCTTTCGAACGCGGCTGCTGGTGCGGCCACGCTGGCGGCGCCTGCGGACGCTGTTTGTGCTTGGCATTCCCATGGGCATGGCAGCCACGGCCGACCTGTCCGGCTTTGCCATGTTCCAGCTCATGCTGGCACGCCTTGGTGCGCTGGAGGCTGCGGCCAGCCAGGTGGTGATGATGCTTACCTCGGTGGCGTACATGCCCGCCATCGGCATTGCGCTGGCGGGGACCACGCTGGTGGGCCAGAGCATCGGCGCCGGCGACCGCGACTGGGCCCAGCGCACGGGCAGCGCGACAATCCGGCTGGCGGTCATCTACATGGGCGGCGTGTCGGTGGCACTGGCGCTGGGTGCCCCACTATTGCTGCCCCTGTTTGCCGATGCGGCTGACCCCAATGCCGCAGCATTGGTTGAGCTTGGCACGGCACTGATGTGGATTGCCGCCGGTTACCAGGTGTTTGATGCCCTGAACCTGGGGGCTGCTTTCTGCCTGCGCGGCGCCGGCGATGTGCGCTTTGCGGCGGTGGCGCTGCTGGTGCTGGCCTGGGGCGTGTTTGTGCCCACGGTGCACATGCTGGCCTTTGCGCCCGGGCAAGGGCTGGTGGACTTCCTGCCGCAGTGGGGAATGGGCGCGAAGGGTGCTTGGCTGGCAGCCCTGGGCTACATCATCCTGCTGGGGGTGGCGATGTTCAGCCGCTGGCTTTCCGGCGCCTGGAAGCGGCGGCTGGCGCTGTAAGTGCCAGTTTGCAGACCGGTTTGCCGCCCGAGTTCGCCCACGCTCAGAGTTCCCAGACACGCTGTGACAGGCGCTTTGCGCTTTTGCACGATTTAGCGGAATTGTATGATATTCCCCCATGCGCAGATGGATGGCTGGTTTGCCGATCTTGCTGCTTGCAGCCTGCACAGCCACGCCCACTCCCGTGGCGCGGGACGCTGTCGCGCGGGACAAGCC
>JADLBZ010000310.1 GCA_020847415.1 Planctomycetota bacterium
CGTGGACCTTCGTGTTTCCACCCTGCCCACGATGGTCGGCGAACGCTGCGTGATGCGTATCCTGGACCGCAGCAACGTGAGCCTGGACCTGGACAACCTGGGCATGCGCCCCGACGACAACGAGATGATCAAGGCCCTGATCAGCAAGCCCAACGGCGTGGTGCTGGTGACCGGGCCGACGGGCTCGGGCAAGACCACCACGCTGTACTCGTGCCTGAACTACATGAACTCGTCGGACCTCAAGATCATCACCACTGAGGACCCCGTTGAGTACGACCTGCCCGGCGTGATGCAGTGCCAGGTGAACGAGGACGTGGGTCTCTCGTACGGTGCCGCCCTGCGAAGCATCCTGCGCCAGGACCCGGACATGATCCTGGTGGGCGAAATCCGCGACCGCGAAACAGGCGGCATCGCCGTGGAAGCAGCGCTGACCGGGCACCTGGTGCTCTCCACGCTGCACACCAACGATGCCCCCAGCGCCACCACCCGTATGCTGGACCTGGGTCTGGAGCACTTCCTGATTGCCGCCACGCTGGAGGCCGTTGTTGCCCAGCGCCTGGTGCGCAAGATCTGCACCCAGTGCAAGGAGTACTACGCGGCCGAGCCCGAGCAGGCCATGGAGCTGGGTTTGAGGCCGGAGGCGATTGCCGGCAAGAAGTTCGCCTTCGGCAAGGGCTGCTCGCGCTGCAACAACACGGGCTACAAGGGCCGCATGGCGCTCTACGAGATGTTCCGTGTGCACGATGAAGTCAAGCAGATGATCATGGACAAGGCCACGGTGGCCCAGTTGCGTGAAGCCGGGCGGCGCCACGGCATGCGCACCCTGCGCGAATCCGGCATGCTGGCCATCTACGACTGCCACACCAGCATTGACGAGGTGATGCGCGAGACGATTGTGCTGGACTAGTGGACCATGCGTGTTGGATTCGGGGCGTCAGATCCGCCCCGACTCCGCGTCAGGCCGCGACGGGCGCTCGCGACACGCGCCCTTCGGGCTTCTGCCGCTCGCTGTCGCGGAAACGGCCGAAAGCGTTGTATGGAACCCGCAAGTGCAACTGAGACAAAGCACTAGACCCACATGGAAGGAACCGCGACCGGCGTCCCCGCGCGGGGGCGCCGGTTGTGTCCCGGCTGGATGACCCCCACCCCCGCAGATTCCGTGTCGCCCCCCTCAGCAAGCGGCCAGCGCATCCTCGCGATGACCGGGGCTGCTTTCACGGTGCTTACCGTGGCGGGCGGGCTGTGCCAGTGGCTGTGGCCCCTGGCGCTTTGGGCGCGGCTGTTTTTCTCAATCGCCATCAGCGGGCTGGTGGGCTTTGCCACCAACTGGGTGGCCATCAAGATGCTGTTTCACCCCCGCGTGCGCATCTTTGGTGTGCAGGGCGTGGTCCCCAGCCGCCGGCGCGAGCTCGCCCGCAGCGTGGGAAAGACGCTGGAGCAGCACCTCATCTCCGGCGACCGCATGCACAAGCTGCTGGTCAGCACCGGCGCCGTGGATGCCGCGTTGTCGCGCGTGACCGGGCACCTGCCCCGCCTGCTGGAAGAGCCCGCCACGCGCGAGCTGGTGACGCGCGAGATTGCGGGCACCATCCAGAGCACCATGGCCGACGTGGTGGATGCCGCCAAGGAGAAGATGCGCGAGAAGGCCCGCAGCAACTTCACGGCCCTGGTCACCGGTGCCGCCGCCACAGCCAGTTTCGGCCCCATGGCGGGCATTATCGCCGCGGGCGTGTTGAAGTCCGGCCTGTTCGACAAGCTGGTCGGCAAGATGATTGACGACCTCGCCGACGACCTGCGCAAGGACGGCGGCATCCAGCGCGCCTCGGACAAGGTGGTGGCGCAGCTTCCCGGCCGCGCCGAGGCTGTCCTGGCCGACCCGGGCATGCGCGCCCGCCTGATGGAACAGGTGGACAGCCTGACCCAGGAGCTGCTGCAGGCCGTGGACGTGGCCGGCCTGGTCGAGGGCGAGCTGCTGGGCCGCGACGACAGCGAGCTGGAGGAGTTGATTGACCGCGTGGCCTCCAGCGAACTGGTCTTTATCCAGGTGGCGGGCGGCCTGCTGGGCATGGTGGCGGGCCTGGCGCTGGTGTGGCCGTGGCTGCTGATTCCTATTGCCGGGCTGTTCCTGGTCATGGTGCAGGTGGCCCGCGTGGCGGAGCGCCGCTACACAGCCGGCCAGGCACCCAAGCCGCACCCCCCTGCCCCCGTTCTGCCGCAGCCACCTGCCGCAGATAGCCCTGGTGCGGCACCGGCCCCTGCTCCAGCCGCAGAACCACCCGTTGCACCCGCCGAGCCGACGGTGGTTGCCACCGAGCCTGCCCTGCCTGCCCCCGGGCAGGCGGCGGGATAACTCCGCTTTTCGTGAATTCTTCGACGGACTCCTGCCGATAGGCCGCAAGAGCGCCTGTTCGGGCGCCCCTGTTTGTGGAGATTCCATGCGCCACCTGATCCTTGGCTTTGTCCTTCTGTCCTGCTTCCTGGCCGGCTGCACCACCATCGGGACTATCCCGCCGCAGCAGGTGTCTGCCGAGAACCCCGAGCCCCGGACGATCATGCTGTCCGAGATGTGCGCGGACTTGGGCTGGGACTTTGACAGCGGCCCGGGCGCCTACGACTACGTGGCGGTCAGCCCCAAGGGCGACCGCGTGGTGTTCCGCATCGGCTCGGACATCGTGATTGTCAACGACAGCAAGTGGCGCCAGGAGCGCGATACTGTGGAAAAGGGCGGTTGCGACCTGCTGCTGCCGGAAAGCACCTTCAACTTTGTGGCCCGGCACTTCGGCCGCCACGACAAAGTGCGCAACACCGCAACCACAAGCACGGGTAGCTACGTGCTGGAGCCCCTGGCCCCGGCCGGCGAGCCAGCCGTCAAGCCCGAGCCCAAGGCCAAAGTGCCCGCCAGCAACAAGCTGCGCGGCCTGCATGTGTGCATTGACGCCGGCCACGGCGGCAAGGACCCGGGCGGCTGCGCCAACGGCGTGCAGGAGAAGGGCATCTGCCTGGCGGTTGCACTGATGCTGCGCGACCTGTGCGAAGATGCGGGCGCCACCGTGCTGATGACCCGCACCGAGGACACCTACCCCGAGCTGCAGCAGCGCGTGGACATGGCCAACAAGGCCAAGTGCGACCTGTTTGTCAGCATCCACGCCAACATCGCCCCCGAAGATGACGCGGTGACGGGCTTTGAAGCGTTCTTCAACCCCGATTCCGAGGCGTCAGGCCGGCTGGCAGGTGCCCTGGTCGCGGCCATGGACAAGGCCACCGATGCCACCAACCGCGGCGCCAAGAAGGACCCCCGCGAGTTGCGCGTGCTGGAGCAGACCAGAATGCCCGCCACCCTGGTGGAGCTGGGCTTCATGAGCAACGCAGGCGAGGCCAAGCGCCTTGTGGACAAGGGCTACCAGCAGCGCATGGCCAAGGCCCTGTTTGACGGGCTGGTGAACCACTACAGCCGCATGAAGGCCAGCGTCAGCCGCTAAGGCGGGGTGCAGGCAAACAAGCGGGCGACGCTATTGCGTCGCCCGCTGCCGTTTTGGCGCACAGGCATCTGGAATCGCGCCCGGGGCCGCATATACTCCCGTTTTGGCCCCGGCGGGGACGAAACTCTCGTCCCCGCTTCTGCTTTTGGAGTCGTCATGGCCGCGCACGAGCATGTCGTCATCCTGGACATGGGCAGCCAGTACACCCAGCTCATCGCCCGCCGCACCCGCGAGCTGGGCGTCTTCAGCGAGATTCTGTCCCACAAGGTTACCGTGGACGAGTTGATGGCCCGCGGCTGCAAGGGCGTCATCGTCTCGGGCGGCCCGGCCAGCGTTTATGCCGAGGGCGCGCCCACGGTGGACCCGAACCTGTTCACCAGCGGCATCCCGGTGCTGGGCATCTGCTACGGCATGCAGCTCGGCTCCAGCGTGCTGGGCGGCAAGGTCGAGAAGGGCAAGGTGCGCGAGTTCGGCCATGCCGAGCTGGAGATCCGCCGCGAAGACGTGCTGCTGGCAGGCATCTCGCGTGAGCTGGCCGAGAAGCCCGACGCCACCCGCGTCTGGATGAGCCACGGCGACAAGGTGACCAGCCTTCCGGCCAAAGAGTTCGAGGTGCTGGCCACCACGCCCGACTGCGAGTTTGCAGCCGTGAAGCACCGGAAACACCCCTTCTTTGGCGTGCAGTTTCACCCCGAGGTCAAACACAGCATTAACGGCCTGCTGGTGCTGAAGAACTTCCTGTTCAACGTCTGCCGCTGCGCCGGCGACTGGCAGATGAGCAGCTTCATTGAGGAGCAGTGCGACCGCATCCGCAAGCAGGTGGGCACGGGCCACGTGATCTGCGGCCTCTCCGGCGGCGTGGACTCCAGCGTGGTGGCAGCGCTTATCAGCCGCGCCGTGCCCGGTCAGGTCACCTGCATCATGGTGGACAACGGGCTGCTGCGCAGCGGCGAGGTCGAGGAAGTGCGCAAGGCCTTCGAAGGCCACTTCAATGTCAAGCTTGTGGTCGCAGATGCTGCCCAGCGCTTCCTGGGCAAGCTGACGGGCGTCACCGACCCCGACGAGAAGCGCAAGATCATTGGCGAGGTGTTCATCCGCGTCTTTGAAGAAGAAGCCCGCAAGGTCAAGAACGCGGCGTTTTTGGCGCAGGGCACCCTGTACCCGGACGTGATCGAAAGCGTGGCGGCCCACGGCGGCCCCACCGCCATGATCAAACGCCACCACAACGTGGGCGGCCTGCCCGCGGACATGAAGTTCGAGCTGGTTGAACCGCTGCGCTTCCTGTTCAAGGACGAGGTTCGCGAGGTGGGCAAGGAGCTGGGCCTGCCCGACGCCCTGGTCTGGCGCCAGCCCTTCCCCGGCCCCGGCCTGGCGGTGCGTTGCCTGGGCGAAATCACGGAAGACCGGCTTTTCATTCTACGGAAGGCCGACTTGATCGTTCGAGAAGAGGTGGATAAGGCAGGCCTGAACCGTCGCATCTGGCAGGCGTTTGCCGTGCTGCTGCCGGTGAAGAGCATCGGCGTGATGGGGGACGAACGTACCCACGAGTTCACCTGCGCCATCCGCGCCGTGGAGAGCGTGGACGGCATGACCGCCGACTGGGCGCGGCTGGACTATGACCTGCTGCGCAAGATGAGCAACCGCATCATCAACGAGGTTCGCGGCTTCAACCGGGTGGTGTACGACATCAGCAGCAAGCCGCCCGCCACCATTGAGTGGGAGTAGTTGAAGCGCAGGGACGAACGCCATGAACTGGAAAGCCGGCCTGGCCCTTTGCGCGTTGTCGTGGTTGCCTGCCTGCGGCGGCGGAAACCAGCCCGCCAACGGTCCCACCGCAGCCAGCCTGGAGGGCGACCGCGGCTCGTCGGGTTCCGGCTCAGCCGCCGTCGAGTTGCCCGGCGCACCGACCGAGGCCCACAAGCGCCTTTCCAGCCTGCTGCCGCTTGCGGCCCTGAAGCGCGATTCGGTGCTGTTTGCCGGCTGGGACGGCATGGCCGCGGATCTTTCAGCCGAGGAGCCCGCCAAGGCCGCCATGCCCGTGGTGAAGGCCGAGTACCACTCGATGGGCTACCGCATCGTGACCGACGGCGCAAGCAACTCGATTGAGGCTGAGCAGGACTACCCCCAGCGCTGCACCCTGGTGCTGATTGAGGCGCCGGACGCCGTGGCCGCGGAGGTGGTGGCCCGCGGCATCCGGGAGAAGCTGAAGGCCCGTGCGTTTGAGGCGCGCGACCCGCTGGCCATTGCCGGCAGCGGCGAGAAGTCGCCGCCCACGGTCGAGCGCTACCTGCGCATTGACGCGCAGGGCGAGGTGGACAACGTGTTTGTCACCTACCTGAAGGTGGTGGACAGCACGGTGATCTACGCCATGGAGACGGAAGCTGCCAAGCGGGCCGACGTGGCTGGCGGCAGCACCGCGCGCGTCACCGACGACCAGCGCGGCAGCCGCCTGGGTGGTCAGCTGCTCTCGCTGGTCCATCACCGACTTGCAGGCCGATAGACCCACGCCCGCGCCGTTGTCGTTCGTGGCGTGGCCGTCTCGGCCGCGTGCCGTTGCCGTTCGTGGCGTGGCCGTCTCGGCCGCGCGCCGTTCAACTGCTTGCTCTCGCCGAGCCGCCGAGCCGCAGAGAACGACAACTGCATGCGGGGCCAGAGGCCCACACCACAACTGCCACCACAAAAAACTCTCCGCGCAACACCAGCCGCGCGGCTGGCTTGCGCGCGCGCGCCGCTCGCCCCTGTGTCTGTCCAGCACATTGGGTGAGGGCTCTGTGCTGAACCAACCGACCATTGCCGAGCTACTGGCTGGC
>JADLBZ010000311.1 GCA_020847415.1 Planctomycetota bacterium
CGCGAGCGCCATGTGCGCGACGGCTTGGCCTACACCAACACAGCCATCAAGCTGCGCGCCGACAGCCATGAGGCCCGCTTCTACCACGGCGTGCTGGCGGGCTTCCTGGGCGAGCTGGACCACAGCTTCGGCCTGGACGCAGCCAGGAACATTGAGTTGGACATGAAGGCGCTGATTGATGCCGACGCGCGCCTGGCCAACGCCGGGCCCTGGCGGGTGTATGGCGTGCTGTTGCTGCGTGCGCCGGGGCCGCCCACCAGCGTGGGCAGCCTGCGCAACGCCCGCAAGATGCTGCAGAAGGCCCTGGAGCTGGCCCCTGACTGGCCCGAGAACCATCTTTACGCGGCCGAGATGGAGTTCGCCTGGGCCGCCGAGAAAGACCAGCCCGCCGAGGCTGCGGCGGCGCGGGAACGGCTGCAGAAATACCTGCTGGGCAGCGAAGCCCGGGCGCCGGGGGGCGCGGAGTTTGAGTTTGCCCGCTGGCAGAAACAGGCCCGTGAGCTGCTGAAGAAGCACGAATAGCAGGTGTGGTGTAGGGCGCCGTCCGCACGCTACGCCGAGCGGACATTGTTCACGGCCTCGGCGGGGAACTGTCGCGTCTCGCCGCTGTCCAGCCGCAGGGCAATGCCCTCCAGCGGGTCCACCCGCGCCACGGTGCCCGTGTGTTCCAGGCCGCCCTGCTGCAGGCTGATGCGCTTGCCCCCCATGTGCACGAACTCGGCCCAGGCCTTGGCGATCTTGTCGTACTTCTTGCGCAGCACCAGGTCGTAGACCTTGTCCAGGTAAAACAGCAGCGGTCGCAGCACCCGCACGCGGTTCAAGGCCTGCTGGCCGGGGCGCTCCATGCGCAGGCTGGTGGCCAGGCCCTTCAGCTCGGGCGGAAAGTCCGCGGCCTGCTGGTTCACGTTCAGGCCAATGCCCAGCACCCAGGTGTCGGGCAGGTTGCTGCGCGCCTCCACCAGCACGCCGCAGCACTTGCGCCCGCGCAGCATGATGTCGTTGGGCCATTTGATTTCGCTGGGTAGCTGGATGAACTGCTGCAGCATGTTGGCCACAGCCAGGCTGGCCATGGCGGTCAGCACGGGCAGCTTGTCGGGCGCCACCGGGCACTTCAGCACCACCGAGAGCCACAGGCCGGCCCCCCGGGGGCTGTGCCAGGCGCGGCCCATGCGGCCGCGACCGGCGCTTTGCGCCTCTGCCACGATGGTGGTGCCGTCGGGCAGGTCCGGGTCGGCCTCCAGCAGGGCAAAGGCTTCTTCGTTGGTGCTGGCCACCTCGTCGCGGATCAGCAGGTTGCGGCCGACGTGCTTGGTGTTCAGGTCTTCGTTGATCTCGTGGGGCAGCAGGCGATCCGGGATGTCCAGCAGCTTGACGCCCAGGTAGGGGTGAAACTCGACCGAGTAACCTTCCTCGATCAGGTCCTCCACGTCCGTGAACAGCGCGTCGCGCCTGGCCTTCAGGGCCTTCTCCAGGTCCGGCACGGGCACGAAGTCGCTGTGTTTCTTGAGGTACTGGATCAAGGCGTGATTCATGAGGGGCGGGAGTCTAGCCACCTTGGCGCCCGCGGGCAAATGGGCGGGCGGCGCCGGGGAATGTCGCAGCCGCGGGTACACTTGCCGGAAAGGAGAAAGCCATGTCCAACCGACGTTACCGGCCGCCCCAGCACGACGCCTCCGGCGCGGCCCCGCACCCGGTCCCGGCCCAGCCGCAACACGCGCAACGCCAGGCCACGCTGCCGCCCGCAGGCCCGCGCAGCGCCGCCGACCTTGCCGAAACCCTGGTGGCTGAACTGGAGGACCTTGAGGTGCAGCGCCAGGTCTGCCGCGCGCAGATGGCGGCCCACCTGCGCGAGCTGGAGGCCCAGGCCGCCGGCGGCCCCGACGACGGGCGCCAGCGCTGGCAGGTTTCGCCGGCTGTGGCCCAGCGCGCGTGCACCAACCTGCTGCGCATTGCCCAGCGCCGCACGGAAATCGCCGGGCAACTGGCGGATATGGCTGCTGCCGACAGCGAATCGCCCCCGGCCAATCCGCCCCAGCCACGAGAGCGGCCTGACCCCGTGGCCCGCGCCCTGGAGTGCGCCGAGGCGAGCCTGCCCTCGCTGACCGAGCTCGGCCACCGGCTGGTGGCACATCTTCAGCCTGCCACCCCCGCTGCCCAGCCCGGCGGGACAAGGCAGACTGCGGGGCCATGATCAGCCATGACATCATCGTGGTAGGCGGCGGCCACGCGGGCATTGAGGCCGCGCTGGCGGCAAGGCGGCTGGGGGCCGCCGTGGTGCTGGTGACGTTGCGCCGCGACGCCATTGGCCGCATGTCGTGCAACCCCAGCATTGGCGGTGTCGCCAAGGGCCAGATTGTGCGCGAAGTGGACGCCCTGGGCGGCGCCATGGGGCGGCTGATTGACGCCACGGGCATCCAGTTTCGCATGCTGAACACCAGCAAGGGTGCCGCGGTGGTCAGCCCCCGCGCCCAGGCAGACAAGTACGCCTACCAGCGCGCCGCCCAGGCCATGGTGGAGGCCGCCGGCGTGCATGTCGTGGAGGGCGAGGCCGCCGAGCTGCTGACCCAGCCGGGCAGCCCGCCGGTCATTGCGGGCATACGGCTGTCCAATGGTCGCGAACTGCGCGCGCCGTGCGTGGTGCTCACCACCGGCACGTTTCTTTCCGGCGTGCTGCACTACGGGCCGGAGATGATCGAGGGCGGCCGCGCCGGCGAGCCTGCCGCGCGCGGCCTGTCGCAAAGCCTGCGCGCGCTGGGGTTGCGGCTGGGGCGGCTCAAGACCGGCACCCCGCCGCGCCTGGCCGCGGAGACGATTGATTGGTCCCGCACCACAGAGCAGGCCGGCGACCAGCCGCCACGGCCGTTTTCGTTCCTGAGCGCCGCCATCAGGCAGCCGCAGGTGGCCTGCTTCATCACGCGCACGACCGCCGAGACCCACCGGGTGATTGCCGAGAACCTGCATCGCAGCCCGCTGGTCAGCGGGCAGATCCAGGGCATCGGGCCGCGTTACTGCCCCAGCATCGAGGACAAGATCCGCCGCTTTGCCGACAAAGAAAGCCATCACGTCTTCCTGGAGCCGGAAAGCCGCGAGACCAACGAGGTGTACCCCAACGGCATCAGCACCAGCCTGCCGCGCGATGTGCAGGAGGCCATCGTGCGCAGCATCCCCGGCCTCGAAAACGCCCGCATCCTGCGCCACGGCTACGCCGTCGAGTACGACTTTGTGCCGCCTTTGCAGGTGGATGCCACCCTGCAAACCAAAACCGCGACGGGGCTGTATCTGGCTGGACAGATCAACGGGACCACCGGCTACGAGGAAGCCGCGGCCCAGGGCCTGATGGCCGGCCTGAATGCCGCGCTGACTTTGGCCGGCCGCCCGCCGGTCGTGCTGCGACGCGACCAGGCCTACATCGGCGTGCTGATTGACGACCTCACCACCCGCGGCACGGAAGAGCCCTATCGCATGTTCACCAGCCTGGCGGAGTACCGCCTGCGGCTGCGCACGGACAACGCCGACCGACGCCTGACGCCGCTGGGCATGGAGCTGGGGTGTGTGGAGGCGGAGCGGACAGCGCGATTCAAGACAAAGCTATCCGAATACGAACGTGGACAGGGCTTTCTGCGGGGAACGCGGCTGGAGGGCAAAACGCTGCATGATTGGC
The DNA here is from genome assembly GCA_020847415.1 of Planctomycetota bacterium. GTDB lineage: Bacteria > Planctomycetota > UBA8742 > UBA2392 > UBA2392 > JADLBZ01. Next base: position 3,662 of record JADLBZ010000311.1, read on the forward strand.
TGCGCTCGCCGGGGTTTGCCTGGCAGCGTGCGGTGGAGCTGCAGCCCGCGCTGGCGTCGCTGGAAACAGAGGCATCAGCAACACTTGAGACGGATGCCCGATACGGTGGATATCTGGAGCGAGAGGACCAGGATGCCGAGCGGCTGCGCCAGGCCGAGGCGGTGCGCATTCCGGATGGAATGGACTATTCGACGATGACCAACCTGCGCAAAGAGGCGCGCGAAAAGCTGGGGCGCGTTCAGCCGCGCACGCTGGGTCAGGCCGGTCGGGTGCCGGGGATCGGGCCCGGCGACCTGCTGGTGATTCGTGCGTATCTTGCTGGCAAGTAAAAGGTTATGCGTTTACAGAAGAACTGGACAAAAGTTGTCCGAAATAGCTTGCAAACAGGTTTCGCCTGTATATACTTCAATCATCGGAAGCGAGTGGTTCGCAACCGAAACAACTGAAGTGCCCCAACCCCTCTTTGCCCGGGAGGGGTTAGAACGAAGCCCCCGTGTTTGCCCCGCGGGGGCTTCAAACTTTTTTCCTGTGCAGGTGGTGTTTGGTTTTACGGATTTGACCATCGACGGCGCGGCCCGGCCAGATAACCTAGTGACGTACATCGCTGCCTCGCGGTAAGTGCTGGAGGGACCGGGCGTCATGGCGGGCGGGTTTGACTTCGCGGAATACCTCAATCGCCTGCCGGTGGTCGCCTACGAGACCGCCCTGGACGCGACCTACACGTTGCGTTACGTGAGCGCCGAAGCCGTGAAGATGCTGGGCTATCCGCCGGAGTTGTTCCTGGGCGACGGCTCCACGTACACGCCGGCCAGCGTGGTGCATCCCGCCGACCTGTCGCTGGTAGACAAGGGTGCGGAGCTTCAGGTCTCGGGCGTGGATTTCATCGTGTCGCGCTTCCGCCTGATACATGCTTCCGGCGCCGAAGTGCCGGTGCTGGACATCGCCCGTACTTTGCGGCACGCAGACGGCAGCGTGCGCGGCTCTGCCGGCGTGTTTATTGACCTTCGCAAGCTGCCCATGTTGCAGGGGCCGCCGGCCATTCTTTACTCGGGCGAGTGAGCCTGACCATTGCCATTGTCTACGCCAGCGGGGGCGGACGCACCCGCGAAACAGCCGAGCTGTGCGCCGCTGCCGTTGCTGACGCGGGCCTCTCCGTGCTGGGTCCCCTCTGCGCCAAGGGCCTGGACCCGCGCCGCCTGCTGGAGGCCGACGGCCTGCTGTTGGGCGAGCCCACCTGGGGCTTTGGCACCCACCACTTTGACTACCGGCCTTTTGACGACGCCATGGGCAAGGTGCTGGGCCCCGCCCGCCTGCTGGCGCCGCGCGGGGCCGCGGCCTTTGTGGGCTGCGACCGCGCCTATCGCACCTACGGCACGGCACTGGACCTGATTGAGCAGCGCCTGCTCGATTGCGGCGCCCGCCTGCTGCAGCGCGGCCTGAAGATCGAGCTGCAGCACACCAACGCCAGCCGCGCCTTCACGCGGGCGTGGGCACGCGATTTTGCCCTGCGCCTGCGCGGCGAGTTACCCCACCAGCCGCACCTGCCGCGCCCCATGCACGCCGACGTGGATGCCGTCATGGGCATCAGCCCGGCCGAGCGCGCCGCGCGCAACGCCGGAGGCCTGCGCGCCCGCTGAACTCGTTTGCAATGGCCAAACCTTGGCCTGTTGTCGCAGGGCAAGCTAGAAAGGTCGTATGCTCGAACAGCTCCTGTCGCTGCCATTGCACCGGCCCTACGTGGCTGTGTTCCTGGTTGCGTTTCTGGTGCTGGGATGGCTGGAACAGGGCTGGCTGCGCACGCTGCTGTGGCTGGTGACAGGCTACCTGGTGGCGCTGGTTGCCGAGTGGGGCAGCATCAACCACGGCGTGCCCTTTGGCTACTACATCTACCACTACGAGGCGCTGGAGAAGGACCTGGTGGTGGCCGGGGTGCCGTTCTTTGACAGCCTGTCGTTTGCCTTCCTGAGCTACGTCAGCTTCTCGACGGCGCAGTACTTTCTTTCGGCGCTGTGGGTCAAGGGCCGCGACGTGCAGCGGGTTACGCCGCGCCGGGTGCGCAACTCGGCTTCGGCTCTGCTGCTGGGCGCCGCGCTGATGGTGGTGATTGACATCGTGGTGGACCCGGTGGCGCACCTGGGCAAGCACTGGTTCCTGGGCGAGATCTACCACTACCCTTCGCCGGGCTATCACTTCAACGTGCCCCTGGCCAACTATGCCGGCTGGTTTGTGGTGGGCTGGGTGTGCATCTTCATCAACCAGCGGCTGGACGCGCTGCTGTCGCGGCGCGAGGTTGTGGCCGGCCGACGGGTGGCCTTGCGCCATTTGCCGCTAAAGGGCCTGTTCGCGCCGCTGTTCTGGGCGGGCATCGTGGGCTTCAACCTGGGCGTGACATACTGGCTGGCCTACAGCTACGACCTGTCGCTGCTGCCGGAGAACGCGGTCCTGCGGGGCGAATGGGTGGCGGAGGTTCGCACGCAACTGGTGTGCGGGTGCTTTGTAGCGGCGCCGGTGCTGGCGCTGGCGGCAGCGCAACTGGTAAAGCCGGCCAACCGCGCGCGGGACGAGGATTTGCTGTCGGCCCTGGATGACATGGACTGCCCGGGGCTCAGGCGCCAGGTTGAAGGCATTGCCGTTGCACGCCCGGCGCCGGTCCCGAAGCTTTAACGTCGCGCACGGTGGTGGCCGGTGTTCGCGGCGGCGCGCGTTTGTACCCTTCGCGGCCCGACGCGTCCGCGGCGCTGAACGGTCGCCCCGCTTGAATAGGCTTGCAGCAGGAGGCCTGATGCCCATCTTCCGCAGCAAGGTTCATCGCCGCGACCTGGAGCGCTACGCGGGCCGCCTGCTGGTGCAGCAGGCCGAGAAGGACATCAACGTCCTGAAGCTGGGGGCGTCGCGCCGCAATGTCTCGCTGGTCTACCTGGACATCTGGGGCTTCACCGAGATCACGACCTATGCGTCGCCCGAGGCTGTTGCCGAGCTGCTGTGCGAGTACTTCTCGCGCATGACCGGGGTGATCCGCGCCCACCAGGGGTTCGTGGACAAGTTCTTCGGCGACGCGATCTTTGCCATGTTTGGCGCCCCCCTGGACGACGCCCGGCACGCCCTGCACGCCTCCCAGGCCGCGCTGGCCTGCCTGCGCGAAACCGCGCGCCTGGCCGCCGAGTGGCACGTGAAGGGCTTCGGCAAGATCAGCCAGAGCATCGGCGTGGTCACCGGCCCTGCCATCGTCGGCAACGTCGGCAACGAGGAGCGCGCCATGTACACCGCCGTGGGGGAGGCGGTGAGCCTGACCGTGCAGCTGCAGCAGCTTTCGCGGCTATACCGCGCGCCGGTGATTGCCTCGCGCGAGACCGCCGTGCAGGTGCGCGATGAACTGGTCGCGCGCGAGCTGGACGTGATCCGCATTGCCGGCACCGACCGCACCACGACCATCTACGAGCTGCTGGGCAGCCGCGAGGAAACGCCCGAGCAAGTGAAGATGGTGGCCGACCTGTACGAGCGCGGCTTGAAGTCGTTCTGGCAGCGTGACTGGGACCGCGCCGAGAAGCGCTTTGCCGATGCCGACCGCATGGCAGGCGATGACGGCCCCAGCCGCCTGTACCAGCGCCGCTGCCAGCTCTATCGCAAACACCCGCCGCCGCCGGACTGGGACATGGTGCACGCCCACACGGTACGCATGCAGAGTGTGCCCCAGTTCGAATGAACGCGCCGCGACCACTGCCCGTTTCGACGCCCCTGCCCCAGGGTTTCCGCGGGGCGGTCAGCGGCATTTCGGCTTTCCTGGCCGGCCTGAAGATGTGCCTGCCGGGCGGCGCGCTGTTTCGCTTCACGGCGCTTGCGGCGTTCGTCTCGGCACTGGTGCTGGTGGCGCTGGCCTGGGTGGCGTTTGCCGTGGTGGGGGTGGGCCTGTCCTCGTGGCTGCAGGAACAGGGCTGGGCTTCGTGGCTGGGCTGGTTGGGCGGCGTGCTGGCCTTTGTGGTGGCGCTGGTGGTGGCCTACTTCCTGTTTACCCCGGTGATGACCCTGCTGGGCCCGATCTTCCTGGACCCGCTGTGCGAGCGCGTGCATGTGCTGTACACGGGCCGCGAACTGGGCGGACCGCGCACCAGCCGCAAGTTCCTGCAGCGGCAGGTCTCGGCCGCGCTGCAGGCCCTGAAGTGGCTGCTGCTCAGCCTGCTGGTAGAGCTGCCCCTGGCGGTGCTGACCATGATTACCGGCGTGGCGGTGGTGATCAGCGTGCCGGTGAGTGCCCTGTTGCAGGGGGTGGACCTGATGGACACGCCGCACTCGCTGCGCGAGTACACGCTTTCGCGCAAACTGGCCTGGGCCAAGGCCCACAAATGGCCGGTGGGCGGCCTGGGCGCGGCGACGGCCCTGTGCCTGTGGGTGCCGGTGCTGAACCTGTTTGCCCTGCCGGCCGGTGTCGCCGGGGCGACTATCCTGATGCTGGCCGCCGAGCAGCAGGGCGACTAGCAGGGCGCTGAAATAGTCTGTTTCAGCGCCCTGCCCGGCCCGCGCGACTGCACGGGCCGGCCGGCGAGCGGCTTTACGGCGCGAGCCGGGCAGTTGCTTTCCGTTAAGGAAGGCGCCAAAGGCGACTACTTCAACGGCCTGCTGGAGCGGCCGAGAGTCCTGAGACGAGGGCAGAGAGTCGAGAGAAGAAGCGTGCCCGCCGGCAGGAATTCCGGTTTTTGTTCAATCTTCGCACGCCACCGGGCCGATGGGCCAATGGTGCAGCCGCAGGGCTGGCCCAACTTCCCGATTCCTACGCCCGGAGCGATGTCATGAAGAAGGCACTGCTGTCCCTCATCTCCATTTCCACGGTTGCCCTGATGGGCAGCGGCTGTGTCTCCCTGGAGGAGTACGACCGCGTGGTCAAGCACCTCGAGAGCGAGCAGGAGGCCAACGTGGCCGTCGCCGCCGAGAACGAGCGCCTGACCGGCCATGTCCGCACCCTGAGCACGGAAAACCAGAGCCTGAAGCAGAAGATCTCCGGCATGCAGGAAGCTGCCGCCGCCGTGCCCCAGATGGACCAGGGCGCCCTGATTGACGAGATCCGCAAGGTTTGGGGCAAGGGCCTGAAGAGCGACGAGTGGGAGTTCGTCCAGTCGGGCTCGGCGGTGGGCGTGCGCATGGATGACAGCGGCGTGCTGTTCAAGAGCGGCTCCTGGGACCTGACCGAGGGCACCAAGGACAAGCTCAAGAAGCTGGCCGCCATCTTGAAGGAGCAGATGGACGCCGACGCGACCAAGATCTGCCGCGTGGACGGCCACACCGACGACGACCCGGTCAAGAAGGTGAAGACCCAGGGCATCAAGGACAACGTGCACCTCAGCGCCATGCGCGCCATGGCAGTGCGCGAGTTCCTGGCCACCTGCGGCCTGCCCGGCGACCGCATCTTTGTGGCCGGCTTCGGCGAGCACTGGCCGGTGGTCAAGGGCGCCGACAGCAAGAGCAAGCAGCGCAACCGGCGCGTGGAAGTGTACCTGGGCTCGGCCGACGGCCTGTCCATCGGCGCACTGCCCGGCCCGCAGATCCAGAAGTAGTTGGGGCACCAATCAAGCGCGAGGCCCGGGTTGCCGGGCCTCGCCTGCTTTTTCAGGCGTCACCCAGGTAGTTGCCGTGGGGGACAAAGCCGCCTGCCACATCCGCAGAAAGGCGCCTGCCCAGCGTGGCTGGGAAGAAGTTGCGCGCCTCAAGCTGGCCCAGGGGCACCCACTCAAAGCCGGTGCAGAATCGGTCCGGCTGCGGGCCGGGGCGCAACTCGCCCTCGCGCCGGCACCGAAAGAAGATCTCCAGCTGGTGGGCGTCGGCCGCCAGCTTGCCGTGGCGCACCGCGGCACTCTTGCCCAGCAGCTCGCGCACGTAGACCACATCGCCGGGCGCGACCTCAATGCCCAGCTCCTCGCGCACCTCGCGGCGCAAACCCTCACCCAGCGTTTCGCCCTTGGCAATACCGCCGCCGGGGGTCACGCACCAGCTTCCCTGTTCGTCGCGGTAGGTCATGACCAGCAGGCGCCCTTCCTCAATGATGAGGGCGCGCGCGGCAACGCGGATCGAGCCGGGTGCTGTCTCGCCTCGGGTTGCCATGTCAGGTCTCGGCCGGCCTTTCCTGGGCCAGGCTGCGGAAGTAAGGCAGCAGGAACTCGCGGCCCAGGGTCTTGGCAATGGCGGTCAGGGGCACCGCCAGCAGCAGGCCGAAGACTCCAAACAGGCTGCCCATCACAAACACGCCCACCAGCAGGGTCACCGGGTGCAGCTCGACGGCGTCGCCCAGCAGCTTGGGCGTCAGCACGTACTGCTCCAGCGACTGGATGCCGAAGAAGCCCACGCTCATGCCCACAATCCAGCCGGTGCCCTGGCTGGGGTCCACCAGCATCAGCAGCAGGGCGGGCAGGTAGCCGGCCAGGACGCTGAAGTACGGGATCAGGATGCCCAGCCCGCTCATCAGGCCCAGCAGGAAGGCGTACTTCACGCCGCAGATCCAGAACAGGATGGTGGAAAGCCCCGAGATCACCGCCACGATGACCAGCCTGCCCCGGAAGAAGGCCTTCAGCATGGCGTCGGTCTCGCCCAGCAGCCGCTCAATGCGCGGGCGGTGCGCGCCGGGCAGATACTCGCGCACCTTGCCCACCACCGAGTCGTAGCCCACCATGAAGTACCAGGCGTAGATGGGCACCAGTGTCAGGAACAGCAGGAACGAGAACAGGCTGACCACGCCCTTGCTGGCAATCTGCCACAGGCCCTCGGCGGTCTCTCTTGCCTCGGGCGCCACCGTGCGGGCGTCGCCCTTGGGGGCAGAGGCCCCGAAGCGATCAAACCACTCCTGGGTGCTGACGGCCGCGTCGCCGTCGGCATCCATGGCCTTCAGCTCGGCCGCGGGGATCTCCGGCGAGTTCAGGGCCAGGCTGTTGTCGCGGTCCAGCCGCTGGAAGCCCGCCAGCAGGTCCGCCCGGGCAGAGGCCATGGCGGCCCGGGCCTCGGTCTGCTCGGGCGCGTCCACCTCGCTGCCCCGAGGCGCCAGGCGTTCGCGGGCCACGTCCAGCACGGCATCCAGCGTGACACGCCCGGGGTCCACCTTCATGGAGGCCGGCACGGTGTCGTTGTACGAGTCCACCCATTCGTCCTGGTTGGCGCGCACGTCCTCAATCAGGGTGCCGAGCTGGTTGCCCATGCTGCGCACGTCGCGCACCACGCTGGCCGCAAACCAGGTGCCGAAGGCGGCTGACAGCACGATGAAGCCGATGAAGATCCAGAGCACCGCCCGCGGACGCGAAACCCCGCGCTTCTGCAGCCGCGCCACCAGCGGGTTCAGCACATAGGCAACGCCCAGGGCCGCCAGCAGCGGCACGAACACGTCCGAGAGCCAGTAGCCCAGCAGCAGGGCCCCCACCACGACAGCCAGCACAATCAGCCAGCGCACGTTGCGCATCTGCAGGAGCGCCGAGTAGTCGGCATCCAGTGCCTTCAGGGGCGCCGGCAGGGCCTTGCCGTCAGACGGTGCGGCCGCCGGCGACGCCGGGGCAGCGGGTGCCGCGGCGGGAGGCTTGCGGGCAGGCTGGTGGTGTTGCTTGTTGCGCTTGCGGCCTTTTCCCATGGCCGAGAATTGTAGGCTCGCCCCGCGCCGGGGCAACCTAGCCCGGAAGTTGGTAGTGTCTCAGTTTGAAATTCGCCCGTGTTCCGGTCCATGATACACTCGCTCCATGCCTAAACGCTCAAGCATCCGCAAGAACGCAGACCCGAACCTGATTGCCAAGTCCATACTGGACCACGTAACCGGCGACGCGCCACCAGCAGAAGAACTTACAGAGGTCCAAAAGGCCGCTGCGGCCCTTGGTCGTCTTGGTGGGCTAAAAGGCGGCAAGGCGCGGGCGAAGAAGCTGTCCAAAGCTAAACGAGCCGCCATCGCGAAGAAGGCGGCTCGTGCGAGATGGGGCAGCAAGGGTTAGACCCGCACATCGTCGTCGTCATCGCCTCCTAGATCGCCACCGTAGGTCTTAGGCTGCTTGCGCTCAGCTACGTCATTGGTGAAGTCCTTGGGCACCTCGATGGGCTGTTCACCCTCAGCGAGGCGGTTCTCGTTGAAGTAGTCCACGTCCGTTGTCAGCTGGCAGATATCGCCAATGACTTGCTCACGGCGCTGCAACGTCGCCAACTCCATCTGGTGATGTGTGATTTTATCGATATCGAACCAAAGAACCTTTTGCTTCTTGATGCCTTCGGCGGGGTCTATCTCGAACGTCTTATTGGCTTGCCACACCCGGACGTTGTTGCCGTGGCTGTCACGTTTCGTTTGCTGGCGAAGAGCCATGGCGAATTTGCGCTTGAAGTCCTTCGCAGGGTCGTAAGGCGGGGCTTTGAGCTCGCCGTTTTCGAGCGCCCACTCAACCGCCGCATCGAGGTCGTTGAACTCGCTTCCGGTCTCTTGCCGCCACCGCTCCATAATCGCAAGGAAGTATTCATTACCGGTCGTAAACAGCGGCTTTGCCATAACTACCTCGTTAGACAGTGGGACGATGCCCGTAGCCGTCGGTCAGTGCCTCACCGACCAGGTGTTCACGGATACGGGGAAGAAGCTTTGTATGAAAATCCCAACCAAGCACGCCCCGGTGCTGAAGCTGCCCAACAACGATGCCGGGGTGAATCTGGATCAGATTGGCGAACTGGATAATTGTCGTCTGGCTCATTACGTGCTTCTTGCGTCGTATGAAATCATCGAGACGGGACGGCTCGATCAAGGCAGCCGCAGCGTCCGCGTTTGCGCGTCGCTCAACGTCTGTGTCAATGCTCCATGCGTCAAAGCCAGCCTCTCCAAGATCAACGTCGAGGCGTTCGCCATCTTTGTGCAGGATGTGGGAAATCTCGTGCTGGAGCGTGAACCAGAAGCGATCCATTTTGTCACCGAGAAGTGACAGGGCGATAACAGGCCTCTTGTCGTCAAGCCACAGGGCCGCACCCGAAATCTGGCTGCCATGCAGGTGTTCAACGATGACCAGTCGGACGCCGGTGTCGGCAAGGATTCGAGGAACGCGCCGCGCCAATTCGGGCTGCGACGCCATGGCGCGCAGCTCTGGCAACGCGCCCTTCAACTTCGCCGCCGTGTAGGTAGTGGCTGGTGCCGACGGTGCCAGGTTCAGCGCGCGATAGCACCAAGCTATCTGACCCTCATTCAGTGAGCCCTCCTTGGCGTACGTGCGTGCCGCCACCTTGATGCGAGGGTTGTCCGTCAGCGCGTTGACGCCGAAGTAGCGGCATAGCTCCGCTTCGGTCTCGGACGGCGTGTTGGTGCGCTTGATCCAACCCCGTTTTTCCATTTCCTTCACAGGGGCGTGGTAGAAGGGCCTGGCGCGCTCCTCGATAGCAATCGGCGATGCCACTTGCTCAAGCTGGAATTCCATCTCCAGCTTCAGCCACGTCTTCGCGCTGACGCGCAAAGCACTTTCCAACTCGCGCGCGATTTCGGCGCTGATACTCCGTTTTCCGGTTATGATCTCGTTCACCGCCGACGCCGGTCTGCCCATGATCCGAGCCAGCATGTCTTGGGTCCAGTCGCGCCGCTTGAGTTCCTCGCGGAGTACGTCGCCGGGTGCAATTGCCTTGTTGTCAGTCATGGTTCCAATTTAGCCGCTTACCCCGCCCCGTCAATTACGATATTCGGGAATTAGGGAAAATCCGAAGTTTGTGTTGCGATATCGTGAGCAGTCAAGCATACTGTTCAGTATGAACAAGCTAACGAAGGAGAAGCGCGTAGCCATCCTGACTGCACTGGTTGAGGGGAACTCCATGCGTTCGGTATCGCGTATGGCCGGAGTTTCGATCAACACCGTTACTAAACTGCTGGTTGACGCAGGCCGCGCCGCGCTTGAGTTCAACGAGCGCACCATGGTCAACCTCAAGTTGCGCCACATTCAGTGCGATGAAATCTGGTCGTTTGTGGGCATGAAGGAAAAGAACGTGCCCGAGGGACGTAAGGGGCAAGGAGTTGGCGACGTTTGGACGTGGACCGCCATTGATGCGGACACAAAACTTGTGCCGTGCTGGCTTATCGGCACACGCGACGCCGAGTGCGCCAGCGAGTTCATGGGCGACCTGGCCTCACGCCTTGCCCACCGCGTCCAGTTGACCACGGACGGCCATAAAGCCTACCTGAGTGCCGTAGAGGGCGCTTTTGGGGGCGCGGTGGATTACTCCATGCTGGTCAAGCTCTATGGCGATGCGCCGGGGAACAGCAACGAGGCGCGTTATAGCCCGGGTGAATGCTGCGGCACAAAGAAAACGCCGGTCTGCGGGATGCCCGATGCCAAGCACGTTTCAACCAGTTTTGTCGAGCGCCAGAACTTGACCATGCGCATGTCCATGCGCCGGTTTACCCGCTTGACCAACGGGTTCTCGAAGAAAGCGGAGAACCTCTCTCACGCCGTGGCGCTGCATTTCTTCAACTACAACTTCTGCCGCACCCACAAGACGCTTGGAAAGACGCCTGCGATGGCCGCTGGATTGACGCCGACCCCGGCGACACTTGGCGATCTTGTTGATACATTGGAATAGGATTTCCACCATCCGCCCCCTTTGGGGGTCGGGTAATGGGGCACTAGCTCAATTGGCAGAGCAACGGTTTCCAAAACCGAAGGTTGCGGGTTCGACTCCCGTGTGCATTCCAGCGCCGCGATTTCTCGCGGCGCTTTGCTTTCAGGCTTCAAACTGAGACACTACCCGGAAGTTGCATGGAGCCTTTTGCTGCAACGTGCGGTCTGCGTTCATTTCACGGGTGCTTGCGGGTTGCAGCCTGCGACATGTCGGCAGACATGCCTCGGGGTCAACCTCGCTGCGAGCCCGCAAACTGAACGGCAGCCTGCACGTTTCGCGACGAAGTTCCATGCAACATCCGGGCTTGCCTCCTGTTGCGCGCAATGCCGCCCCGACTATGGTGCAGCCGTGAAACAGCTCGCCTCCATCGCCGAACTTCGGGCATTCCGTGCTTCCCTTGCCGGCAGCGTGGGCTTTGTGCCAACCATGGGCGCCCTGCATGAGGGCCATGCCAGCCTGGTGCGCCGCAGCGCGCAGGAGAACGCCCACACCCTTGCCAGCGTGTTCGTAAACCCGACGCAGTTCGGCCCCAACGAG
>JADLBZ010000312.1 GCA_020847415.1 Planctomycetota bacterium
CGATCTGCTGCTTCAGCGTCTCGTTGATGGGCAGAATCTCGTGAATGGCGGTACGGCCCGTGAAGCCCGTCTTGAAGCAGGCTTCGCAGCCCTTGCCGTGCCACAGGTGGCCGTTGGGAAGGTCCGAGAGCGCCAGGTCAAAGCCGCGCAGTTCACGATGGTCGGGCACGTACTCCGCCTTGCACTCCTTGCAGATGCGCCGCACCAGGCGTTGCGCCACCACACAGACCACCGAGCTGGCCACCAGGAACGGCTCCACGCCAAGGTCCACAAGACGCGTCACGGTGCTGGGGGCGTCGTTGGTGTGCAGGGTGCTGAACACCAGGTGGCCGGTCAGGGCCGACTGGATGGCGATCTGCGCTGTTTCAAGGTCGCGGATTTCGCCCACCAGGATCACGTCAGGGTCCTGGCGCACGAAGCTGCGCAGGGCCTTGGCAAACGACAGGCCCTTCTTCTCGTTCACTTCAACCTGGCTGGCGCCGGGCATCTGGTACTCAATGGGATCCTCAATGGTGAGGATGTTGATGTCCGGGCGGTTGATGGTGCCGATGGCCGCGTACAGGGTGGTGGTCTTGCCGCTGCCGGTGGGGCCGGTCAGCAGGATGATGCCGTTGGAGTACTCCAGGTACTGACAGAAGATGTCCTGGCTCTCCTGCATGAAACCGATGTCGGCAAGGTCGAACTTCTTGGTCGTTTTCTCCAGCAGGCGGATCACGGCGCGCTCGCCGTAGTTCGTGGGCACCGTGCTGATACGCAGGTCCACGTCGTTGTCGCCCATCTTCACGCTGGCTCGGCCGTCCTGGGGCAGGCGGCGCTCGGCGATGTCCATTTTGCCCATCACCTTGATGCGCGCGACAATAGCGTCCTGCAGCTTCTTGCTGGGCGTCATCACGTCGTACAACACGCCGTCCACGCGGTAACGCACCTGCAGCTTGTGCTCGCTGGGCTGGATGTGGATATCGCTGGCGCGCATACGCAGCGCCTGGCTGAAGATCGTGTTCACCAGCTTGATGATCGGCGCCGCGGTGGCGATGTTCAGGATGTCCGTCTTCTCGTCGAACTCGATGTCCGTGTCGAGGACGCCTTCCTGCTCCAGCTCACGCTCCACTTCGTCGCTGACTTCCGTCTTCTGCGCGTAGGAACGATTGATCAGCTCGCTGATCTCCACGCGCGGCGCCAGCACCGGCTCAATGGGCATGCGCATCAGCCCGGCCAGCTCGTCCATTGGATACAGGTCCAGCGGGCGGCAGGTTGCCACACGCAGGCTGCCGCGTACTTCCTCAAGGGCCACCAGGTTGTAATTGCGTGCGAAGTTCACGGGCACGCGCTCGGCAAAGCGCGGGTAGGGCTTGTACTTGCCCAGTTCGGCCTCATGGGGCAGGCCCAGCTCGCGGCTGAAGTACTGCAGCATCTCGGCTTCGCCCAGGAGGCCGCTCTCCACCAGCGCCGCATCCATCTTCTCGCCGGTTTCGCGCGCCTTGCTGAACAGGTTCTCGACCTTGTCCTGCCGTACGCCACGCTCTTCGATCAGGTACTTGCTCAGCGCTGCCTGCATGGCGACCTCGCGCGATCGGGTAATTGACCTTGCAACGACCAGCCGCCTCAGGAGTTGGGAAAATCAGGCCCCAGGTGTTGCAGTTTGCTGCGGCTCGGGTGCGGCGGGCTGCGCTGCTTGCTGGGCATCAAAGCGTTTGCGGGCTTCTTCGGCTTCGGCGGCTGTCTCAACGGCTGTGGGCAGCTTTGCCAGGCGCTCCTCGACGATCGCCAGCTTCTCCATCGTCACGCCGTCCAGCCGGTAGCGCAGCAGCAGGTAGACAATCAGGTCGGCGCAAAGGGCTACGACCATCAGCCAGCACAGCCACAAGCCAACTGTACCCCAGAACGCGGCTGCCAGGATGGCGGCCACCGGCTGCGAGGCGAAATCCACATCGGCCCGGGCGGTGGCTACCGCCACGGCGCCGTCCAGAGCCGCACTGTTGCCGGCCAGCCGGATGAAGACCCACAAGATGCCCCAGGTCAGTGCCAGGCAAAGGCCGCCTGCCACACTGGAAAGGGCAGTGACGCCCAGTTTGGCGGCCATGTACGCGAGATAGCGCAGCGGCGCCTGCAGGACATACCCGATGGGGCGGCTAAGAGCCTCAATCGTATCGCGGCCTTCCACTACTGCGGTGGGTCCCATCATGGGGGCAGCCAAGGCAACGACAATCAGTCCGGCAGCGGCTGCAATGGCCAGCGGCAGTGCCAGCGAAAGGCCCAGGCCTGTGCCAATGGCGCCGGCAATGCCATCCAGGTTCGTCAGCAGCGTCAACAGGAATGCCAGCAGCAGCAGGACGGCAGGTACGAGCAGAGCCGAAAAGGGCGCCAGCGCAGCGTTGCGGAACAACCTCGCGTTGTTGGCGGGCGGCTCGTTGTCGTCGCGGGCAATCTCGAAGGCACAGCCGCGCAGCACAGGCGCACACAAATACAGAAAGCCGGGCAGCCAGCCCCCCAGCGCCAGCGTCCAGACCAGCGTGCGCGCCCAGGTGATGTCGGGCGCCAGCAGCCAGCGAAGGCCCTGGTCAAGGCCCAGCGGGTCCAGCGGGTCGCCGGCAACGCGCCAGGCAAGCGTGCCCAGCAGCAGGCCGACGCAGATCAGCGTCCAGCAAAGGGCCACGCCCGCCTGGCTGACGCGCCTCAGGTTGAACGAGAGCGAGAACGCCAGGCCGAAGTCTCGTACGTCGTGCTTCAGAAACCGCATGGGCGAAGTCTATTGGACACGCCCCCTTGGTCAAGCGCGGTCTGACGGCTAGCATCCCGCTCGCTTATGGCGGGCAACGGCAAGAAGAAGCATGTGAGTCCTTTGACCAGGGCCTTCATGAAAGGCCTGGCGATCCTGTTGCCGGCGATCATAACCATTGCGCTGTTTGCCTGGGCCTGGGACATCCTGCGCACCAACGTGGTCGAGCTCTCGATCCGTGGCATTGACTCCATTGCCGTGTTTGAGCCTCGCCGCCTGAGCAAGGACGAGCGCGACTACCTGCAGCGCATCAGTGAAGAGAAGTACCTCGCCTACATGAAATGGGCTGCTGAGGGCTGGGGTGGCGAGATTATTGCCAACGAGACACTGGATGAGAAGGAAGCCTATCTGCTGCGGTTGGCAGACCTCGCTGCTCGCCGCAAAGGGCTGAGTGAAAGCCTGGAAGAAGTCCGTTTGCGTGGCGGGGGCGGTCGTTCCGGCAGCAAGGAAACCGCCGAGCTTGAGGAACAGATCCGCCGTCTTGACGCCTTGTTGCTGGCCGGTCCCGATCGCGTGAACATCCTGATTCGGGACCTGCCGGACGCCTCGTGGGGCTATTCCCCGCCCCTAAGGCCGCGCGGGCCGCTGCAGTACGTGCTGGACGCCAACAAGTGGCCGCGCGAGCAAGACCCGGACACCGGCCGCGTGCTGTCGTATCACTGGTTTGATTACCTGTTGGCCAGCCTGCTGGGCCTGGTGCTGGTCGTGCTGCTCGGCTTTGGTACGCGCAACTTCCTGGGGCGGCGCGTCGTGCAGTTGGTGGAATGGTTCGTGACCAAGACGCCTGTGATTCGCAGCGTCTATCCGCATGCCAAGCAGCTGTTCGAGTTTTTCTTCTCCGACAACAAGAGCATCGAGTTCGACACTGTCTGTGTGGTCGAGTATCCGCGGCCCGGTCTCTGGTCCATCGCGTTTGTCACCGGGGCGGGGCTGAAAACGCTCCAGGAGAGCACCGGCAAGCGCATGGTGACGGTCTACGTGCCCAGCAGCCCGGCACCCATGACGGGCTACACCATGTTTGTGGCGGCCGACGAAGTTCTGCAGCTCGACATCACGGTGGAAGACGCCATGAAGCTGGTTATCTCCGGCGGCGTGCTGGCCCCGAAGGCAGAGCTGGTGCGCCCGGCCTCGGGCGCGCAGTTTGCCCTCGCGCACAGCATCAACGAACAGGTGCGTCATCGCCACACACAGATTCTGCGCAAGGCGAAGTCGGCGACCATGCCCGCCGTGAAAGACACCGGCCATGTGCCCAATCGTGAGGCGGACTCCAACCGCGCAGAAGCGGCGCCTCCCGCCGGCGACGACGAAACCAAGAAGGCTCCGTCCTAAGGCTGCTACGACACCGGCCGTACCTGCTTGGCAATCTCGCCACGCGCCGTCTGCTCGACCACGAACTCGATTTCCTGCCCGGCCTCAAGGATGTCATTGAGCTGCGGCAGCGCCGAGCAGTGAACAAACACCCGCGTGCCGCCTTTGCGCTCGGCCATGCCGTAGCCCTTGCAGGGGTCATACCAGAGAACAGTGCCGCGGGTAGCCAGGTCTGCCGCCATGACATTCTCCGTCGGGTCAGTCCGCCAGTTGGGCGGCAAGTTCCTGGCGGCGGGCAAGGTCGGCATAGAAGCCGCCCGCCGCCCGCAGGGTCGCATCCGTTCCGCGTTCTATCACACGACCGTCATCCAGCACGAGAATTTCGTCGGCGTGCTGTACGGTGCTGACGCGCTGGGCAATCAGGATCACCGTCACTCCCTGCAGCGCGTTCTTCAGGTTGCGCAGGATGCGCTCCTCGGTGGCGGTATCCACGGCACTGAGGCAGTCGTCCAGGACCAGAATGCGCGGCTGTCGGGCCAGCGCCCGGGCAATCGCGACGCGCTGCTTCTGGCCGCCGGAGAGGTTCACGCCGCGTTCGCCCAGCAGCGTGTCGTACTGATTAGGAAAGGCCTGCACCTCGGCCTCCAGTTCGGCAACCCCGGCATTCCGGCGAACCAGCGCGTCGCGGTCGGGGGCATCCTCGGGCAGGGCCAGGGCCACGTTGCCGGCAATAGTGTCGCTGAACAGGAAACTGTCCTGCGGCACGTAGCCGATGCCGGCGCGCAGTACTGCGGGGTCCAGGTCCTGTAACGGCTGGCCATCCACGGTGATGCTGCCCTCACTGGGAGCCAGCAGCCGCAGCAGCAGGTTGGCCACCGTGGACTTGCCGCTGCCCACCGGCCCTACCAGTGCCAACGTGTGGCCCGGCACCACGCGAAAACTGACGCCGCTTAGCGCCCAGTGCTCGTGCCCCGGGTGACGCAGCCCCACGTTGTCGAATACAACCTCGCCGCGCAGGCTGCCGGCGGCATGGCTGCCGCCGGTGCAGGATGGATCCGCGGGCTGTTCCAGCAACTCGTTGATGCGCTTCAGGCTGGCTTCGGCGCGCACGAACATCATGACCACCCAGCCCAGCGCGATCATGGGCCAGTAAAGGTTCAGGTTGTAGAGCACAAACGCGGCGAAGTCCCCGTTGCTGAAGCGGTGCGCCGCGACCTCTTTGGCGCCGAAGTACAGAAGAATCAGTACCCCAAGGCCGCTGAAGCCCCAGATGCAGGCCTGGTACATGGCCTGGTTGCGTGCGGCTCCCAGTTTGTTGCGCAGGTTGTTGCGCCCCAGCCGCTCCAGCTCGGCAACTTCATAATCCTCGCGCGAGAAGGCCTTCACCACGCGGGCCCCGGCGACGTTCTCCTGCGCCCGGGCCGAGAGTTCGGCCAGGTCTTCCTGGCTGCGAGTGGAGTAACGCCTCACGCGGGGGTTGAACCACAGGGTGGCTGCGGTAAGGCCGGCCAGTGGCAGCAAGGCCAGCAGCGTAAGCGTAGGGTTCAGGGACCACATCACCACCAGCGCGACAGGGAAGGTGACTACCGTTCCGCCGAGGTACATCACGGCGGGGCCGATCATCATGCGAACCGCTTCGATGTCGCTGGTCATCAGGCTCATGACGGCCCCGCTGCGGGTGTTGTCGCGGTATGCTGCTGGCAGCGTTTGCAGGTGCTCAAACATGCGGCGCTTGAGGGTGTATTCAGTGCGGCGGCTCAGGCGAACCAGGTCGTAGCGCTTCAGGAACGTGAACACGGCCATGACAGCCGCAGTGCCCAGCGCCATGGCCAGCGCGATGGTGACGAACCCCATGTTGGCGGCGGGCTGGGCAGGTGTCAGCAGGACAGCCATGCGGTGGGCAAGGCCGGTGTCGCTGCTGAACCCCTGCGGGGAAGAAGCATCTACAGCCAGCCGGATGAACACGGGCAGCACAGCCTGGCAGAGGGCGCCGGCCAGCAGCGCGCTGAGGCCGATGAGCAGCCAGCGTAGCTGGGCGCGGTACTCGGCAAGCAGAAAGCGCAGTGTTCTCATGGGGTTCCCGGCGTTGGCAGCGTTGGGCTGCCGGCTCAAGGGGAGTTTATCTTGGCGCCGGGCGGCGCAAGGCAGCCGCCGGGGATTGACGCTGTGGGCGACCCTGCTACGCTTCGGCCCACAAGTGGGCGCAACCACATGCGCCCGCGCAGCCTGAAACGGACCGTTAGCTCAGTTGGCTAGAGCGCTACCTTGACACGGTAGAGGTCACTGGTTCGAGTCCAGTACGGTCTACCAGCTCCCAACCCGCCTGCAGAGCCAATCGCGGCCCTGCAGGCGGTTCGCGTTTCCGCCCGCAAAACCCGGCATGTCACCAAGGTTGTCACCAAGGTTTTCGAGGAAGTCCGTACGAGGGTGCGCAATTGAAAGCTCGCGCACGTGACTGGTCGGCGGCGCAGGGTTGCGCGTCAGGCGCCATTACTGGTTGCGCCCCGGGCGTGATGCTGGAGAAGAACTCGCGCCACAGCGTTTCGCAGCGCGCCGGGCGCAGGCAACAGGCGAGACGCCGCACACGTTCACGCACCGGCGAGGCTCGCGGCCCGTCAGGGGGGCGGAGTCGTTGTCCCGCAATGCCATGGCGGAGCCGCGGCGCAAGATACTGACACACTTCAAGAAAGCGTGCACATCCTCGATGTTGCGTTGCAGCAGCGCATAATCGTGCCGAAAAGAGTGGGCTTTTGCGTCTGGGTGACTTGTTGGGCCGCCGGAAGGCCCAAATTGTGTCGCAGGGCGCAGTAGGCTTCCGTGGGTCAAAGGAGGCGACCAATGGCAAAGAGCGGCAAGCCCCAACCAAGCAGCGCATCTAAACCGGAAGGTGGCGCGGCTCCGGCCGCCGGACCCGCACCGTCCTTCAACCTCTTGGACTCCCCTTGGATCCCCGTTTTGTGGCGCAACGGAAATGCGGAACGTGTGGGAATCATGGGGGCGCTTGGGAACGCCGGCAGGATTCGACAGATCGCTGCGACGAACCCCATGGACAACGTGGCGTTGCTGCGCTTCCTGCTTGCCGTGCTGCTGTGGTGCAAGCCTGACGCGAAGGAAGCGCTCGGAAAACTGCTGGCCGCCGACGCCAAGGCGCCCGGCATACCCAACGACTGGCTTGGCAACCTCGACAGGCACCAATCCGCCTTCGAGCTTCTTGGACCCGGC
>JADLBZ010000313.1 GCA_020847415.1 Planctomycetota bacterium
ACGTAGTGCTCGGTTTCCACTACAGTGCTACAGCCACACAGGCCCAGCGCGAACGTCAGGATGCCGAACAGCGATGGCAGTGCTTGCATTCGGGTCACAGGTTGCCTCGTTGGTTTGTGATATGTGCTCTTTCAAATAGCAGGGCGAGTGGCTCGGTTCAAGCAGCAAAGCTATATCAGTGTCGAAAGAGCGACATCCTATTCAGTGTGCGTTCTGTGCGACAGGAGATGGGAAGTCAAGGGCGACATCAGTACCAGTGGCCTGTGAGAGCCTGTCTGGAAACTCTGAGGGGCAAGGTGTACGCCACCCCCGCCGGGCTTTGTCGCAGCCGTGGGTAGACTCCTTGTCAACAAGGAGAATGCCATGTCCAACCGTCGCTATCGCCCTCCCCAGCCGCCCACGGTCGCTCTCGATCATGTCCGCACCCCCGCGCCGCAGCCGCAACAGCCACGCGCAGCGCAAGCCGCAGCGCCGGACGACCCCCTGCTGGCAGAGCTGGATGACCTGGACCTGCAGCGTGCTGTCTGCCGCGCCCAGCTTGAGGTGCATCAGCGCGAGATGCAGGCCTACTCGCGCGCGATGGAGTCCGGCGAGCCGCCCGCGCGCTGGCAGGTGACGCCGGCTGTGGCCCAGCGCGCCTGCGCCAACCTGCTGCGCATTGCGCAACGACGCCGCGCCATCGCCGAGGAACTGGCAGACGGCGGGCTGCCGGCACCCAGGGCAGAGCCGCGGCGCGCCACAGCCACCGCGCCACAGCCGCCGGTTGCCTCGATCGCGGCTCCGGGGCGGGCCGGCGTGGGGCCGCCGCCGAACGTCGAACCGCGCACGGCTGACCCGGCATTGGCGGGCCTACGGCTGCCGAACCCCCAAGGGCCAAGCCTGGCAGAACTGGCCCGCGAGCTGGTGCTTGCGCGCGGGGCGCCCGGGGATGCTGAGCCCGCGCGGCAGTTGTGATGTGGGCCTCCGGCCCGCACGTAGTTGGTCGGCGCTAAGGGCTTCTGCGGGCGAAGACGCCCGCATTACGGCCGGCCAGTCGTACGGTGAAAAAACTTTTGATTTCTAGGGTTTTTCGCTGGCAGACAGACTGGTCTGGTCGTACTATCTGGGCATGGATCAGGTGACAGGCAAAACCACGGTGCGCCAGCGGCTGGTCGAAACAGCCACCCGGTTGTTCTACGAGAACGGCTACCGCGCCACCGGCATCAACGAGGTGATCCGCGAGGCGGGCATTGCCAAGGCCAGCTTCTACGCGCACTTCAAGACCAAGGAAGACCTGCTGGTCACCTGCCTGGAGCAGCGGCACAACCAGATGATGGCGCAGGTTCAGGCCTTCATCGCGGATGCCCGCAGCCCGGCCGAGCGCGTTCGGCGGCTGTTTGTGTGGCTGGGGGACCCGCAGAGCTGCGGTTCGCGCGGCTGCCCGTACTTGAACATGGCGTCGGAGTTCCAGGACGCGGGGTCCCGGGTGCGCGAAGTGGTGAGGTGGCACAAGTGCAGCTTCAGAAACATGTTGCGCGATATTTTGGCGCTGCATTTCATGGGCAAGAGCAAGACGACTGAGCAAGTGGAGCAAGCGGCCGAGGAGTTGTACTTGTTGTTGGAGGGTGCCTTGGCTGCGTCGCCGGTGCACTGCTGCAGCTGGCCGGTGGAGACGGCACTGCGGATTGCGGAGGATCGGTTCCAGTTGGGCGGGTAAGAAGTTTCGCCCAGTGAAAACAGACCGGTCTGTCTTTGAATAACAGGAAAACGAGGCAGGACAACCAGCAAACACAGGTGCCCCGGTTACTGCGGGGCCGGAAAGTGAGGGTAGGGCCATGGTCAACGTACACGAGAACCTGAAGACGCGCTTTGAATCCGACGCGCTGCCCCTGATGCAGGAGCTGTTCGGGCAGGCCTATCATCTGACGCGCAACCGTGCCGATGCCGAGGATCTGGTGCAGGAGACCTACATTCGCGGGCTGCGCAAGTTTGCCCAGTTCGAGCCCGGCACCAACCTTAAGGCGTGGCTCTCGCGGATCTTGTTCAACCAGTTCGTGAACGAGTACCGCCGCAACAAGCGCCGCGCCCCCGAAGTCTATGTGGAGGGCGTGGAGAAGCTGGTGGGCGAGACAGACCCGGTGGTGGACAAGGCCGAGCTGGCTGTCATGGACCCGGACGCACTGGCCAAGGACCGCAGCTTCCTGGATTCGCTGGACGAGGACCTGAAGGGCGGCCTGGACGAAATGGACGTGCGTTACCGCGACGTGCTGTTGCTGAACGCGGTGAACGAGCTCAGCTACAACGAGATCGCCAGCAAGCTGGAGCTGCCCTTGGGCACGGTGATGTCACGGCTGCACCGGGCCAAGGCCTTCCTGCGCGAGTACTTCACACGGCGGAACCCCAGCCTGGCGTAGAGGCTGATCGAGCCCGAAGCGGGCCGCCCATGGGGCGGCCCGCCTGCTTGGGTACTTCTATGACGGTGAGCCGGCGGCAGCCGGCGAAACAGCAAGAGAGACAATCATCGGTTCAATCAAGTCGGCGTGTGGGTCTTCGGTCGGTGCGGGCTCGTCGTCCTCAAGGACAGCGGGCATGGGCCCCTCCGGGCCGAAGCGCAGCATTTCGAGGCGCCCGTCGTGGTGTTCCACCACGGCGCTGCAGTTCTCGACCCAGTCGCCGCAGTTGGCGTACTGGATGCCGTCCACGTCGCGCAGCTCGGGATGATGGATGTGCCCGCAGACCACGACGGAAACCTGTTTCTGCCGGGCATATCTGGCGAGGGCTTCCTCGAAGCTGCTGATGAAGCTGATGACCTTCTTGACCCGTTGCTTGACGTAGTTACTGAGGCTCCAGTGGCCAAAACCCATCCAGCGGCGCAGGGTGTTGAAGTGGACGTTGACGGCCAGCAACACGTCGTAGAGCCAGTCGCCCACCATGGTGATGAGACGGTGGTGGCGCACGATGGCGTCAAACACGTCGCCATGCACGACCAGCGCCTTGCGGCCGTCGGCGGTGGTGTGGATGACTTCGTTGCGGATCTCGACGCCGCCGAATTGCAGGCCGTGGTAGGCGCGGAACAGCTCGTCGTGGTTGCCGGGCACGAAGATGATACGGGTACCCTTCAGGTCGCGCTTGAGAATGCGCCGCACGACTTCGGTGTGATCCTTGGGCCAGTGCCATTTGCGGCGCATGGACCAGACGTCAATGATGTCGCCCACCAGATACAGGCAGTCACACCGCACGGCCTTCAGGAACTGCACCAGGCGCTCCACGCGGCAGAACTTGGTGCCCAAGTGGATGTCCGAGAGCCAGACGGTGCGGTAGTGGGTTTTGCGGCTGCCGGGCATGGACCGTCCTGTCGGGTGTGTCAGTAAGCTAGCGCGCGCGTGTCAAGCGCAGGGCAAGAGGGAATCAGGATCGGGGCAATTCCAGCCCGGCGGTGCGGGCCTGCGAGGAATACGTGCGCTTGTAGTCGCCATCGTCGTAGCGCCGGTCTTTCCAGACCACGCCCCGACCGCTGGCCAGAGACCAGGTGCTGTGCACGAGCACAGCCGCAAGAAACGTGCTGAGTACGGGCTGCAACAGGACAGACCACAGGCGCCCGCCGTTGCGGGCCCAGTCCAGCAGCCGGAACAGCATGGCCAGCGCCAGAGAGGCGGCAGCCGTAAGGCCCAGTGCGTCGGTACCGCGCCAGGCCAGCACAGCGGGCGCCAGCAGCGGGACGCAGCCGGCCCACAAGATGGCGCCGGCCGAGAGCATGGCCAGGGGGAGGTTCTTGAACATGAGGTAGCCGACGCTCTTGTGCAGGCCGTTCCAGATCTCTGGCAGGCTGCGGTACATGCGCAGGCCCATCCAGCCGGAGGGGTCAATCAGCTTCAGGCTGAAGCCGTGCTGCAGCACGACGCGGCACATTTCCATGTCGTCGAGGACTTTGTCCCACACCGCGCGGTAGCCGCCGGTGGCGCGGTACGCATCGCGGGGCCACAGGTGAAAGAAGCCCGGGACCGGCGGCATGAAGCGGTTGCGCAGGCTGACTTGCACCGGCCCCAGGTTGAACATGATGGGAATGACCGGCATGAAGGTGTGCTCAAGGAAGCCCTCGCGCTCAACGGCGGGGCACCCGCCCATCAGGCCCAAAGGCTTGCCGCGGCTGGGGCGCAGGGCGCGGCGCATGACTTCGCGCAGCATGGCGGGCTCGAAGAAAGTGTCGGCGTCAAAGAACAGCAGCCAGTCGCGGGCGGCAGCCTCGCCCATGCGTGCGGTTGCCCAGCACTTGCCGCACCAGCCCGGAGGCAGCGGCTGGGCGGCGCCGACCAGCACGGTGAGGCGGTGGGGGAACTCGGCCTGCAGACGCTGCAGGATGGCCAAGGTGTCGTCGGTGCTCTCGTCGT
The DNA here is from genome assembly GCA_020847415.1 of Planctomycetota bacterium. Classification (GTDB taxonomy): domain Bacteria; phylum Planctomycetota; class UBA8742; order UBA2392; family UBA2392; genus JADLBZ01. The sequence goes on from JADLBZ010000313.1 coordinate 4,368, forward strand.
CGCAGACGGTGAGGTGCCAGTCGCCGGGGTAGTCCTGGGCTGCGAGGGTGCGCACGCAACGCTCGATGTTGCGGGCCTCGTTGCGTGCCGGGATGAGGATGTCTACGGACGGCCAGTTTGCGGGCTCGGGCAGGTTGCGGTCCTGGGCCCGAAGGTAGAGGTGGTTCCAGAGAAAGAAGAAGACCCAGGCCAGGTTCACCAGTGCGGCAAACCCGAAAAGCGCCAGCAGCATCCAGTCTGTCACGCGGCCCCCGTTGCAGGTTTGCGGCACGCTAGCCGGGATCGCATATGGTTGCGTCAAGGGGAAGTGAGGTTGCGGATAACGTTGGGCAAGGACGCTTCCGCGCGGGGTTGTCCATGGCGCGGAACGGGCTAGACTCCGCCCATCACTTGAGGTCGCCATGGTTTCCCGCCCGCTGAAGGTCGTCGTGCTTGCCGCCGGCAAGAGCACGCGCATGAAGTCGGACACGCCCAAGGTGCTGCACAAGGTGGCGGGTGCTCCGGTGCTGAAGTGGGTGCTTGAGCAGGCCCGCAGCCTGCAGCCGGCCGAGATCATTGTGGTGGTGGGCCACGAGGCCGATGCCGTGCGCAAGGCCTTTGCCTCGTTTCCGGGCACGCGCTTTGTCACGCAGGAGCCGCAGCTTGGCACCGGCCACGCTGTGATGCAGGCCCGTGCTGCGCTGGCCGGCTTTGAAGGCGACCTGTGCGTGCTGTGCGGTGATGTGCCCCTGCTGAAGCCCGAGACCCTGGTGCGCTTCCTGGCCGACTACCGCCACAGCAAGGCCGTTGCCAGCGTGCTGACAGCGCGTTTTCCCGACCCCACAGGTTACGGCCGCATCGTGCGTGATGCGCAGGGCCGCCTGACCCAGATCGTCGAGCAGAAAGACCTGGTGCCTGAACTGGCCGACATCCGCGAGGTCAACACCGGGACGTACCTGTTTGATGCCGCAGCCCTGTGGGCGCGGCTGGACCGCCTGACCACCAAGAACGCCCAGGGCGAGTACTACCTGACCGACGTGATCCAGCTTCTCTGCCTGGACAAGCAGCCCGTGGCCGCCACGGTGTGCGAGGACCGGCAGGAGGTGATCGGCATTAACAACCGGCGCGACCTGGCCATGGCCGACGCCGTGGCGCGCGGCTGGATCATGCTGGACCTGATGCTTAACGCCGGCGTGACGATCCTGGACCCCGCCAGCACGTACATCGAGGTCGGGGTTCGCATCGGCCGCGACAGCACGGTTTACCCCTGCACAGCCATCCACAGCGGTGTGGTCATCGGCCGGCGCTGTGAGATCGGGCCGTTTGCGCACATTCGGGGCGGCACCAAGGTGGGGGACAATTGCAAGGTGGGGGCCTTTGTCGAGACCAAGAACGCGGTCTTTGGCGAGGGCAGCAAGGCCGGGCACCTGGCCTATCTGGGCGATGTCACCATGGGCAAGGACGTGAACATCGGCGCGGGCAGCATCGTGGCCAACTACGACGGCCAGAAGAAGCACCAGACCGAGATCGGCGATGAGGCCTTCATCGGCTGCGGCACGGTGCTGGTGGCGCCGGTCAAGGTGGGCCGCAACGCCCAGACGGGCGCCAACACGGTGGTCCCGCGCGGCAAGGATGTTCCCGACGACACGATTGTGGTGGGCATTCCTGCCCGCGAACTGAAGAAGAAGCCGAAGAAGCAGTAAGGAGAGCCATGCGCAGCAAGGGACTGAAGGTCTTTGCCGGCAACAGCAACCGCAAGCTCGCGGAGGCCATCTGCGCCAGTCTGGAACTGCCCATGGGGCACGCGCGCATCGAGAAGTTCCCCGATGGCGAGATTGACGTAAAGATCGAGGAAGACATCCGCGGCGTGGATTGCTTCTTCATCCAGAGCACCTGCCCGCCGGTGAACGACAACCTGGTCGAGCTGCTGTTGTTTGCCGATGCCGCCAAGCGCGCCTCCGCCGAGCGCATTACCGCGGTGGTGCCGTATTACGGTTACGCGCGCAAGGACCGCAAAGACGAAGGTCGCGTGCCTATCAGCGCCAAGGTGGTGGCCAACTGCATCATGACCTCCGGTGTGGAACGCGTGCTGACCATGGACCTGCACGCCGCGCAGATTCAGGGTTTCTTTGACATCCCCGTGGACCACCTTTACGCGGCACCGGTGATCTACAACTACTTCCGTGACCTCAAGGCGCGCATGAATCTTGAGAACCTGACTGTGGTTGCGCCGGACGTGGGCCGCAGCAAGGTGGCTCGCGGCTACGCCAAGCGGCTGCATGCCGGGCTGGCCATCGTGGACAAGCGGCGCGTCAGCGGCGAAGAGACCGAAGTGCTGGACCTGATCGGCAAGGTGGAAGGCCAGGCCTGCGTCATCATTGACGACATGGTGGCCACCGGCGGCAGCATTGTGGATGCCGCCAAGGCCTGCAAGAAGTTCGGGGCGCGCGATGTGTATGTGGCCTGCACGCACCCGGTGTTCTGCGGCCCGGCGGTGGAGCGCATCAAGAACGCGCCCATCAAGGAGTGCGTGGTGACCGACACCGTGCCCATGGACGGCAAGGAGTTCCCCACCCTGAAGGTGCTGTCGGTGTCCGAGCTGCTGGCCGAGGCCATCCGCCGCATTCACTTCAACGAGTCCGTGAGCCTGCTGTTCAAGGGATAGCAGGGGCGGCCCGGGACAGTGTGAGCGGCCCGTGCATGCGCACGGGCCGCTCCGCTACCACTTCAGCACGCCGCGGGCGATAACGAGAAACACCAGGCCGGCGGCGGCCACGCCCACCCACATCCAGTCCGGGCTGCGCTGGGCCGCGTGCGCCGTGTAGAACTCCCAGCCCAGCAGGGCTGTCAGTGGCGCCACCGCCCACCAGCGGCGCACGAAGCTCGGGCCGCGGCTGACATGTTCGTCGCCCATGGTTACCCCGCTTGCGGGCCGTCCTTGTGCACACCCACCAGGTCGTTCCAGCCCAGCAGGCGGCAGACTTCGTCAGCCAGCTCCTCGGCGTCGTTGCGGGCGTTGATAGCCTTGATGCCCAGGCCCTCCACGATGTAGCCGCAACCCACCTCGTTGTCGGTGACCGGTCCGCTGAACAGGTCAATCTTCTGCCCGCGCTTGTCAAAGACCGCCTTTGCGCCATAGGCGCCCACGGGGTCGTTGGCGCAGCAGATGTGGGCCCTGGTGGCGGCGTACAGCTCAGCGTCGTCGAAGTACGTCATCACCGAGTAGCCGCCGATGATGCCGTCGCCCAGCTCGACCACCACCACGTCGGGCTTGTCTTCCCACAGCTCGTTGATGATGGACTTGGCGATGGGCGCGATGCTTTCAATGTCGGCTGTGCTGGGCAGGCCGCAGTCCACGAAGCTGAGCGTCATGTCCGCCCCGTGGTCCTCAAAGCTGAACAGGTCCTTGCGGGCAGCCACACCCGACAGCTTGCCCGCGTTGACGTGCAGGCCGCGCTGCGAAAGCTGCTGGCACAGGGTGGCACAGACCTTGGTCTTGCCGGCGCTCATGCAGGTGCCCGAGACCGCGATGATGGGAATGCGGCACTTGGGATCCAGGTGGTCGTGCGTGGGGATGGTGGCATCGTTCAGGTTCAGGATGCGGCCCTTGCGCACCACCTGGCCCACGACTTCCACCTTCAGCGGCGGGCCAAGGTCCTTGTTCACGCCGGTGCAGATGCCGATCACGCCGCCCAGGTTCAGCATGTTGATAATCTCGCCGGCCTTGAGGGTCGCGGGCACGGTGCCCACGTAGCCCTTCAGGGCGTTGCGCGAGCCCAAAGCGCCGATGATGTAGTCGTTCTCGAAGATCTTGGCCATGCGGCCTTCCTCGAGCTCGAGTTCGCCGTAGACGCTCTTTTCACCCAGGGAGCGGACCACCGTGATGTTGCCCTGCACCGGCTGCAGGTTCTCGGTGATGATCTGCTCTTCCTTGTGCAGGTTGAGCCGGTGGCACACGCTGGCGATCTTGTCCACGCGGATCTGCATGGTCTTGTTGCCGTTGAGGCGGCTGGTCTCGCGCGACACAGAGGACTGCCCGGACTGCTCGTTCATCTTGGTTCCCTCAGAAACGCTGAAGTTCATTGTTTCATCCCTGCCGACAAATGCGACCGGCAATCACGTCTGCCTTCCAGACGCCTGAGCTCTGGCGGCTTCGAGTGCCGTTCGCAACGGCCTGCAACTCGCCAAAGCGCCAAAGAGACAAAGTCCTGTTCCCGCTCGCTGCCTTACACGCCCAACAGCTTTCACGGGCTACTGCAAACGTACTGCCCACAGACCTCGAGTAGCTCTCTATTCGGCACCAGCCTTTGGCGTTTTGGCGGTATGCATTTGCCCTTCGCAACTGACTTCTTCTCGCCAAAGCGCCAAAGAGCCAAAGTCCTGTTCCCGCTCGCTGCCTTACACGCCCAACAGCTTTCACGGGCTACTGCAAACGTACTGCCCACAGACCTCGAGTAGCTCTCTATTCGGCACTAGCCTTTGGCGTTTTGGCGCTTTGGCGGTATGCCTTTGCCGTTCGCAACGGCCTGCAACTCGCCAAACGCCCAACTGCATTCGGCCTGCTTCCTATTGCTCACTCCGCTCGGAGTAGGCAACTCTCCGGACCGCGCTGCCGCGTACTGCGGCTGTACGGACATTGATGATCAGGCCCAGTGGCTGCCCGGTGGCCTTCAAGTACGTGACGACCTGTGCAACATGCGCGTCGCTGATCGCATCCACCGTCTTGAGTTCAACCACAAGCCTGCCTCCAACCAGCAAGTCTATTCGTCCTTGGCCGACAGAGTGCCCTTTGTATGTGACCGCTACCGGCACCTCCTGCTCCACACGCAACCCGCGCAGTCCCAGCTCAAGCACCATGCTCTCGCGATAGATGGCTTCTGGATAGCCAGCCTTGTGGTGGCGATGCACCTCAATGGCAGCACCGATCACCTGGCGAGCAAGCTCGTCAAGCTCAGAGTCAGGCTCCGTGTGCATCGGTTGCTCCCCATGCAGGCGCATGCGACTCGCCAAGGTTCTGCTCCTGCCCACGGTTCAGAACCTGCCTTTGGCGGTATGTCTTGCCGTTGCCAACTGCCGGCCACACGCCAGAGCTATCCACACCCAAAGCCCCGCCCTCGTTGCTATGCGCGCCATTCACCCTATGTGTCCAGCCGAAACAGCCTACTTCTTGGCCTGGGCTGCCAGCCGCGAGGGGATGCTCAGCACTTTGCCGAAGCCCGCCGCGTCAGCGCCGCTCCACAGGCTGAACTCCTCGCCGTACTTGCCGCTGGCTGCGTTCATCAACGAGTGCGGGCTGGCCACGCCTCCCACGCTGAAGGCCCCGTACTTCAGGCTCAGGGTCACGTCACCGCTGACCCGTGTCTGGCTGCTTTCCAGCAGGGCCTCAATGTCGCGCAGGGCGGGGTCAAATGGCTGCCCCTCGTGCAGCATGGTCCCGTAGAAGTCACTGACGTGGTCTTTCCAGAAGCGCTGCCACTTGGTCAGCACCAGCTTTTCCAGTTCGCGGTGGCCGGCAATCAGCATCAGCGCCGCCGGCGCCACAAAGGCCACGCGGCCCTTGATGCCCACAATGGTGTCGCCCAGGTGCACACCCCGGCCCAGGGCGTAGTCAAAGCCCAGGTTGTTCAGCCGCTCAATCAGCGCGACCGGGGCCAGCTTCTCGCCGTCCAGGGCCACGGGCAGGCCCTTGTCAAAACTCACCTTCAGCAGGCGCGGCTTGACCGCCGGGTTGCTCTTGGCGGCCATTTCGTAGACCTCGTCGGGCACCACGGTGGCGCTGTCGTGGGTCTCCGTGCCGCCGATGGTCACGCCCCACATGCCCGCGTTGATGCTGTATTGCGTGGTCTTGGGCGGGATCTCGAGGCCTACGTTCTTGAGGTAGTCGGTCTCCTGCTGGCGGGTCAGGCTGTGCTCGCGCACCGGCGCCAGCATCTTCAGGCCCGGGGCCAGCACGTTCATGGCGACGTCAAAGCGGATCTGGTCGTTGCCGGCGCCGGTGCTGCCGTGGGCGACCGCGGCGGCCTTATGCTTCACCGCGTATTCAGCCACCATGCTGGCCTGCACAACACGCTCGGCGGCCACGCACAGCGGGTACACCCCGCCGCGCATCACGTTGCCGAATAGCATGTACTTGACGAAGCGGTTGAAGACCTCGGCCTTGCCGTCGAGCACGATGGGATTCTTGACGCCCAGCTTCTTGGCGCGGTCCTCGGCACGCTTGAAGTCGTCGGCGGTGAAGCCGCCCGTGTCGATCATGACGGTCTGGACGTCATAGCTGTACTTCTCGCGGATGAACGGGATGCAGAAGGACGTGTCCAGCCCGCCGCTGTAGGCGAGAATGCAGATTCCGTTGTTAGCCATCGTTACTCCTTTGATGTCCAAAGCCCATTCGCAGATGTGTTCGCGGAAACGTTCACCACAGAGAACTGCCATCGCCTGGACCACAGATGAACACAGATGAACTCGGATAACTGCAAGGCATTGGTGGATCGTGTTGCCTGTCTCCGTGACTCTGTGGTGCAATAGAAGTTCATTCCTTCAACCAGGCTTTCAGTTCAGCCAGCCGTTCCAGCACGCGGGCTCTGGCTGTGCCGGCGTACACCTGCTTGCGCTCGACCAGCGCCTCAAGACTAAGTTCTTTCAGCAGTTCCGGCTTCAAGCGCGCGTCAACGGCGGCCAAGTCGGCTGCCGTCAGGTCGGCAAAGCGCATGCCCTTTTGTTCTACGTACTTGACCAGGCGGCCGGTGATGTCATGGCCCTCGCGAAACGGCACACCCTGCATCACGAGCCAGTCGGCCACGTTCATGGCTTCCATGTAGCCTGCGCCGCTGTCGAGGTGCTGCCGGATGCGCTCGTGGTTGACCTTGAAGTTTTCCTTGCTGAACACCAGCGCCATCACGCGCAGGCAGGCCAGCGTCTGGTCTGTGGCGTCGAACACCGCTTCCTTGTCTTCCTGCAGGTCGCGGTTGTAGGTCATGGGCAGGCCCTTGAGCAGCGTAAACAGGCTCATGAGATGGCCCACAACGCGGCCTGTCTTGCCGCGCACCAGCTCGCAGGCATCCGGGTTCCGCTTCTGCGGCATGATGCTGCTGCCGGTGGTGACCGCATCGCCAAGAGTGATGAACCCGAACTCGGCCGTGGACCAGAGGATCAGATCTTCAGCGATCCGCGAAAGATGCGTCATTGTCTTGGCGCAGGCGTAGACTAGATCTAGCGCGAAGTCGCGGTCGGAAACCGCAAACATCGAGTTCTTCGCTGGCTGGGCATCATCTTCGTCCATGACGACCTCAGCTAGGGGAGCCATCATCACTCCGAAGCTGTTGCCGGTGCAGGCGCTCGACCCCAGCGCAACGCCTTCCATTGCACTGACCTGAACCCAACCCTCCATTGACTGGTGGAGTCTGCGGACGCCTTCAAGCCAGGCGAGCAGGTGATGCGCCATGCGCGTAGGCATTGCCCGCTGCATGTGCGTGTAGGCGGGAATGATTACGTCTACGGTCTCGCTCG
>JADLBZ010000314.1 GCA_020847415.1 Planctomycetota bacterium
CGCTGCCGTTCGTGGCGTGGGCGTCCTCGCCCGCGCGCCGCTGCCGTTCGTGGCGTGGGCGTCCTCGCCCGCGCGCCGCTGCCGTTCGTGGCGTGGGCGTCCTCGCCCGCGCGCCGCTGCTGCCGTCTGCTGACTGCCGGCCGGTACTCTCGCCTCTCGACTCTCGTCTCGCTGCGCCTGGCTCCACGACGGCCACGCAGCTCCTACCATTCCAGCAGGGGTGCCAGTCGCTTCAGCGCCGCCGGGGTGCGCGCGCCAAACCACACGGCGTCCTGCCCGTCACACAGCCGCAGCCGGTTGTGGCGCACCGCGGGCAGGTGCGGGAATTGCTCGCGCCAGAAATCGAGGTCCGCCTCCTTGAAGTGCCAGGGCTCGCTCGGAAAGAGCAGGATGTCCGGCTCGAAGGCCTCCACCTGCGCGGGTTCAAGGCGCGGGTAGCGGTCGGGGTGCCGCGCCAGCACGTGGGTCCCGCCCAGGGTGGCGATCACGTCGCCCAGGTAGGTGTCGCGGCCCACGGCCATCCAGGGGTCTTTCCAGATGAAGGCCATGACGCGCGGTCGCGGGTGCGGCGGTGCCTGCACTCGCAGGCTGTGGGTTTGCTCGCGTTCGGCGGCCCGCTCGCGGTAGCCCACCACAGCGCGCGCGCCCACGCGCACGATGTCGTCAGCGGCCTCGGACGCATCCAGCATGCGACCCAGCACCGCCACATGGGCCAAGGCCTCTTCCACGGTCTCGGGCGAGTCCACGTACACGTTCAGGCCGCGCGCGCGCAGGGCTTCGATGTCCTGGCGGCGGTTCTCTTCCTTTACGGCGAGCACCAGCTGCGGCTGAAGCGCCGCAATGGCGGCGAGGTCGGGGTCTTTGGTGCCCCCTACCGTCGGCACGGCCTTCACCTGCGCTGCGGGTGAAATGCAGTAGCGGGTGCGGCCCACCAGAATCTCGCCGCGCCCCAAGGCAAAGATGGTCTCGGTGGTGCTGGGCACCAGGCTGACCACTCGGCGCAGCGGCTGTTCGATGGTGACGTCGGTGAACGTGCGATCGGTGAGCGTGAGGGACATGTGGGCCCGTAAGTGAGGACGCCACGCGTTTGCGTGGCGTCCCGTTGGGTCTGCGATCAAACCTTACTTGTCTTGCTTGGGCGTGGGCTTCCAGGTGGTGCTGGGGCCCGGCTTGCCTGCCGCAAAGTCCGTGCGGCTCTGGCCCGTGCCCAGCTTGGCCTGCGCGGCCTTCAGCGCCGCGATGTACTTGCCCGCATCGCCGCCGTCCTTGGGCATAGTCGCCTCGCCGTCCATGATCATGTCCTCGGGCGCGTCCAGCATTTCCTCGTGCGGGCACAGCACAAACTGCCCCGGCGCAACCTTGAAGTTGTAGATCGCTTCCGGGAAGCGCCGCACGTCAATCACCTCCACCAGGTCCGCAAACACCTTGCGCACGTTCTCGGCTTTGCAGCCGGGATAGAGCACACTCGGGCCCGCAGCCGGCTCGATGGGCGCGCTGGCGCCGTCGCCGGGGTGGCCCCCCACCAGCACCACGGCCCATTCATTGCAGTACTCAATGAACTTGGGGTCGGCAAACACCTGGGCGCGGATGCGGTCACTGAGACCGCAAGTCTCATAAGACAGGAACAGAAAGACGGGCACATTGCGCGCGGCTGCTTCTTCAAAGGCGGCATCCACGCCCTCGGCGCAGCGCAGCACCGGGGCCGCAGGACCGCCCAGAGCCTTGATCACGGCTGGGTCGCGGATCACCAGCCGGAAGCCCACGGTACCGTCGGCGTCCTTCACGCTCTGGAAATCCTGATCCACAATGCGGTTGTTCGCCCAATGGGTGGTGGCCCATGAGCCACCCTTGACCATGATGGGCAGAGCCCCCACTTTTACGTCCACTTCGGCCTGGGCTTCGCAGACGCGCTCGGCCACGTTGCCGACCATGTCCGAGCAGCCGAAGGGCGAATCGCCCGCCGGGAAGCTGCCCACGGGCATGGGGTGCTTGGGGCCATACAGGTAGGTGTTGGCCAGGGTGCCGTCCGGGACTTTGTCGGAGCCCCAGGGGAACCAGAAGCCCGCGGTGCCCGAGGCTGCCTTCTCCCACTCAAAGCAATGGGGCAGCGCCGCACCGGCCCAAGCGGCGTACTCAACGGCGAAGTCGCCCGTGCCGCCCACAAACGGGTATTTCTCCAGGCCCGCGCGCACCTTGGCGCCTTTGTCGGTGATCTCCAGGCCCCATTCCTGGCTGGCAACCAGCCGCGTCTCGCCCTTGGCCACCGAGCCCGCGGACCACTTCAGGTCTTTGGCCTGGCCCAGGAAGGCGGCCGCCTGGGCGTTGGTGACCTCGTGCTTGTCCACCAGGAACGCGCCCACCGCTTGCAGGTTCACTTCGGCTTGCAGGTCGGGGTTGCTGGTGTAGGTCCACTTGGGGAACACACCCTCAGGCACCAGCACCATGACGGCGCCGTCCTTGGCCCGGCGGAACTCGCGGTAGCCCCGGGTGTTCAGCCCCAGGTCCACGAATGCGCCGGAGGGCGTCTGGATCTGCGTTTCGGCCTTGGGGGCCGGCTGCGCTTCATCAGCGCTCGAAACAACAAACAGGGGCGCGGCTGCAGCCAGCGCCAGCAGGGCAAGTCGCTTCATTCTCAAACCTCCAGAGTGCGCGGATTGTACGCCGCGGCGGGCGGCTGCAAAGCCACGAATGGGTCACAGGTGGCCCCTGCCTGATACGGCGAGGACCCTTGAGACCCGAACCGAATCGCGCTGACGAGCCCGCTGCGGATGGACCACGAGGCTGATCCGGAACGCGCTCGCCACGTCTCCTAGCGTCAGGCCTCGCCTGTAAGAGCCAGCATGGGATCTCTATGCGGGGAAACCGCACCAACTGCAACCAGCCGTGGTGGCAGCCGGCGCAGTGATAGATAGCATAAGCGCAATGGACGGCGCGCCAGCCACCCACATCCGGCAGTTCTTGCCGCACACCGCAACCCTGCTGCTGCTGGGGGCGGCAGCCGTTGGAAGCATTTCGGGCGAGCCATGGGGCAAGACAGCCTCTGCCGTCGGCTGGTTGGGCTTTGGTGTGCTTTTGCTGGCGACCAGCGCCGGCGCGGCAGTGCGCAACAGGGGCACGCGGCGGCTGGGCTGGCTGGCGTTTGCCGGAGCCGGTGCAATCTCGCTGGTTGGGCTGGCCGGCTGGCTGAGTGGTCAGTCCGGCGACTACCCGGGGTTTGCGGACTACATCTTCCTCTCGACAATCCCGTGCGTTGTGGCGGGTATGCTGGCCATGTATCCGCGCTGGCAGGCGGGCCTGTACCGCGTCATCGCGGCGCTGGACACGGGCATTCTGGCCTGCGCCGGCGCGATCATCCTGACTCTTACGCTGTACGACCCCGTGGCGACCTCCAGCCGCAGCACAGCCTACATCGTGACCGCGCTGGCCACGCCCGTGCTCTGGACTGCCGCCGCCCTGTCGGGCCTGCGCCTCGTGTGGCTGCTGGCCGGGCGCGGCCTGCGCCGGGCAGAGTTGCTGCTGGCTGTTGCCGTCACGGTGCACGCCGTGTGTGCCACCATCTATGCGGCACAGTTGCTGCAGGGCGGCTATGACCTGGGGGGCGCGCTGGACGCGGGCTATCACGTGTCCAGCGCGCTC
>JADLBZ010000315.1 GCA_020847415.1 Planctomycetota bacterium
CAGCGTGAAACCCAGCATGGCGCCGCAGCCGGCCCAGGTGGCAGCCGGGTTGCCGCGCTCAATGATGTCGTCGCGGAAGCTGATGCCCAAAAGGGAGCCGAATGTGAAGGTGCACAGCCCCACCACGAAGGCGCCCATCATGGTGTACTGAAACAAGTACTGCGGCGCGTTGCGCACATCGTGGGATGCCCAGGAAACCAGAATTGCGAACAGGAGCACCAGGCAGAACACCGCAACACCCGCTGCTGCGGCGCGCAGGCTGCCGGCACTGCGGTTGCGCCGCACCGACAGCAGCGGGGCCAGCCCTGCAATCAGCCACCAGCCCGCTGCGCCCAGGCAGCAGAAGATGGTGACCATGACCTCGTCTTCAGACATGCGGCCATGTTAGAGCAGCGTCGGGCGGCGCGAAAGCGTCACGGCTGGATCAGCCGCCGAGGTAGGACATCTCGGCCTTGGGGTGCCCGGCCTGGCCGGCGGCGCGCAGCTCGCTGTAGCGGTCGTCGCGCGCGCCCCAGATGCGTCGCACCAGGGCCTGCAGGTCGGCGTCTGCGGCACCCGCGCGCAGGGGGCCGCGCAGGTCGTGGCCCGAGCCCGCAAACAGGCAGGTGAACAGCTCGCCCCGCGGGGAGAGCCGCGCACGGTTGCAGTCGCCGCAAAATGTACTGGTCACGCTGCTGATCAGCCCGATCTCGCCCTGCCCGTCGCGATAACGCCAGCGCTTGGCAACCTCGCCGGGGAAGGCCGGGTCCACGGGCTCAATGGGCCAGCGGGCATGAACGACATCGCGGATTTCACGGGCGGGCACCACCTGGTCCAGCCGCCAGCCGTTGGTGTTGCCCACGTCCATGAACTCAATGAAGCGCACGGTGATGCCGGTGCCGCGCCAGCGCTCGGCCATGGCAGCCACCGACGCCTCATTCACGCCGCGTTGCACCACGGTGTTGAGCTTGATCTGTTCAAAGCCCGCGTCGCGGGCGGCCTCGATGCCCTTCAGCACTGCCGCCAGGGGCACGTCCAGCCCGTTCATGCGCCGGAAGGTGGCGTCGTCCAGGCTGTCCAGGCTGATGGTGACGCGCCGCAGGCCCGCGCGCCGCAAGGCCACCGCCATGCCCGGCAGCAACAGGCCGTTGGTGGTCAGCGCGATGTCCTCAATGCCGGGCGTGGCGGCCAGGCGGGCCACCAGTGCGGGCAGGTCGCGGCGCAGGGTGGGCTCGCCGCCGGTAAGGCGCAACTTGCGCACGCCCAGGCCGGCAAAAACGCGCGCCAGCCGCTCAATCTCCTCAAAGGTGAGGACTTCCGCCCGGGGCAGAAAGGGGTAGCCCGGGCCGAAGACGTCGGCGGGCATGCAATAGGTGCAACGCAGGTTGCAGCGGTCAGTGACCGAGATGCGCAAGTCGCGCAGGGGACGGCCGCGGGTGTCGAGAAGCGCGTTCATGCGGCAGCCAGTGTGCCGCGGCGCGACTGCTTCGCCAAGGCAGCGGCGTGTTGCGCAGCGACGTCCCGGCCCTATAAGGAACGCCCGGGAGTCGGAAATGTCTCTAGGCACCGCCAAGCAGTTCATCGTGATCCGCTGCTCCAAGCCCGTCGAGGAAGCCGACTTCTTCGCCCGGCTGTTTGATGCACCGGCCATGGTGGTCAACGAGCGCACCCGCCAGGTGGATACCGGGCGCTTTGTGCTGCGTATTGAGCACGCCCAGGATGCCCGCGAAACCACCAGGGGCGTGCACTTTGAAGTCAGCGTGGCCAACGTGAACCGCTTTGCCGAAGATGTCTGGAATCGCGGCATCAAGTACGCCAGCCGCCCGCAGAACTTCCCGGACGGCTTCCGGCGCGTCGGCTTTGTCAGCCCCGGCGACATCCGTGTGTTCGGCGTGGGCCCGCTGAAGATGGACTCCACCGGCGCGTTCCCGTCGTTCAAGGACGACCGCGAGGCCTGATGAGCACCAAGCCCTACGACGCGCCGCCTGCCGCGCAGACACTGGAAACTTTTGCCAACCCGGCGCCCAGCCGCGACTACGAGATCTGCATCGAGGCACCCGAGTTCACCTGCGTGTGCCCCAAGACCAGCCACCCGGACTTCGCCACGCTGACCCTGACCTATGTGCCCGACCGCGCCTGCGTGGAGCTGAAGTCGTACAAGCTCTATCTGCACGCCTACCGCAACGTGGGCATCTTCCACGAAGCCGTCACCAACCGCATCGCCGATGACCTGGTGAAGATTCTTAAACCCCGCCGGCTGCGGCTCTCAGCGGCGTTTCATGCCCACGGCGGCATCACCACGACGGTGACGGTCGAACATCAGGCCCGGGGCAAGAAGTAGGCGCCGTTGCTATCATGGGGCCATGGCGTCCCGGCACCCAGGAATCCACACTCCGCCGCCGCGCTCCGCGCGGTCACGTCGCGTGCCCGCGCGCATGACCCTGCGCGAGTTTGCCGCCTTTGACGCCGCCCGCACCGACGAGAAGTGGGAACTGATTGAGGGCGTGCCCTGCATGACACCATCAGCTTCCGGGCCTCACAACAACCTCGCCCGCTTCCTTGCCGGCAAGCTGGAAGCCGCACTGGGCGCCTCCGAGAGTTTCGTCGTCTGCGACACCTCGGCCCGCCTGCCCGGCACGGACAGCGAAGTAAGGCCCGATGTTGCCGTGTACCGTCAAGCGGACCTTGGCGACCCGGACGAGGTGCCGATTCGGGCTCTGCCCCGGCTGGTCGTGGAGTGCCTGTCGCCCTCCACCGCCGCCCGCGACATGGTCGAGAAGCCCGCCCTGTACTACAAGGCCGGCGTGCCCGAGTACTGGGTGGTGGACCCCAAGACCGGCGCCATCAGCCTGTTCGTGCACAAGAAGACGGGCTACGAGCAGCTCACCGTGGACCCCAAGGGCTTCATCCGCTCGCCGCTGCTTAAGCGCAACCTGCGCATCGTGGTCAAGCCCTGGACCTTCGAGATCCTCGAAAACTGAACCCTGCTGCCCGCTCCAGGGTGGTTCACGACCCCTGTGGCAGGTCCGTCGTCGGCATTTCCAGCCCCGCCGCGCGCAGCAGCTCCTGCACGCGCTTCAACACCGGTGCCGGGTGGCGCTGCACCTCGGGCCAGTCACGGGCAAAGCCGTCCCGGGCGTCCTTGCGCGTAGCATCCACCACCAGCCGCCCCGGCTTGCGCTGAAGCACCCAGCGGCCGTCGCGCTGTTGCGGCTGTTCGTCGAACAGCAGGTCGCGCTCGGGGTCAATGTTCACCAGCGCCGCCCAGGCCAGAGTCTCCAGGTCGCCCGGGGCTGAGAGCCCCGGCTGCAGCACAATGGTCAGCGGCAGCGGGCTGTCGCCCGAGCGCCGGAACAGCTCGGCCGCCACCGCCCGCGCCTGGTGGCCCCGGGTTTTCTCCAGCTCCAGCACCAGCACGCGGTTGTCAGCACCCAACCAGTGGCGCTTGATGTCCGGGTCCAGGCCCGCCAGCCAGCCGGCGTCAAAGTGCGGCTGGGGAGTCGCGGCAACGGGGTCGGTGGCGTCATGCAGCGACGTAATGCCCTTGCCCTGGGTGCCGGTGCCGGGCTCGCCGGGCAAAGGGCGGGTCAGGTCAAGGCACAGCTTGCTGCCGAAGTGCAGGGCTCGCGTGGCGTGGTCCAGGGTCTCAGTGGGGCCCAGCACAAACTCGAGGCCGTTCACGACGTCCAGGCGCTCCAGGGCAAAGCGCGCCACGGCGGCTTCGTCGTGCACGTCCGGGCCGTGCTGGTCCAGCACCACGATCACTTTGGTGAACATCGCCTGGCCCAGCCCCCACACGGCATGGGCCACTTTGCGGGCCTGGCCGGGGTAGTGCTTGGCGATCTTCACGAACATCAGGTTGTGGGCCACGCCGCAAAAGGGCAGCCGATAGTCCAGCACTTCAGGCACGGGCTGCTGCATCAGCGGCAGAAACAGCCGCTCAATGGCCCGCGCCATCCACGCGTCTTCCTGGGGCGGCGGGCCCACCACGGTGGCAAAGTAGACCGGGTCGCGGCGGCGCGTGATGGCTGTGACGTGCAGCGTGGGGTAGTCGTCGGCCAGGCTGTAGAAGCCGGTGTGGTCGCCAAAGGGCCCCTCGCGGCGCAGCTCGTCCATGTGGATCCAGCCCTCGATCACGTAATCGGCCTCGGCGGGAACCTCGATGGGTACCGTTTTGGCGCGCACCATGCGCACCGCTTTGCCCTGCAGGAAGCCCGCCAGGATCATCTCGTCCAGGCCCGGCGGCAAAGGCAGCACAGCCGCAAACGTGATGGCCGGCGGGCCGCCGATGGCGACGGCTACGGGCAGCTTGTCCTGCCCGCGGGCCTTGGCCTGCCGCATGTGCGAGGCGGCGGTGTGGTGCGTGTGCACGTGAAAGCCGCAGGTGCGCTTGTCGAACTGCTGGATGCGGTACATGCCGCAGTTGCGCTTGCCGTCGGCGGGCGAGTGGGTAAAGCACAGCGGGAAGGTGATGAAGCGCCCGCCGTCCTCTGGCCAGGTCTTGAGGATGGGCACGGTGTCCAGGTCCACCGCTTCGCCGGTGGCGACGACCTCCTGGCAGGGTGCAGCTCCCCCGTGCTTGGGGAAGAAGCGGGCAATCTCTCCCAGGGTGGGCAGCACTTTCAGTTTCTCGACCAGCGTGCGGCGCGGCGCCTGCAGGGTGTCCAGCAGGCCGGCCAGGCGGTGGCGCAAGCCCTCAAAGTTGTCGGTGCCCGCCATCAGGCAAAGTCGCTTTTCGCTGCCCAGGGCGTTGATCAGCACCGGCGCGTCGTAACGGCGGCCGTCCGGCCCCACGGGGTGCGTAAACAGAAGCGCCGGTCCGCCCGCGGGCAAGCGCGAGACGCGGTCGGCGGCGCAGGCGATTTCCTGGTCCACGGCGGCCGGCTGGGCAATCTCGACGAGTTCGCCTTTGCTGCGCAACGCGGCAATGAACGCCTTCAGGTCCTTGTACGGCATGCGGGCGTTCTAGCAGGCTCTTGCGCCAGCCGCCAAGGCCCGCCC
>JADLBZ010000316.1 GCA_020847415.1 Planctomycetota bacterium
CAACGGGCCGTTCGAGCCGCCCGAGGAGCTGCGCGCGCCCGCTGAACTCGCCGCCGCGGTCGCCCAGCCGCAAGGCCCGTAGGACGCGGGCGGGGTGCGGTGAGTGATTCTGGATTGGTGACTCTGGACTGGCTGGCGGCTTGGGATTTTGGACTGGGGATTGGTGGATTTGGATTGAAGCAGTGTTGGGTGATCGGCAGTTGCCTCCCGTCTCCCGTCTACTGACGCCCGACTCCCGCCAATCCAAAGCGCCGTTGCCTTTGCCGACATTTCAGTTGGTCAGGCTGGCGATCACCGCTTCGATCTGGCCGAAGTGCAGCTTGCTGCAGGTGGCGTCTGCACCCGCATGGCGCAGGGCCTCGTTGCGGTCGTCATAGGCCGAGACCGCCACAATCAGGGGCCGTTCAGGGCAGCCTTCCAGTTCGCGCATCAGCTCAATGCCGTTACCGTCGCCCAGTTCAGAGTCCAGCAGGACCAGCTCGTACTCGCCGCCCGCGAGCTCGGCCCGCGCATCAGCCAGCGACGGCACGATGGACACCTCGTGACGGGCCAGGACCTTGCGCGACACCAGTTCCGGAAACGTCGCGTGATCTTCAATGAACAGGATCCGCATGGAGCTATTAAGCCATTCTACAACCAGGGTCGCACGCACTTGAAACGCACAAACCCCGCGCTACGCCGGTTCGCGCATGAATTCCGCCCACAACTCGTGGCCCTGTCTGCGCTCGACACTGTGGGGCGAGACCTCCAGCTTCTCGATGCGGAAGCCCTTGGCAAAGGCAGCCAGCACGTGCTCGCGCGTCGCGTCGTAGGGCGGGCCGCCCGGGCGGCCGTGGTTGTAGAAACAGCCGATCAGCCGCCCGCCCGGACGCAGCACCCTGTGCACCAGCCGCGCGTACTCTGCGCGGCGCTGGGGGTGAATAGCCACAAAGCACGTGTACTCGTACACGTAGTCGAAGGCGCCTGCGTCAGTGGCTGCCAGGTCAAAGATGTCGGCCTGCCGGAAGCGCGGCGTGCCGGGGGCATTGGCGTGCAGCTCAAGGGCCCGGGCAATGGCGCGGTCGGCAAAGTCCACCCCCACGGCCTCAAAGCCGCGTTCAGCCAGCAGGCGCACGTCATGACCAAAGCCGCAGCCCGGAATCAGCACGCGGCCCGGCTGCGGGCGAGCGTGTTCCAGCCAGTGTTTCAGGGGCGGGGCCACGTCGCCCAGGTCCCAGCGCGGGCGGGTTTCCGCCTCATAGATGGCGTCCCAGTAGCCCGCTTTGTTAACCTTCTCTGCAGCCACCCCGTGTTGTCGCTCGTCGGGTGTGGCAGGAGCCTCGCTCGGCACCATGGATGCACCCTTTCCAGAGGCACAGCTCTTTGCCATGGCGGCGCGTTATAACGCCCTCATTGAGCCGTTGCAGGTCCTCATCTACATCCCCACGCTGATCGTGTTTGGCCTGCTGCGTCGCGGCACACGCCAGGACACCAGCCGGCTGGTGCTGCTGCTGCTGGCGGCGGAGTGGGCCCTGCTGGGCGTGGTGTTCTTCCTGAACATCGTGGCCCGCGAGCACTGGAGCGGACTGGTCCTGGGCGCGGTGTTCGTTCTCAGCGGCTTGTTCTACGCCGTGGCTGCAGCGCGTTCGTTTCCGCCGCACTTCCACTGGCGGCAGGACACGCCCTCATACCTTTCCCTGCTGCTCACCGCGGTTGGGGCACTGGCCTACCCGGGTGTCGGCTGGCTGCTGGGACGCGAGTACCCCAATGTGCTGACCTACGGCATGATGCCCGGGCCGGTGGCGCTGTTCACGCTGGCCATCGCGGTTTCCGCGCGACCCGCACCCAGGCTGCAACTGATGCTGCCTCCGCTGCTGCTGGCGCTGGCCTCGCCCTACTCCCTGTGGGCCTGGCACACGTGGGAGGACCTGATGCTGCTGCCCGCGGCGGTAACTGCGGTGGGATGCTGGCTGGCCTGGCGCAGGAAGATGGTGGAGGCGCCGACCAAAGACACGATTCGCTTTGATTTCTAGCGGCCGTATTTCAGGCGCTCGGCCAGGATCTCGGGCAGGCCGGCATCCAGGATCTTGCGGCTGGCAGTCTCTACGTCGTACTCAAGGCGGGTGATTTTCACCTGCTCCTTCTCGCTGTCGTAGATGGCAAAGCAGGCCTTGGGGTTCTCGTCGCGCGGCTGGCCGACGCTGCCCACGTTGACCAGCGCCTTCTCGAAGCCCTTGAGATTGATCTCGTAGGACATGCTGTAGCTGACCATGGGTCCGCTGAAAAACGTAACGGGCACGTGCGAGTGGCCCAGGAAGCAGACCCGCGTGCGCAGCTTCTCAAGGCTCAGGCGGGCATCCTGGCTGGTCTGGATGTAGTCAAAGAGATCCGGGAAGTTCAGCGAGCCGTGAACCAGCGTGACGTCCTCGTTCACCTCATGCACCAGGGGCAGCTCCCGCAGGAACTGCATGTTGTCCTCTTTGAGGTTGTCGCGGGTCCAATACACCGCCTGCTTGGCGTAGGTGTTGAAGAATTCGATGGAGAGCTTGCCGCAGACAGCCCAGTCGTGGTTGCCCGCGACCACCGGGCAAGCCAGCCCGCGTACGATGCTGCAGCACTCGTCGGGGTTGGCTCCGTAGCCGACGATATCGCCCAGGCACAGGTACCGGTCCACGGACTGCTTCTTGCAGTGCTCAAGGACGGTGTTCAGCGCTTCCAGGTTGCCGTGGATGTCCCCGAAAATGGCGTATCGCAAGGTGCACTCCTGGCGACTGCTGGAACGCGCGGCGCAAAACCCGACTAGATTAGTCCAAATAACAAGTTTACTGACTGCAACATCCGTGGGCAAGGCAGCCTACACCGCCAACCGCACCCGTAACAACAGGGCATCTACAGCCAGGCCCACGCCGCACCACGCGGCTGCGTGCGCCAGCAGTGCGACCGGCGACACACTTGCCGGATCGCCCCACAAACGGCCCGTCAGGTCGTGCCGGGCAAGGTCCGGCAGCAAGGCGCCCGCTGCCCCCAGGCTTGGCGCCGCAAACCCCAAGGCATACAGGCCCAGCAGTACCAGCGCGGTCACAAACGGCTTGCGCGCCCGGGCCACCGGCTGGGCCAAGGCCACCAGCAGCGCCGCCGTGCAGAATTGCCCCCAAACGGGCAGCAGGGTCGCCGCAGCTTCCTGCCATGGGCTGGTGGCGCCCCGATAGCTGAACAGCCGCGGATCCCCCATCGCAAACCAGGCCAGCGCGCCCGCCAGCGCCGCAAACCAGAGCAACGTCAAACCAACCAGCACCAGCAGCTTGCCCAGCCAGGCGCCGAGGCTGAGCATGGCGGGCGAGACCGGCCGCACCAGCAGGGCCACCTCGGCCTCCGCGGAGTCGTCTTCGCGGGGCAGGTGAAAGACAAAGGCCGCCAGCGCCCCCATCAGTCCGATGGTGTAGACGGATAGTTCCTGCAACTGCACTACTTCATAGCCCAGGCCGAACGCCGAGAAATAGCGCAGGCTCAGAATCAGCGCCACGCCGGCTACAGCCAGCAAGCGGGTAGAGGCCCGCCGCCACAGGTCCAGGGCCTGCGAGACTGCCATGGCTGGAAGTGCGTAGGACATCGTCATTGGGCCCTACTGCAGCCCGCGGCTCCAGTTGCCTTCATGGGTGCCTGCAACCTGCTGACCGTTCATCACATGCTCGCAGACGGCGCGGATCTGCTCGGCGCTGTACGGCCGATGAATGAAGTCCAGCCGGAAGCGATGTGCCCCGGCGTCTTCCAGTGCCGCGCGACGCTGCGCCCAACTGAAGGCCTGCTGGTTCAGCACGATGGTCTGGCAGTGCTTGTCCAGTGCCAGATACGTGTGGCCGTCGGGGGCGGTCAGGTCCATCTGCTTGAAGTCGCACTTGGCCTTGCCCGGGCAGTGGCCAAGCATGTTGGCGTGCACGCAGCTTTCGGCTGTGAAGAGGGGCGTGTCCTGGTACAGCACGACTTCCGAGACCGCGGCGAACTCCGCCAGCAGGCGCCGCAGGTTGGCCTCGCCGTCCTCAATGGAAAGCGTCACGCGAGAAACACCCTGCTCCAGCCAGGCCCGAATGGTCTCGCGGGACATTGCGTAGCAGGGCCAGTCGCAGGCAACATCCACACCGGCGCGCTGAAAATCCGGCGTCTTGGGCTCAAACACGGCCTGGCAATCCCGGGTGGCAATGCTGCGCGGGCGCCGGAACAGCGCCGCGGTGTCCACCCGCTGGCGGCGGTCAATGCCTGCCACCCTGGCCACCATCTCGAACCCGCCCAGGTTGCCCACCAGGAAGCGCCGCGCACCCAGGGCAAACAGCATCTCCAGCCTGGCCTGCACAGCGGGCTTGGTCCAGGCACGCAGGATCAGCGGCACAGCCACGCGCAACCGCGTTCCCTGCGCCTCCCACGCGGCCTCCAAAGCCTCGCGGGTGCAGTCGCCGATATCCAGGATCACCTCGTCCAGGTGCTCCAGGGGCAGGGCCGCCAGGTACTCGGCACGATCCACCATCGCCGTAAAGCGCGTGGGCGGCACCTGCTGGTGCTCGGGCCGCTTCGGCTCAGAGGCCAAGGCCGCCACGGCGTCGCCCACCGCCTTGCGGCGCAATGCCACCAGCGCCTCTTCCAGGTCCTCGAAGTACTTGCGGCGGGCCTCGTTCACCTCGGCGGCCGGAATGAACACGCCGGCAGGAATCACCGCGCTGAACGACTTCAGCTCAAAGCGCGTGCTGCCCAGCCGCTCAAAGAACTCGCGCAGCTTGTCCTCGTTCAGGGGCTGGCTGTCTGCAAAGAGCAGCTTGCAGGGATACTCGCGCCGCAGCTCCAGCGAGAACACGCGACCGATGATCTCGACGCGGCCGGGCATGCCCAGCTCGTCCAGGATACCGGCCCCGGCATCCACCTTCAGGGCGACATCCAGTCGCACCGGCAGGCGCGAGCGCGGCAGCTTGCGGGGCACGCCCGTGGGGTAGCGGCGCTTGAGGGCGTTGCTGGAGATCAGCCGCAACTCGTCGCCTTCGCGCACCTCGGGCGGCGCCGCGACGCTGACCTCTTCTCCGGCCTTGACCGTGAACACGCGCTTGCCGCCCAGGTTGATGCGATCGGCACCGAACTTGACACCCGGCTGGTCGCCGGTGCCGCGCTGCGCGGGGCGAGCCATCAGGCCGTCGTGCCGCTCAAAGTCCGCCAGCGCCGTAAAGTGCACCCGGTCGCCGAACACGCGCGAAACCTTGCCCAGGGGCAGGCCCTGGGGCTCGCTTTCGGCGGGGTCAGCGGCTGCCTTCACGTTGCCGTGGCTGCTGTGCAGGAACAGCGTCGTCGTCTCGCGCGAATAGATGGTCTTGAGCTGCTCGGCAGCCGCCTGCACGTCCACCTGCTTGCCGTCCAGCACCTGCCGATACAGGTCGGTTACCGCCGCCACGTACAACGGCGCCTTGCGGCGGCCCTCGATCTTCAGCGACGCAACGCCCGCCTGGGCCAGGGCCGGCACCTCGGCGGGCGCGAACAGGTCGCGCATGCTGAAGGGCTTGCCTTCGCCGTCGGCGGTCTTGAAGGTGTCGCGGCAGATGTAGGTGCACTTGCCGCGGTTGCCGCTGCGGCTGTATTCCTGGCTGCTGAACAGGCAGAGGCCCGAGTACGAGTAGCAGAGGCTGCCGTGGACAAAGGCCTCAAGCTGGATGTTGACGGACTTGCGAATGCTCTCGATTTCGGCCAGGGTCAGCTCGCGGGCCAGAATCACGCGCTCAAAGCCGTTGCGTTCGGCCCAGCGGGCGCCCTCGGCGTTGTGGATCAGCATCTGGGTGCTGGCGTGCCACTTCAGGCGCGGGAAGCGCTCGCGGATGGCGCGATAGACGCCCATGTCCTGCAGGATCACGGCGTCCACGCCCAGTTCTTCGCAGGCAGCCAGATTCTCGACCAGCTCGGGCCACTCGGTGTCCTGCACCACGGTGTTGATGGCCACATACACCTTGCGCCCGATGCTGTGGGCATGGCCCACGGCGGCGTCGAGTTCTTCCAGCGAGAAGTTGATGGCGTTATCGCGGGCCGAGAACTTCTTCAGGCCAAGATAGACGGCGTCGGCGCCGCTGCTCATGGCGGCAAAGAACGACTCCAGACAGCCGGCCGGCGCCAGCAACTCGGGGCCGCTGCGGGCCAGCGGGTTGCGGGTCACGGCTTCGGGGTTCACGGGCGCAGGCACCGGCTCGGGCCGCACGCGACGGGTCGGCAAACGGTCATGCAGGTTGGTGGGAGTCTGTTCGCTCATCTTCGGCCTCGCCGGCGTGATCGCCGGTTTCGTCCTACTGCGTTCTGCGAAGCGGGGGTGAATCGTAGCACAGGCGCCCGCAAGCACCAGCACCCATCTGGTTGCGGAACTGCAACGTATCGCCCTACCAGGGCGGCCGGTCGGCCATGTTGCGGCTTTGGCGCTGCGGCTCTGGCGCTTGCGGCGCAGGCGGCCGGCCTGCCGGCTGCGGGCCAACCGGAAAGCCGGCGTTGCGTCGAGCCAAGTCCATCGCGGCTTGCAGCCAGGCGCGCACGTCAGCGCCTGGAGCCTCACGGTCAAAGGGCGGCGGCGCCACCTCACGCAAGACGCGATTGGTGCTCCACATGACCAACCAGATGACGCTGCCGACGCCGTAGCTGACGGTAATGGGCGCCTGGCAGATGCGACCGCCGGTCACGTACTCGACTACCGCCGCCTGCCCCGCGGTAGCCACATTGGCGACCGGGCCAACGCCAACTGCGGAGCCAAGCCCAACCAACACGGCGTCTTCCATACCGCCGCCTCGCCCCTCGCGCGCGACAATGGCGGGCAGAATCACGCCCAGGTTCCAATGCTGGGAGTCCTCGTTACGGGTCACCACCACCAAGCCCACGATAAACGAGATCGCGCTGGCGCCGCCGAAAACCGCCGCAAACACCTTTGTCCCGCCCTGTTCGAGATACATGCACGCAGTCGCCACCAGCAGCAGCACGCCCGACGCAATCAGCACGTACTTGCCGTACTTCTCGTAGGGCAGGGGCAGCCGTCCTTCGCGCGGCAGGGGCGGGAAGTACGGGTTCGGCTGCGGAAAGTCGGTCAGCGGCCACTCCGGCGGCCAGGGCAGCGGCTGGTTCATGACGACTCCCTCGATTCGTGCGACTACGCCTTCACGCTCTCCCAGTCTTTCAAGAACTGGGCCAGGCCCTTGTCCGTCAGGGGGTGCTGCACCAACTGCTGGAACACCTTCAGCGGAATGGTCGCAACGTCGGCACCTGCCAGGGCCGAGTTGTGCACATGCACAGGGTGCCGCACGCTGGCCACCAGGATCTCGGTCTCAAAGCCGTAGTTGTCGTAGATCTGCCGGATCTGCGGGATGATCTCAAACCCGTCCTGGCCGATGTCGTCCAGCCGGCCTACAAACGGGCTGATGTACGTGGCGCCCGCCTTGGCAGCCAGCAGCGCCTGAACCGGGCTGAAGCAAAGGGTTACGTTGGTCTTGATGCCCTGCTCGGTCAGCTTCTTGCAGGCCTTCAGGCCTTCCGGAATCAAGGGCAGCTTGATGACCACGTTATCGCCGAACTTGGCCAGTTTCTCGGCCTCTTTCAGCATGCCGGCGCAGTCAATCGCCGTCACCTCCAGGCTCACCGGCCCCGGCACCAGCTTGCAGATCTCGCGGGCGACATCGTTGAAGGGCCGGCCGCTCTTCTTGATCAGCGAAGGGTTGGTAGTGACGCCGTCCAGGATGCCCAGCGACTGGGCTTCCTTGATCTCGGCGACGTCTGCAGTGTCGATAAAGAACTTCATGGTCGGCTCTCCAGGGTGATGCGCGGCACGCTAGCGCCCCGCTCTAGCGCTGCCAGCCCTGTCGGGCGAATGTTCAGAACAGCCGCAAGTACTGAACCTTCAGACCTTTCCCGACGTTGCTATGCTGGAAACCCCTGTTATTCAGGTCAGGAACTGACCCTGTGGGAGACGCTGAACGCGATCTCGAGTTGATGCGCCGCTTCCAGAGCGGCGACGTGGACGCGTTTACTGAACTCTACGAGACCCACCTGCGCGGCCTGCTGAACTTCTTCTTCCGGCTGTGCTGGGACCGCAGCCTGGCGGAGGATTTTGCCCAGGAAGTGCTGCTGCGCGTGTACAAGTCGGGCCGCAACTGGGAACCCAACGCGAAGTTCACGACCTTCTTGTATCGCATCGCCCGCAACTACTGGATTGACCACTGCCGCCTTCTCAGCACGCAGAAGGAAAACGTCAGCCTGAACGCCACCACGGGCGACTCCGAGAGCGGGTCGCGGCTGGTGGACCGGCTGCCGGACGACATCCGCCCGCCGGAAAGCGACATCGAGCGGCGCGAGCTGTACGACAGCATCATGGCAGCACTGAACCAGCTCCCCGAAGAGCAGCGCATGGTGTTTGTGCTCTCGGAGATTGAGGAGCTGCGCTATCACGAGATCGCCGAGATCATGGATATTCCCGTGGGCACCGTGAAGAGCCGCATGCACACGGCCATCGCCAAGCTTCAGGAGATGCTGGGCGAGTACAAGCCCGCCAAAGCGGCCCACTAGCAGGCCGTTGAAGAAGTCGCCAAAGGCGCCTTCTTCAACGGAAAGCAACTGCCCGACTCGCGGCATGAAGCCGCTCGCCGGCCGGCCCGTGCGGTCGCGCGGGCCGGGCAGGC
>JADLBZ010000317.1 GCA_020847415.1 Planctomycetota bacterium
AAAGGGGGACGGGTTGCCCCGTCCCCTGGTCATGCCCGCCTGTGCCATTCCGGCTGGATCAGGCCTTGTCGTTGGTGCCGGCGCGCACGGCCTTCTGGTAGGCCCAGGGGTCCGCCGGGATCTTCTTGTCCTCAATCCAGCTCGGGTCCGCAAAGATGGACGCCAGCTCGGCCTCGTCCTTCTCGTTGGGCAGCACCTCAAACAGGTGCTTCTTGTATTCATCGGCGCTGAGCAACTGGCCGGTGACGCTGTAGGGCTGGCCGGCAAAGCGGCCGATGCCGCGGTGGAACTTCTCGTCGGGCACGGTCAGTTTCGGCTGTCCGGCAGCTACCAGGCTGTTCAGGCGGTTGACGATGTCGAGGCACTCGCCGAAGTAAATCATGCGGTTGTGGTGGTTCAGCTCCTTGCGGTCAAAGGCGGTGTTGCCGGCGGCACGCTGCTTGTCTTCGTCAAAGCGCGACTTCAGGCTCCACACATAGGCCCACTCGGCGGTGCCGCTCTCGTCCTTGCCGAAGAGGTCCATGGCCACGGAGATCCACTTGTTCAGGTACTTCTGCAGGATGCGCACGGGCACCTTGCCGCCCTTGATGATGCGCACCAGGCCGTCGTTGCCGCTGCCCAGGTGGAAGGCCTCTTCCTTCAGCATGGGGCCGGCGCTGCGGGCCAGGGGCGCAAAGGCGCAGGGCGCCAGCATGGTGAGCTGGAATTTGCCGTCGCGGTCCACGAAGCAGGTGTAGGTGTAGAAATCAATCCAGTTGTTCACCGCCACATTGAAGGCGCCCAGCAGGCGGGGGTTCTTGGTCTCGGGGAATGCCTCGCTGGCCCGGCGCTCCAGCAGCTTCTTGGCCTCGAGCTTGCCCGAGCTGCCGAAGTGCTGCACCAGCACGTTGGCCATCTGCACACCGTGGCGCATCTCTTCCAGCATGATGCGCACCGCGGCATAGCGGTCGTAGTCGTGGGGGACGTTGTTCAGCAGGCGGCGCTGCTGCTCGGTGCTGGCGAACTCGGTGTCACCCTGCACGAACACCAGCTGCAGCAGGGCATCGCGCATCTGCTGGTTGGGAATCTGGCCGACGCGCTCCCACTTGTGTTGGCCCTTGAAGTCGCCGAACTCGATCTCGTTGCTCACCTTCTCGGTGTAGATCGGCGTCATGATGAAGTTCTCGGCCTCGGGGATGCTGACGCCGATGTCCTTCTGCCATTCCTTGAAGTAGTCGGTCCAGTCGTCCCAGGTGGCGATGCTCTTGCGAATCTGCATGGGTTCTCCTGCGTGAGAGTGCGTCAGTGTTGGGGCCGGTTACTTGCGCCTGGGTGCGGCGGGCAGCTCGCCCGCCTTCAGGGCCGACACCAGCAGGTCGGAATAGGTGCGGGCAATGTCGTGCGCGGTTTGCTCGCCCTCGGGGCGAAACCACTTGCTGATCCAGTTGATGGCCCCCAGCACGGCAAAGCTGGCCAGCTTGACATCCACTTTGCGGAACTCGCCGGACTTCACGCCCTGCTGGATCACGGCGCGCATGCCGCGGTCAAACTGGTCGCGCTTGGCGATGATGCGGGCCAGCAGCTCGGGCGACAGCGCGGTAAAATCCAGCGCCAGGGCCGAGCCGCCCAGCTCGTCAATAATCACGTGCACCAGGGCTTCAATCATCCTGGCCAGCCGCTGCGAGGCACTGGCCTCGGGGTCCTGCTTCAGGGTGGCCAGCACCTTGTCGAGGCTGAAGTCGTGGCAGGCGAACAGGATCGCCTCTTTGTCCTGGAAGTAGTAGTAGAGGCTGCCCTTGGTCATCAGCAGGGCCTCGCTGATGTCCTCCATGCTGGTGCCGTGGTAGCCCTTGCGCCGGAAAGCGGCTGCCGCGCTGCGCAGGATGGCCTCGCGCTTGAGCTCGGTTTTCTTCTGGCGGCGTTCGGCGGCCTGCATGGTTCTACCGTTCGTTCAAACTTCAACCAAAGCGTACAGTTATTGAACGCCCTGGTCAAGCACGGCATTCCCGCCCTGCCGCCCTTTACGGCGCCGGGCCCCGCTTGCATGTTCCTGCCCATGCAGAACTCTGACAGCAGCAACAAGTCCGGGCTGGTGGCCCTGTGCGTGATCTTCTTCTGCTCGGGCTTTCCTGCCCTGATCTACCAGCTTGTCTGGCAGCGCAGCCTGTTCGCCATTTACGGCATCAACGTCGAGAGCGTCACCGTGGTGGTTTCGGCCTTCATGCTGGGGCTGGGGCTGGGCAGCCTGGCGGGAGGGGCGCTTTCGCGCATCCGGCGCCTGCCGCTGTTGCCTGCGTTCGGCGTGATTGAGCTGGCCATCGGCGTCTTCGGCTACTTCTCGCTGGACCTGTTCCACGCAGTGGGGGAAGCCACTCTGGGCGCCGGCCTGGTCGCCACGGGCCTGCTGACCTTTGCCCTGGTGCTGCTGCCCACCGTGCTGATGGGGGCCACCCTGCCCATCCTGGTCACGCACCTGGTGGCCAGCACCCGCAACGTGGGCCGCAGCGTGGGCCTGCTGTACTTCGTGAACACCCTGGGCTCGGCGGCGGCCTGCTTTGCCGTGGCCCTGGTGCTGATGCGCGCGCTGGGCATGCGCGGCGCCGTGCAGTTTGCCTGCCTGCTGAACGTGTGCGTGGCAGCAAGCGCGTTTCTCGTGGCGCCCCGCAAACGGGCAAAAGCAGAAGCGCCGGTTGCTGCAGCAAGCCTGAACGCCCCAACCTCCCCGCAGCGCCGGGCCCGGTTCTGGCTGGCGGCAGTCCTGGTGGGCGTCACCGGCTACATCTCCCTCAGCTACGAAATCCTCTGGTTCCGCGTGCACAGCCTGGCCACGGGCGGCCACGCCATGGCCTTTGCCTCGTTGCTGGGCGCCTTCCTGCTGGGTATCGCGCTGGGCTCGCTGTTTGCCCGGCGCTTCTGCGACACCGAGCCCACGGATCGCCACTTGCGGGCTTTGGTCCTGTTCGTGCTGGCTGCGAACCTGGCCGGCTTCCTGGTGGCGCCGGTCAGCGGCTGGCTGCTGACGGTGCTGCCGTACCCGTTCCTGTTGCCCGTCGTGGCTGTCGCGGCCGGGCTGCTGGGGGCCACCTTCCCGTTGATCTGCCACTTCGGCGTCACGCCGGACGAACGCGCCGGCTCGGGCCTGAGCTACCTGTACCTTTCCAACATCATCGGCTCGGGCGCGGGCAGCCTGTTGACCGGCTTTGTACTCATGCAGCACCTGGGCACGGGCCAGATCACCCTGCTGCTGGCCCTGCTGGGAACGGCAACCGCCGCGTTGCTGGCCGTGGCTGCGCGCCAGCCGGGCAGGCTCCCCACCAAGGCGCTGGCGCTGGCCGGCGGGGCGGCTGTGCTGGTGCTGGCCCTTTACGGGCCGCTGTTCAGCCGGCTGTACGAGAACCTGCTGCTGCCGCACCGCCAGGGAACAGCCCAGGACCGCGACCCGCGCTCGGAGTTTGCCTCGGTGGTGGAAAGCCGCAGCGGGGTGATCAACGTGACCCAGGACGGCGTGGTATACGGCGGCGGCATGTACGACGGCGTCTTCAGCGTGGACCTGGTGGACGATCGCAACATGATTGCCCGGCCGTTTTCCGTGTCGGCCTTCCACCCCCGGCCCGCGCGGGTGCTGATGATCGGCCTGGCCTCGGGCTCGTGGGCCCAGGTGATGGCTTATCACCCGCACCTGGAGCACATGACGGTGGTTGAGATCAGCCCCGGCTACCTTGAGTTGATCCGGCAACACGAAGAGGTGGCCGGCCTGCTGGACAACCCCAAGGTCGAGATCGTCATTGATGACGGGCGCCGCTGGCTGAACCGCAACCCGGACGAGCGCTTTGACGCCATCGTCATGAACACCACCTGGCACTGGCGGGCGCACATCACCAACCTGCTCTCGGTGGAGTTCCTGCAACTGATGCGCAAGCACCTGAAGCCGGGCGGGGTGGCCCTGTACAACACCACGGACTCGCCCGAGGTGCAGCGCACGGCCTGCACGGTGTTTCCGCATGTGGTGAGGGTCATCAACAGCGTGGTGGTGAGTGATTCTCCGCTGCTGCCCGATCGCGCCCGCTGGGAGCAGGTCTTGCTTGACTACCGCATCGAGGCACATCCGGTGCTGGACCCGTCCCAGCCGCGCCATGCCGAGAAACTGGCCAAGCTGCTGGGCATGATTGACAGCCTGGCTGACGCGAATCCGCCCTGGTGGGGCATGGAGACGCGCAGCAGCATCCTGGCCCGCACAGAGGGCATGGGCATCGTCACCGACGACAACATGGGCACCGAGTGGCGCATCAACTGGCCCAAGAAGTGACGTCCGGCGGTCAACCTGCTTCAGACCGCCCGTGTCTGCGTGACGTGTGCAGGGGTGGCGGGCCCGGGCGGCCATGACACCTCGGCGGCATTCGCCAAGGCCGAGCCCCGGGTCCGTGCGCTATCGGTCCTCGAAGACCTCGCGGCCGTGATAGACCACGCGCATCAGCCGGCCCGAGACCCACATGGTCCAGTCGTCCGGCACCTCGGGCAGCGTGTTGTCTTCCAGCAGGCGGGCACCCCAGTGGCGTTCCATCTCGTCGTAGATCAGGTCGCGGATCTCGTTGACCAGGGTCGAGTACTCGGCGGCGGTCTTGCCCGCGTTGGCGGCGTCCCCGGCCTGGATGTGCGCCTTCTCCTGCGCCGAGAGCGTTTCTGCGCGCTGGTCCAGGGCACGGTACTGCTTCACGAACTCCGGGCTGGTGCGGAAGTTGATTGTCTTCTGTTCGCCGTCGCTCATGGTCGCCTCCTGCCTGTCTGCTCTTGCTGGACACAGAACGGGCCGAAGTTGCGCTCCGGCGCGGCTGTACGCAAGCACAAATGCGGCTATTTCACGGCCCAGGGCTTGCCGTCGTGCGGGTTGCGCCCGGCGGGCAGGGGCACGCCGAAATACTCCAGCACCGTCAGGCCCGCATCCACCAGCCGCAACCGGGGTGCTGCCAGCGGCCGGTTGCACAGCACCACGCCGGGCACCAGGGCCGGGTCGAAGCTGCAGTGGTCCCCGGACCAGTTCTTCAGGTTGTCGGCAATGACCGGCTCGTTGGCGCCGCCCAGGGTAGTCTGCCAGCTCACCCGATAGCCCCAGTCGTAGCCCAGCAGGATGTCGCCGGCTTCGCCGATGCGGGGGCCTTGCCACACCTCTTCGCGCCGCCAAACGCCGTGAAACACGGGCTTGCCGCCGTGGGCGGGGTCGTCGCGCAGGGCGCGCAGCTTGTCCATGATCTGGTTGCGCAGCTTCTCGGCCTCGGCGCCGGGCTCGACCACGCCCTGGGGCTCGCGACGGCGCAGGTTCAGGTAAATAGTGTTCAGGCCCAGGGCGTAGGCCCGGGTGCGCGACCAGTCGTAGGGCTCGTAATAGCCGGCCCGGTTATCAAACAGGTGCTCCATGGTCACTTTGCCGGTGTCACGCTTGAGCACCAGGTAGCCCTGATCGATCAGCCATCGGTTCACGTTGACCGAGCGATAGAACGGCGCAAAGCCGTGGTCGCTGCACAGCAGCAGCAAGGCACCCCGGGGCAGGCGCTCCAGTACCTTGCCCAGCAGCGCGTCGTAACGCTCATAGAAGTCTCGAATGGCGTGGCGCAGGCGCGGCGGGGCGGTGGGATCGTGGGCCGGGTGGGCCGCGTCCATGTGCCGCCACATCATGTGGCAGATGCGGTCCATGTCGTAGGTGAAGACCGCCAGCAGGTCCCAGCTTTCCGGCTGGTCAAGCAGGCCCAGCAACTGGGTGCTGCGCTCGTCAAAGCTCTGGAAGCAGGTCTCGACGAAGGTCCAGTCATCAATCACGCCGTCGTTCAGGGCGCTGGTGGCCTCGGCCCAGCCCAGCGTCTGGAACTGCCCGAAGTGTTCCACCAGCCACGGGCCGAAGCTGATGGGCTGGGTCACGGCAAATGGGGGCAGTTGCTCGGCGGCGTCCAGCATCACCGGCGTGGCGTAAAGGCGCACCTGTTGCCCGCCCGCCAGCAACTTGAAGCTGACTGTGCCGTGGAACCAGACCAGCCCGCCCAGGTCAAAGCGCACGCGCAGGTGCTTCTTCCACTCACCGGGCTTGAGGTGCACTTCGCTTTCTTCGACCACGTCGCGGGCCGTGAAACGCAGGTCCACGCCGCCATCGGCTGCGCGGGTGATGGTGAAGGGAATCTCCTCGCGGGGCATGCGGGCGGCGTCACCGTGCTCCCAGGCGCGCCAGCGGGCGTGGTCAAAGCGCGCCGGCGGCCCCTGCAGCACAGCCGGGGCGACATCGCCCTCGAATACCAGGCGCTCCACGCGGCCGGACATCTCGGTGATGCTGCCCGCCAGCTCGTGGTGGGGCTCGGTGAATAGCGTGTAGGTATGGAAGCTGGCCATGGCGTCGGGAGTGGCCAGGCCGGTGTTCATGCTGCTTTGCAGCAGGTCCTCGTGGGCGGGCCAAGACACCGGCGCGCCCAGCACCTTGCAGCGCAAGCCGTGGCGGTCTGCCATGGACCAGAAGGTGTCCCCGCTGCGGTTGGTACGCGGAAAGGGCATGGTCTCCGGCAGGCGGTTCAGCAGGCCGAAGGCCCCCGTGGCCAGGGCCAGCACAGGCACCACCCAGGTGCGCGGCCCCAGTCGCCCCACAGCCGCCAGAAGGGCAAACACCGCCGCGCCCAGCACAAGCCCGCCCAAGGCGCCCAGGGCAAAGGGCCCATCCGCCGCCATGGGTACCGGGGCCAGCAGGGCCAGCCCAACCGCCACGCAGGCCGGCAGTAGTGCGCCCAGGCTGCGCTTGCGCAGCAGGCGACCCGGCAGCAGGAACAGCGCAAAGGCCGCAAACGCGCCCAGCAGTGCCATGGCGGCGCGGTTGGCGGGGTTGCCGCCCAGCACCGGCTGCTCATTGGCGGCAACCAGGGCCAGTTCGGGCTCGTAGCTGCCTTCTTTGCGGCGGATGAAGCCGAAGATGCCGGTCTTGCCGGGGTTCAGGCCCGTGGTCATGGTGGACCATGCTGCGGGGCTCATGGGCGGGTAGCTGGTCTCCAGGGCCGAGTAATGGCCCTGTTCCGCGAGGCGCTTGAAGTTGGGCAGGCGGCCCTCGGCCATCCACTGGTCCATCAGGCGCTTGTCCAGGGCGTCAATGCCCAGGACCACCGCCTTGCGGGGCTCTTCTGCGCGGGCCGCGGCGGCACCCAGGCAGAGCAGCAACACCAGCGTGCAAACATTGCGTGCCGACATGTGAATCACTACAACAGAGGCGCTCACGAACGCAACACCGCGCAAGGCGATCACGTATCCATGGCCGACCCGGAACAGCCCACCATTACCAGCGCCTACCGCAGCGTGGGCGTCACATTTGACACGCTGGTGTGCGTCAGCCCGGTGTTCCGCGAGACGCTGCGGCTGGCGGCCTCGGCGGCAGTCAAAGATGTGTCCGTGCTGCTGCTGGGCGAGACCGGCACGGGCAAGAACCTGATTGCCCAGGCGGTGCACAACGCCTCGCGCCGGGCGCAGCGCCCGTTTGTGAGCGTGAACTGCAGCGCCATCCCCGATACCCTGCTCGAGGCCGAGCTGTTCGGCAGCGAGAAGGGCGCCTACACGTCATCCGACCGGCTGCGCAAGGGCAAGTTTGAACAGGCCGACGGGGGCACGCTGTTCCTGGACGAGATCGGCGACATGTCGCCCACGGCCCAGGCCAAGGTGCTGCGCGCCTTTGAGTACAAGCAGTTCGAGCGTGTGGGCGGCGAAGAGACCCTGCACGCCGACGTGCGCATCATTGCCGCCACCAACCGGCCCCTGGACCGCCTGCTGGGCGACGGCCGCTTCCGTGAGGACCTGTTCTACCGCCTCAACGAGTTCACCATTGAGGTGCCGCCCCTGCGCTCCCGCCGCGAGGAGATCGAGCCCCTGGCCACGCGCTTCGTGGCTGAGTGCAACGAGCGCTTTGGTACGAGTATTCGCCGTATTGACCCCGCCGCCCTGGCCCGCCTGCGCGACTACCCCTGGCCGGGCAACGTGCGAGAGCTGCGCGCGGTGCTGAAGCGCGCCTGCGTGGCGGCCCACGGCGAGACCGTACAGCCGGCCGACTTGCGGCTGGCGAGCGTGGCGGCCCCGGTGGAGGCACCGGCTGAGGGCGATACGTCGCTGGCGGGCATGGAAGCCCGGCACATTGAGCGCGTGCTGCGCCAGACGGGCTGGAACAAGAAAGAATGCAGCGCCCTGCTGGGCATCTCGCGCCCCACGCTGGACCGCAAGATCGTCGAGTACAACCTGAAGCGCCCGGAATAGCGCGGGGCCGCCGTGGCGGCGTTCATTCCTGCCCGATTCGGCGCGCGTCGAGCGTCACGACTTGCCGGGCAACGCCGTCCGAGAAGTCGACAATGACCGATACTACCTCGCCCGACTTGTCGTCTTGTCTCTGCAGACAGATCCAGTACTCTCTTCGAGGGACTGGCTTGAACACAGTGTCCGGGTCGCCGGACCTCCAACTTTGCTCGTGAGAGGGGTTGTGGCCGGGTGGAAGCAGGCAAACATAG
Source organism: Planctomycetota bacterium (assembly GCA_020847415.1). GTDB lineage: Bacteria > Planctomycetota > UBA8742 > UBA2392 > UBA2392 > JADLBZ01. The sequence continues at coordinate 8,490 of JADLBZ010000317.1, forward strand.
TAACACACCTCTTCGTCTGCCCCGATCACTTGCACGCGGACCTCGCCGTCCGCCGGTTCCAGCACGACGCGTCCCAGGTCGACTTGCTGGCCCGGTTGAACTGAAACAATGAACTCGCGGGGCTGCATACCCGGTGCGTCCAGCAAGACCGGATAACCGCCGGCAGGGGCCTCCCGCATGCAAATCGTGCCGCCGTCATCGGACCACGCCCACCCAGGTCCTTGGTTGGTGCGCCGGGCGAGTTCCGGCTCGTCCCACCGAACGTAACGCTTCGGGTACAGGCAAAGGACGGCATCTTTGATTGGGGTGCCATCAGCCAGTACGGCTGTTACATGCAGCGAGCCGG
>JADLBZ010000318.1 GCA_020847415.1 Planctomycetota bacterium
CTACGTGGACAGCCGCGAAATCATCATCGGCGACGAGATCTACACGCTGCGCAAGTTCGTGGGCCTGAACGAGCGCACGTGCCTGAACCAGATGCCGATCATCAAGGAAGGCGACCACGTGAAGAAGGGGCAGATCATCGCCGACGGTGCCGCCACGCACTTCGGCGAACTGGCCCTGGGCCGCAACATCCTGCTCGCCTTCATGCCCTGGGACGGCTACAACTTCGAGGACGCCATCCTGGTCTCTGAAGAGCTGCTGCACCGCGACGTGTTCACCTCGATCCACATCGAGGAGTTCGAGATTGAAATCCGCGAGACCAAGCTGGGCCGCGAAGAGTTCACGCCGGAAATCCCCCACGTGGGCGAGCGCCAGCGCAAGAACCTGGACGAAGGCGGCGTGATCCGCGTGGGCACCAAGGTGGGCCCCGGCGACATCCTGGTGGGCAAGGTGGCTCCCAAGAGCAAGTCGGAACTCACCCCCGAAGAGAAGCTGCTGTACGCGATCTTCGGCAAGGCCGGCGAGGACGTGAAGAACGACTCGCTTGAGGTGCCCGCCGGCAGCAACGGCGTGGTCATCAAGACCGAGCGCTTCTCCAAGCGCATCGCGCAGTCAGAGGAAGAGAAGAAGCAGGTCAAGATCGAGCAGAAGCAGGCCAGCGAGACCTACCTGGCGGAAGCCCGCGACCAGCTTCGCGTGCTGGTGCAGGAGCTGGAAGAGGCCTTGGGCGAGAAGCCCCGCAGCGGCAAGAAGGCCCTGAAGCCCGTCCTGAGCGACGAGGAACGGGCCTCCATGACGCAGGAGGAAATCGCGGAGGCCCTGCAGAACCTCTCCGTCGAGGCCTTCGGCGCCAGCGGGCGCTCGGTGCGCCCCGTGGAAGAGGCCATCAGCCGTTGCCGCAAGAAGGTCCGCAGCGCCGAGCAGAAGCTGAACCGCACGCTGCAGAAGCTGTCGCGCGGTGATGAGCTGCCCACCGGCGTGCTGGAGAAGGTGCGCGTTGAACTGGCCACCAAACGCCAGCTTTCCGTGGGCGACAAGTTCGCCGGCCGCCACGGCAACAAGGGCGTGGTGAGCAAGATCCTGACAGTGGAAGACATGCCGGTCCTGGAGGACGGCACCTCGGTGCAGATGGTGCTGAACCCCCTGGGCGTGCCTTCGCGCATGAACGTGGGCCAGCTCTTCGAGCTGCACCTGGGCGCTGCCGCCCGCAAGATGGGCTTCCGCGCCGTGACGCCGGTGTTCAACGGCGCCACCGAAAGCGACATCACCGCCATGCTCAAGGAATCCGGTCTGGACGTGGACGGCAAGCGCGTGCTGCATGACGGCCGCACCGGCCAGGCCTTCGAGCAGAAGGTGGCGGTGGGCTACATGTACATGATGAAGCTGCACCACCTGGTGGACGACAAGGTGCACGCCAGAGCCACCGGCCCCTACAGCCTGATCACCCAGCAGCCCCTGGGCGGCAAAGCCCGTTCAGGCGGCCAGCGCTTCGGCGAAATGGAAGTGTGGGCCCTGGAAGCCTACGGCGCGTCCAACGTGCTGCAGGAGCTGCTGACGGTGAAGTCTGACGACGTGGAAGGCCGCACCAAGATCTACGAGAGCATGGTCAAGGGCGAAAACGTCCTGGAGCCCGGCACGCCGGTCTCGTTTGACGTGCTGGTCAACGAGATCAAGGGCCTGGCCCTGAACGTTGCCCTGTACCGCCCGGACGGCACCCAGGTCTCGGACCTGGTCAAGGAGTAACGCCCGGCAGGGAAGTGGAGCGGCAGGAGAAGCACCTGACTTGAACGAGACGCGCGCCTCGGCGCGCCGAGCACAAGGACGCCATCCATGGCAGATTCTCTGTACGACAAAATCAACGAGATCGCTTCCGTCGGCATCAACCTGGCCAGCCCCGATGACATCCGCTCGTGGAGCTACGGCGAGGTGAAGAAGCCCGAGACGATCAACTACCGCACCTACCGCCCCGAGAAGGACGGGCTGTTCTGCGAGAAGATCTTCGGGCCCGAGAAGGACTACGAGTGCTTCTGCGGCAAGTACAAGGGCATCAAGTACAAGGGCATCGTCTGTGAACGCTGCGGCGTGAAGGTCACCACCAGCAAGGTGCGCCGCAAGCGCATGGGCCACATCAGCCTGGCGGCCCCGGTGGCCCATATCTGGTTCTTCAAGGCCATGCCGTCGCGCATCGGCGCCCTGCTTAACGTGAAGGCCTCAGCCCTGGAGCGGGTGATCTACTTCCAGGACTACATTGTCGTGAACCCCGGCCCCTCGGACCTCAAGGTCAAGGACCTGATCAACGAGGAGAAGTTCCGCGAGATGAAGGGCCAGTACGGCGACCAGTTCAAGGCTGCCATGGGTGCGGAAGCCCTGCGTGACCTGCTGGTGCTTCACAACCTGGAGGAGCTCTCGGCCGAGCTGCGCCGCGAGCTTTCCGAGACCAACAGCAAGCAGAAGCAGAAGGACCTGATCAAGCGCCTGAAGACTGTGGAGTCGTTCAAGGAGTCCGGCAACCGTCCCGAGTGGATGGTTCTGGATGTGGTTCCGGTGATTCCGCCGGACTTGCGCCCCCTGGTGCAGCTGGAGAGCGGCAATTTCGCCACCAGCGACCTGAATGACCTGTACCGCCGCCTGATCAACCGCAATAACCGCCTCAAGAAGCTGATTGATCTCAACGCTCCTGAGGTGATCATCCGCAACGAGAAGCGCATGCTGCAGCAGTCGGCCGATGCGCTCTTCGACAACAGCCGCTGCCGCCGCCCGGTGCTGGGCAGCCGCAACCGGCCCCTGAAGTCCCTGACGGACATGATCAAGGGCAAGCAGGGCCGCTTCCGCGAGAACCTGCTGGGCAAGCGCGTGGATTACTCGGCGCGCTCGGTCATCGTGGTGGAGCCGGAACTCAAGATCCACCAGTGCGGCCTGCCCAAGAAGATCGCCTTGGAGCTGTACCAGCCGTTCATCATCCGGCGCCTGCGCGAGCTGGGCCTGGCTGACACGATCAAGTCGGCCAAGAAGATGCTGGAACGCCGCGACGAGGAAGTGTGGGACATCCTGGAAGAGGTGATCTTCAAGCACCCCGTGCTGCTGAACCGCGCCCCCACCCTGCACCGCATGGGTATCCAGGCGTTTGAACCCGTGCTGGTGGAAGGCAACGCCCTGAAGATTCACCCGCTGGTGTGCGGCGGCTTCAACGCCGACTTCGACGGCGACCAGATGGCGGTGCACCTGCCCCTGTCGTTTGAGGCGCAGATTGAAGCCCACACGCTGATGCTGAGCATTCACAACGTGTTCAGCCCGGCCCACGGCAACCCCATCATCACCCCCAGCCAGGACATGGTACTGGGCCTGTACTACATGACCGCCGACAACGCCCAGGAGAAGGGCGAGGGCAAGTGGTTCAGCAGCCCGGAAGACGTCATCAGCGCCTACAGCCACGGCAAGCTGGGCACGCACGCCAAGATCAAGGTGTTGCTGCCCTGCCACAAGGTGGTTTACGACGACAAGGGCAACGTGCTCACCGGGCACAAGGAGACGCCCACCGTCGACTGGACGCTGCCCACGCCCGCGGAGACGTTTGCCTCGGAGTACCGCTACGCGGACTGGGTGGCGGACGCCGCCGAGGTAGCCCGCAACTTCATGGTGGAGACCACGCCGGGCCGCATCCTGTTCAATGATATTCTCCCGCCGGGCATGCCTTACTTCAACTACGGCATCGGCAAGAAGCAGGTGTCTGCGGTGATTGCCCACTGCTACAAGCGGCTGGGCCGCCTGGCCACCTTGAAGCTGCTGGACGAAATCAAGGAGTTCGGCTTCAAGAGTGCCACCCGCGCCGGCTGCAGCATCGGCAAGGACGACATGCGCTCGCCGGAGAGCAAGGAAGAGATGCTGGCCCGGTCGCAGAAGAAGGTGGACGAGTACGACCGGCGCTACCGGCAGGGCGTGATCACCGACCGCGAACGCCGCAACCACGTGATTGACGAGTGGACGCACGCCCGCGAGGAAATCGGCCGCGCCATGATGGAGGTGCTCAAGCACGACACCCGCGAGGGCAAGCCGTACTTGAACCCCATTTTCATGATGGTGACCAGCGGCGCGCGCGGCAGCACCGAGCAGGTTCGCCAGCTGGCCGGCATGCGCGGCCTGATGGCCAAACCGGGCGGCGAGATCATCGAGACACCCATCAAGGCCAACTTCCGTGAAGGCCTGAAGGTTCTTGAGTACTTCTCGTCCACCCACGGCGCGCGCAAGGGCCTGGCTGACACGGCCCTGAAGACCGCCGACTCGGGTTACCTGACCCGCAAGCTGGCTGACGTGGCGCAGACCGTGACCATCGCCATGCACGACTGCGGCACCGACCAGGGCGTGGACAAGCAGGCCATCAGCAAGGGCGAGAAGATCGAGGTCTCGCTGGCCGAGTCCCTGCGCGGCCGCGTGGTCTGCGACGACATCCGCCACCCCCAGACCAAGGAAGTGGTCGCCCGGCGCAACGAGTTGCTCACCACCGAGAAGGCCAAGGCCATCGAGGAACTGGGCCTCAAGAAGATCCGGGTGCGCAGCACGCTGACCTGCGAGGCCGAGTACGGCACCTGCCAGCTTTGCTACGGGGCCGACTTGTCGCGTGACGAGCTGGTCGAGATGGGCCTGGCGGTGGGCATCATTGCCGCCCAGTCCATCGGCGAGCCCGGCACGCAGCTCACCATGCGCACCTTCCACCTCGGCGGCACGGTGACCCGCAGCAGCGCCGACAAGGAAATCAAGGTTACCCGCGCCGGCGTGGTGAAGTACGGCGACACCCTGCGCATCGTGAAGAACCCCGAGGGCAAGAGCATCGTCACCAGCAGCAAGGGCGAGGTGAAGATCCTGGACAAGGATGAGAAGGTCGTAGACACCTTCCAGATCCCGCTGGGTGCCACCCTGAACTTCGACGATGGCGACAAGATCACCAAGCCGGGCTCCAGCCTGTGCGAGTGGGACCCGCACACCACACCCATCATCGCCGAGCACGACGGCCGCATTGCCTATGACGACCTGATCGAGGGCCGCACCTTCAAGGACGAAGACAGCGGCGACAAGGGCGGCAAGCAGCGTGTCGTCATTGAGCACAAGGGCGACCTGCACCCGCAGATCCGCATCCAGAACAACAAGGGCGAGGTCATCGCGTATTACCCGCTCTCGGAGAAGGCCACCATCGTGGTGGAAGACGGCCAGAAGGTCCGCGCCGGCGAGGTGCTGGCCAAGAACGTGCGTGAAATCGGCGGTACGCAGGACATCACCGGCGGCCTGCCCCGCGTGACGGAGCTGCTGGAGGCCCGCAAGCCCAAGGAGCCCGCCATCATCACCCGCGTGGACGGCATCGTGGAGCTGTCCGAGGACAAGCGCCGCGGCAAGCGCACCGTCATGGTGCGCACCGAGGCCGGCGAAATCGTCGAGCACGCCATCCCCGCCCGCATGGCGGTCAAGGTGCGCAACGGCGACCGCGTGAAGGCCGGCGAGCCCCTGACCGAAGGCGCCCGCGTGCCCCACGACGTCCTGGACATCCAGGGCAAGGAGGCCGTCCAGGACTACCTGCTGGCCGAGGTGCAGAAGGTGTACCGCAGCCAGAACGTGACCATCAACGACAAGCACATCGAGATCATCCTGGCGCAGATGCTGCGCAAGGTCCGCGTCAGCAACGAGGGCAACACCTCGTTCCTGCGCGGCTCGGTGGTGGACCGCATGGCGGTCAAGATCGAGAACGCCAAGGTCACCGACCAGGGCGGCAAGCCTGCCACTTACAAGGCCCTGCTGCTGGGCATTACCAAGGCCAGCCTGCAGAGCGACAGCTTCCTGAGTTCGGCCAGCTTCCAGGAGACCACCAAGGTGCTCACGGAGGCTGCCATCAGCGGCCGTCGCGACCTGCTGCTGGGCCTGAAGGAGAACATCATCCTCGGCCACCGCATCCCGGCCGGCAGCGGCTACTCCTCATACCACGACGTGGAACTGTCCAAGGCCGGTTCCGAGGTTCCAGCCAACGAGGAAGAGGTCAAAACCGGCGCGGCCTAGCCTGCAGAAATGCCGGGGCGGGGCGGATCATCCGCCCCGCCACCCGGCAAAGCGAGGCTGCCCCCTTGCAAGCCGGGATGGATTAGTACACTTTGCGCCCTCTAACGAAGCAGACAGGAACGCCAGATGCCCACAGTGAATCAGCTCGCCCGCAAGGGTCGCCGCAAGAAGAACTACAAGAGCAAGTCGCCCGCCCTGGACGCGTGCCAGTTCAAGCGCGGCGTGTGCCTGCTGGTCAAGACCACGACGCCCAAGAAGCCGAACTCGGCGCTGCGCAAGATTGCCCGCGTTCGCCTCTCCAACCAGCGCGAGGTGACCGCCTACATCCCCGGCGAAGGCCACAACCTGCAGGAGCACAACATTGTGCTGATCCGTGGCGGTCGCGTGCGCGACCTGCCCGGCGTGCGTTACCACATCGTCCGTGGCGCCCTGGACACCCAGGGCGTGGACGGCCGCAAGCAAAGCCGCAGCAAGTACGGCTCCAAGCGCGGCAAGTAGTCTCTCTCCACATAGATGGACCGCTCCTCCGGGAGCGGTCCTGCTGTTTTCGGCGCGCTGCAAGGCATAATCCAGCCGGGAGCCGCGATGACTGAGATCCGCGAGTTTGGCCGCAACGTCGTCAATCAGGAGGCTGCCGCGCTGCAGGCGCTGGCGGGCCTGCTGGACGAGCATTTCGACCGCGCCGTTGAGCTGCTGCGTCGTTGCAGCGGCCATGTCGTCATTACCGGCGTTGGCAAGCCCTGGCTGATCGGCCAGAAGATCAGCGCCACGCTGGCCAGCACCGGCACGCCCAGCTTCGCACTGCACCCCTCTGAGGCTGTGCACGGCGACCTGGGCCGCCTGCGGGCCCACGATGTGGTGGTGGCACTTTCCAACAGCGGCGAAAGCGAAGAGGTGACGCGGCTGTTGCCGCTGGTCAAGCGCATCGGCTGCCCCTTGGTGGGCGTGACCTCGAAGCCCGAGTCCTCCCTGGCGCGTCACTCCGACGTGCTGCTGCGCATGCCCAGCGCGCCCGAGGCCTGTCCCATCGGCATGGCCCCCAGCGTCAGCACCACGGCCATGCTGGCCCTGGGCGACGCCCTCGCCCTGGCAGTCATGAAGGCACGCAGCTTCAGCCGCGAGGACTACGCCCAGTTCCACCCCGGCGGCGCCCTGGGTCGCAGCCTGATGAAGATCCACGAGATCATGCGAGGGCTGGGCGACACCGCGGTTGTGGAGGCCTCGGCGGGTGTCAAGGAAGTGCTGCATGCCATCACGCAGCAAAAAACCGGGGCGGCCTTTGTGGTGGAGGGCGGCCTGCTACGCGGCGTGTTCACGGACGGCGACCTGCGCCGGCACGTCGAGGACGACAACCTGCTTTCGCACCCCGTTCGCGACGTGATGACCAGCCCCTGCCTCAGCATCACGGGCAGCCGGCTGGCGCCTGAGGCGGTGCGGCTGATGCAGGACAAGCGCATCGGCGAGTTGCCGGTGGTGGATGAGGCGGGGCGCCTGCTGGGGCACGTGGCGCTGAAGGACCTGGTGGCAATGAACTTCCTTTAGGCCGCGACGGGCAAGCGCGGGCACGATGTAGGTCAACCCCATGCCCAGCTACGGCTTTGACGTCTCCTTTGACGCCCCGCTGGCCGAGGTCTGGCGCGTCGTTTCCGACACCGACCTGCTGGACGGTGCCATCGGCGTGCCGGCCATTACCTACCGCGACGAACCCCAGCCCGACGGCACCAGCCGCCGCTTTGGCCGCGTGCGCAAGCTGGGCGTGATGTTTGAGTACGAAGAACTGCCCTTCACCTGGGTGCACGAACAGATGTATGAGGTGCTGCGCGTCTTCAGCCGGGGTGCCTTTCGCACCTTTCGGCACACCTGCGAGCTGATCCCGCGCGACCCGAATGCTCCTGACACCGGCTGTACGGTGCGCACGACCTTCACGTTTGAACCCACGGGCATCATGGGGCTGCTGGCCGGCCCCGGCGTGAAGCGCGACCTGGTGCGCCCCTACCAGCGGGTGTTTGCCGCGGCCAACCAGCGCCTGAAGGCCGCCGGCGGCGGAGAGTCCGCGCCTGGCGTGCTTCTGGACAAGCCGCTGGCCATGAGCGAGCTGGACCTGCGCCCCGCTCCCGGCGTCCCCCACCGCGTGCAGGAGTTCGCCAACCGGACCCGCGAGTTGCTGGACACGCCGTTGCTGCCGCGCCTGGCCGACGCGATCTCCAGCCTGCCCGACGAAGAGCTGCGCCGCATGCAGCCGTGGACCTTTGCCGCGCGCTGGAGTGCGCCGCGCCCCGAGACGCTGAACGTGTTCCTGGCCGCCACCAAGGCCGGCCTGCTGAAGATGCGCTGGGATGTGATCTGCCCCCATTGCAGGGGCGACAAGCAGAACCTGGCCTCGCTATCGGAGGTTCGCGAGCGCGCCTTCTGCCCCGCCTGCAACATTGACTTTGACGTGGACCTCGACCGCAGCCTGGAGGCGGTGTTCACCCCTCACCCCCAGGTGCGCGAAGTCCCGGAGCACCACTATTGCCTGGGCGGCCCCGGGAGCACGCCCCACGTGGTCTACCAGAAACTGCTGCAGCCGGGTGAAACCCACCAGGCCCGGCTGCGCCTGCCCGCCGGTCGCTACCGGGCACGCTTCAGCGGTGAAAGTACCTTTCGCTGGATTGAGGCCCGTGGAGCCGAACCTGCCCAGCTGGCCTGGCGGGTGCAGGAGGATCACCTCGAGGGTGCGGACGCCCGCATTCCGGCCGGCGCGTACTTCGACTGGCAGGTCAGCAACGACTCCAGCCGCAAAGTGCTGGCTGTGCTGGAGACCGTGGATTGGGCCCGTGACGCTCTGTCGGCGGGAGAACTGGTAGCGGACCAGCGCTTCCGCGACCTGTTCAGCGCCGAGGTGCTGGCCCCCGGCATCAAGCTGGCTGTGCAAGAGGCCACCATTTTGTTCACCGACCTGGTGGGCAGCACAGCCATGTACAACTCCCTGGGCGATGCCAGGGCATTCGCCCTGGTGCGCACGCACTTTGATGTGCTGCACGAGATTGTGGCGCTGCACGGGGGCGCCATCGTCAAGACCATTGGCGACGCCATCATGGCGGTGTTCACGAAGCCGCAGAATGCCCTGCTGGCCGCCGCCGAGCTGCACCAGCGCACGGACGCCTATGTGCGAGAGCACGGCCACGACACCGGCGCACGCCTGAAGATCGGCCTGCACAACGGCCCCTGCATTGCCGTGACCCTGAATGACCGGCTCGACTACTTCGGGACTACCGTCAACCTGGCCGCCCGGGTGCAGCACCTGTCCGAGGGCGGCGACATCGTGGTCAGCAAGTCGCTGGCCGATGGCATGGGCGGCTGTGCGGCGTTGCGTGAATCCGGCTGGAAGAGCGCCCTGGAGCAGGCCCAGGCCAAGGGGTTTGACCAGCCGGTGCCGGTATTGCGCTGGAAGAAGTAGCGGGGACTGCGCGCCAGCCCCGTGACAGGGCGCGGCTTGCCGCTACACTCCTCGCCCTCACAAGGTGCAGACCATGCGCGAAGACTTGTTCCTGAAGCACTCCCAGCTAGCCGAGCGTGCCCACAAGCTCCAGGTGAGTCTTTGACTACGCCGCACTGCAGGTCAAGCTCGCCCAAGTCGAAACGCGCATGAACGCCGACGACTTCTGGTCCAACCAGGAGTCGGCCCAGAACACGGTGGCGCAAGCCCAGACGCTGCGCGCCATTGTGGAGCCCCTGCGCAAGCTCGACCGCCAACTCGGCGACTTGAAGGCCATGCTGGACCTGGCCCAGGAAGTCGCCGACGAAGCCACCTTCAACGAGGCCGAGGCCGAGCTGAAGAAGGCCGAGGCCATCTACGACCAGATCGAAACCCAGTCCCTGCTCAATGAGCCCGGCGACGACGGCGGCTGCTATCTATCGGTGCAGGCCGGAGCGGGCGGCGCCGACGCCTGCGACTGGACCCACATCCTGTTCGAAATGTACATGCGCTGGGCCCGCCGCCACGACTACGACATCGACATCGTGGATTACCAGGAAGACGAAGTCGCCGGTATCCGCAGCGCCACGGCGCACATCAAGGGCGCGTTTGCAGCCGGCATGTTGCGCGGCGAGGTGGGCGTGCACCGCCTGGTGCGCATCTCGCCCTTCAACGCCGCGGGCAAGCGCCAGACCGCCTTTGCCAGCGTGGACGTGATGCCCGAGCGCCTGGCCTCGGACATTGAAGTCGAGATCAAGGAACAGGACATCGAGCTTTCCTTTGCCCGCTCAGGCGGCAAGGGCGGCCAGAACGTCAACAAGGTGGAAACCGCCGTGCGCATCACCCACCTGCCCACGGGCGTCGTCGTGCGCTGCAGCTCGGAGCGCAGCCAGCACCAGAACCGCGCCATTGCCCTGGAGATGCTCAAGGCCAAGCTCTACCAGATCGAGCGCGCCAAGCGCGACGCGGAGCTGGCCAAGCTGTACGGCGCCAAAGGCGAGGTCAGCTTCGGCCACCAGATCCGCAACTACGTGCTGAACCCCTACCGGATGGTCAAGGACGCCCGCACGGATGTCGAGACAGGCGATGTGGACTCGGTGCTGGCGGGCTACATTGACCATTACATTGAGGCCTACCTGAAATGGCACAAGGCAAAGCAGCGCAAGGCCGCAGAAACCAAGTCGTAGCTGGTTTGGAGTTACGGCTCGTCCTTGCTTTAATTCTGCCCCCGGCCCCCTCTCGCTGGAGCCCGTTGTGAAAGTCCTCTCTGTTGCCCTGCTTGCCCTCTTGCTGCTGGCCGGCTGTACGTCCAAGCCCGAGTTCACGCCGGAACAGGAAGCCGTGCTGCAGGCCATGCAGGCCTGGGCCGAGGGCGTGGCCAGGCCGGACACCGCGGCGCTGTGGGATCTGTCGTCGCCGGACATGCAGGACCTGTACCGGCGCGAGTTGCTGGCCCCGCGCGGGGTGCGGGACACCGTCAAGCAGAGCAAGGCCGCCCTGGACCCGGACGCGCTTACGCCCACAGCCGAGCGCGAACGGATCAAGGCCGTGCTGGCGGACCTGCCGGCCGACGCCGAGACAATGACGCCGCAGGCCTATTTCGCCTGGAAGATCACTCGCAAGGCCACCCCTGTTGAGGCGGAAAACACCCGCAAGCTGTTTACCCGGACAAATGTGAAAGAAGTCCACATTGAGGGGGAAACCGCGACGGTGGTGCTGTTGGCAGGCGACCCCGCCAGGTATTTCTGGAGGAAAGTTGATGGGGTCTGGAAATTTGATGTTTCCCCTAGCATCCTGCGCGAACTTCAGGCGGCCCGGCAAAAGGAGTCGGATCGCTAGAGAGCTCGCTCACAGCAAGACAACCCAAGGATACGAAGAGGAAGAACACATGACCCCAAAGACGTTTTTCAAGATTCTACCGTTGATGCTTTTGGCCCTCGTGGCGTTTGGCTGCGGCGGCAGCGGCGGCACAGCCGAACCCCAGCCCATTGGCGACGGCGTGATGGAAGCTATCGCAAGCGAGAGCTTCACCAAAGTGTATGACTACCTGCCTGACTGGCAGAAGGACTCCGACGTCAAGCAGACGGAAGTCAAGATGTGGCGGATGAAGGAAGGCTGGGACCGCTGGAAGGACCTGAAGCCCCGCTTCGAGGGCGACAACGGCCTGGATCCCAAGGACAAGTCCGCCATCACCGGCTCGGAAGAGAAGTGGACAGCCGCCTCGAACGCCGAACGCGCGGCGGTGCTGATGGGCTTCTACAAGGCCTATGCCGCCGATGACTTCGAGAAGCGCCTGAAGGACGGCAAGTGGTACCTGGCGGATCGCGAAGTACGCCTGGCCATCGAAGGCCAGGGTTCCGCCGAGTTCCGCTACGTGAACTGCTACAAGGACAGCATCGAGGTGAAGTGCTTC
>JADLBZ010000319.1 GCA_020847415.1 Planctomycetota bacterium
CCGCCACCGGGGCGCCGGACTCGGCTGCACGCACCACGCCGCGCACGGCGCCGTCGCGGGCCAGCACCAGGGGCTCCAGGGCCAGCTTCGCGCCGGGGGCCAGGCGGGCGCTGAGGGTGCGGCTGACCGCGCCGCGCGAGGAGGCGGTGACGGCAAGAGGCACCTCGGCGGGCACGCCCTCCAGGCTGTAGCGGCCGTCGTCGCCGGCGGTGGCGCGTTGGACGCCCTTGGGGGACTGGAGCTCGACAACCGCGCCGGAGAACGCCTGCCCTTGGTCGTCCACCACGCTGCCCGTGACCGTGCCGGGTGCGGCGGGTTCGGGCTTGTCGTCTCGCTTGGCCGCCTCACTGCTGCCGGTCCCGCTGCCTGCGGCGCTTGAGCCTGCGCCGGTGTAGTCTCCGGGCCGGCTGGCGAGCGGGCGGCCCTGTTCATCCACGTAGATGCGCGCGCCGCCGGGGCCGCGTATCCAGGGGCGGCCCTTCTCGTCGCGGTAGATGCGGCGGCCATCGGGGCCCACCACATACTCGCCGTGTTCGTCCGTGCCCGTGGCCCCCGGCGCCTGCCAGGGCGTGCCGGGCCCGCAGGCATGGTCAGCCGTTTCGGCACCGTCAGCGCCCAAGGCCACGCTGCGGGGGCCGCTGCCTCCGCGCTCGGCAGCCCCGGTGCCGGACAGGCCCAGGGGGCCCGCGCCCAGCAGCACAGCCACGGACACCAGCACAAGTAGAAGCAACGCCGCCAAAGCTGCGATCTGAGTTCGCTGGCTCATGGGAATTTCCGAATTGTCTTGGCGTCGAACTGTCGGCGTGAAAAGTTAGCTGCCTGTGGCCCGTTTGGGCACCCAAAATTCCGGAGAACTCATGCGCCGTGCTGCCCTGCTGCTGGCTGCCCTGATGCTGCTGCCCTGCCTGAACCGAGCCCAGGACGCAAGCGAGCCCCCGCGCCGCTGGAGCTTTGGCACCTTTGGCGTGGCCATGAGGCCGGACCTGGTCATCAACCAGGGCGGGGCGCGCGACGCCGCCGGCAACATCGTGCTGAAGGAAGGCGACCGCCTGCTGAAGTGGAACGACACCGCGCTGGCCGGCCTGGATGACTTCTGCCGCTGCCTCTACGCCAGCCGGCCCGGCGAGGAAGTGCAGGTCATGTTCGAGCGCCCCGGCGCTGACGGCAAGCCCGTGGCGCAGACCGCCGCCATCAAGCTGGGCAACCCGCGCGAAACGCTTGCGGAACTGTACCGGCACCGCGAGCTGCGCTCCCGCGGCTTTGACTGGCAGCGCGACTCGGAGTGCTTCCTGCGCCGCGACGCCCTGCGCCGCAAGGTGTGGGAGCAGCTGGATCGCCACAACCTGCGCAAACCCTGGGACCACGTTTCGGCTGCCCATGAGCGCGAACTGGACCTGTGGGACTGCTACGAGTCGTCCTCGGCGTGCTCGCTGTTGCTGAAGGACCCGCTGGCGGCCCACGGCTTCCTGACGGAAGCCACCAGCCCGGTGGCGCAGTCCTTTCGCTTCGGCGATGCCGAGTGCTGGCAGCTCTACACCCCCGCCGCCAAGCTGCTGGACCGCGCCCCCCAGCCGTGGACCCTGCCGGACCTGACCCCGCCCCTGACCGGCACCAAGAACGACGCCGCCGTGGTCTATCAGCACCCCGCCGAGATCCTGTTGCGCGCCCTGGACACCAATGCCGCCGCACGCGCCGCAGCGGGCGACCCAGCCGCGCTGACCGCCGAGATCATGGCCCTGGAAAGCCTGTGGCGCGGCGAGCCCGGCTGGGAGAAGACCCAGGCCCTGGTGAACCGCCTGCGCCCCGTGCACGCCGACCACGCGGCCATCCTGGCGCGGCTGGACGCCGTGCTGCCGGAGTTGCGGCGGTTGCTGACGCGCTTTCATGAGGCGGCTGCCCGCCACGAGCAACTGCCCTGGGCAAGCAAAGAGGCCTGCGGCTGCGTGGAGGGCGAGGCGATCGGCTTCCAGACCCCCTATGGCGTGTGTGCCGTGGGCGGGCCGGGCCGCAACGTGTGGCGCACCGGCGAGGGCACAGCGGTAGCCTGCATCCTGGACCTGGGCGGCGACGACATGTACGAGGACTGCGCCGCCAGCCGCGCGGGACTGCCGGTGAGCGTGGTGATGGACCTGGGCGGCAACGACCACTACCGCGCGGGCAAGTGGGGCGTGGCCTGCGGTTTGTTCGGCACCGGCCTGCTGTTCGACGAAGCCGGCGACGACACGTATGAGTGCGGCGCCTGGGGCCTGGGTGCCGCCTTCGCGGGCGCCGGCCTGCTGGTGGACCGCGCCGGCAACGACCGCTACCTGGGCGGCGACTTCACGCTTGGCTGTGCAGCCTACGGCCTGGGTGCCCTGGTGGACCTTGCCGGCAACGACCTGCTGGACAGCTCCATGTACAGCATTGGCTGCGGCCTGCCGGCAGGGCTGGGCCTGGTGCTGGACCGCGCGGGCGACGACCGCTACCGCTGCGGCGGGCGCTACGGCAGCGGCTACGGCACCGCGGGCGAGTATACCGGCTGGGGCATCGGCTGCGGCTTTGGCTTCCGCACCATGGCGGCGGGCGGCACGGGCCTTGTCGTGGACGTGGCAGGCAATGACATCTACGACGCGGGCGAGTTCGGCCTGGGCTGCGGCTACTTCCTGGGTGTGGGCGCCGTGCGCGACCTGGCGGGCGACGACATCTACCATTCCTCGCGTTACGGCCTGGCGGCTGCCGCCCACTGCGCGGTGGGGCTGTTCCGCGACGACGGCGGCAATGATGTCTATGAGGGCAAGACCGCGGCCAGCATGGCGGGCGTGTGGGACATCGCGACCGGCTACTTCTATGAGGGCGGCGGCAGCGACGTTTACCGCTGCGACGGCCTGGGGCTGGGCGCCTGCGCGCAGAACGGCTTCGGCATCTTCTGGGACGCCTGGGGCAACGACGTGTACCGCACCGGCGGCAACTGCCTGGGCCACGGCGGCGGCACCGAGTACGGTGCCGGGCGGCTGGCCAAGAACTTCGGCGTCTTCTTCGACGGCGCGGGCAAGGACTCCTACACAGGCAACAAGCGCAAGGACAGCCACACAGCTTGCGACCCGGAGTACGGCATCTTCGTGGACGAGTAGGCGCAAGCACGCGAGACGAGCCGAATGCCGCATGAAACAGCAAAGACCTGAAACGGCGCTTGAGAACGGAGTCACGGAGAACTGCCAGCGGCAATGCAGGCGGTCGAGAGACCAGAGCAGAAGCATGCCAGTTGGCAGGAAGCAGACGGCAGGAAGCGGTCGCTGCAACACCCGGGTTAACCGGAGCCAGGTTTCGGCGGCCCGGCCGTCCCAGCCGCGTGCCGTTCGTGATGCGGGGCTGCGCAGCAGCGCTCCGGGGCAGGCACCGCCTGACCCGGAATCGCCCGCAGAAGCAGTTGCCGTTCGTGAACTGCATTCTCTCACAAAGACGCAGAGATGCGGAGAAAGGCAACTGCGGTTGTCCACGGATCAACACAGATTCACATAGATAACAGCAACCACACGCGAGTAGGCCGCCAGCCCACGCAGTTATCCGTGTGTATCCGTGTGCATCTGTGGATTCACGCCATTGCCGTTTGTGATGCGGGGCGTCCTCGCCAGCAGAAGCAGTTGCCCTTCTCTGCGTCCCTGCGCCTCTGCATGAGCCTGCAGTTCCCAA
>JADLBZ010000320.1 GCA_020847415.1 Planctomycetota bacterium
CCCGGCATCAGCCCCTGAGTCTTTTCGCGGCCAATGTTGCCCATCAGTGAACGGTTGCGTGACGAAATCGTGCTGGGGCCCGCCATGCTGTCCATGCGGGCGTCAGGTTTGAGCTTGGCACCCTGGATGCCGCGGCGGGGAGGCTCCAGCGACATGAGCTGGGTCTGCCGTTGACGCGACTGGGTGTTGCCGGGCGCCTGCGAGGTGGGACGGTTAGAGCCGGGCGGCACCTGCACCGGTGCTGTCTTCACGCGGCCGTCAGGCGGCATCTGAACCTGCGCGGTCTTAACGCGACCATCGGGCGGCACCTGAACCGGCCCGGTCTTCACGCGGGATTGCTGGCTAGTGACGGGGCGCTGGCTCTCGGCAGTCACGGGACGCTTGGCCTCTGGTGCCGGGGGTTTCGGCTGAGGCTTCTGGGGAGCCTGCGGCGCTTCGTCGTCATCCGGGATGTGAACCATGAAACATCCTCACGCCTTTCGGGAGGAGCAACCCCGATCAGGCGAGCGAGCGCGAACATCCAAGGGGCAGGGCCGCGTCGCACGTTGCGACGCAAGCCAAGCAAGCGCGCCGGTTTAGCCGGAGCAAACAACGCTTCTGACCCCGAATGGTGAAGTCTAGCATAACGGCAAGCCCAGACAAGAAGCGCAGCGACAAAACCGTGACAGAGGCGCAAAAGCGCGTAACTCTTGTTTGGGGTTGACGCTAGAACTGTAGCAATGTATCACCAATGGGCAATTTAATCGTCTGTAGCTGATCTTTTGTCGTCGGCCCCGTTTGCGCGAGGCCGCGTCCTGTTGCCGACGCGACAGGGCGAGCAGGGGCTACCGCCTGAGGAGCTGTCTTGACCGACCTGCGCTTTGACATCACCCCTATTGATGCGTTGGCCAACACGGCACGCGTGGTCGTTGAAGGCGCCATTGACGCCACGACCGTTATCTCCTTCGAGTCGCAACTCAAGCAACTGCAGGAGGACGGTTACACCAACTTCGTCCTCGACATGCAGGGCATCAAGTATGTGAACTCGACCGGCCTGGGAAGCCTGGTGGCAACAGCCGACGCCCTTGAGAAGGTGGGCGGCGGTCTGGCGCTGATCCGGGTGCACCCCAAGGTCAAGGTCGTGTTTGACATGCTGGGCCTGAACTCGTTCTTCCGCATCTTCACCAACGAAGAAGAAGCGGTGAACTTCCTGGCCACCAGCAAGGGCGGTGCGGCGGCGCCTGCGCCGGCCCCGGCTCCGCAGCCGGCTCAGCGTGCGCCGGCACCGGCTCCCCAGCCGGCCCAGCGCCCGGCGGCCCCGGCGGCAGCTCCGCGCCAGCCCACCGGCCAGTTCCAGCAGCCCCAGCCGGGCTACGCGCCGCAGCCCCAGCCGGGTTACGCGCCGCAGCCCCAGCCGGGCTACGCGCCGCAGCCGCAGTATGCCCAACAGCGCCCGCCCGCGGCTCCGCCGCGGGGCCAGACCGGCGTGGTGCAGCGTCCGCCCACGGGCCAGGCACCGATGCCGGGTGCGCCCGCCGGGTGGGCTCCGCCCAGCCGCGACAACCCGCAAGTGGTGGGGTGCCCCAACTGCGGCGCCAGCTTCAAAGTAAGCCAGACCGGGCGTTACAAGTGCCCGAGCTGCGCCACGGCGTTTGTCGTGGACCCGCAGTTCGGCGTCGAGCTCGCGCCGGCCACCAGCCAGCTCACCCTGGCCTTCACGCCGGAGTGCAAGGACGGCTTCAACGTGTACCTCGGCGCGATGATGCGTCGAGCCGGCTACGCGGAAGGCGACTATCACCAGCTCCGCCAGTCCATGGAGCAGGTGCTGGTGGGTGTACTGCAGAACTGCTACCCGGGCCGCATCTACGAGTCCTACGCCGTGGCGTTCCTGCCCGCGCGCCGCAACCTGCAGATCAAGTTCATCGTTGCCGGCCCCACCCTGCAGGGTGACCCGCGCGCGTACTTCCCGCTGGCGGCGCAACTCATGCCGGATCTTGCTATGCGTCCGCACCCCAAGGGCGGCACCGTGGTGGTCATGAGCTTCCGTCGCTAGGCCTTGCCGGATAAAACACACAGGCAGCTTCCCCAGGGGAGCTGCCTGTCTCTTTTCCTGCGGGAGAACGCGTGTCGTCCTGGTTCGCCACTCCCGGTGCCCTGTGGGCGTTGCTGCTGGCCGGCCCGCTGCTGCTGTTCTATATGCTGCGGCATCGGCCCGTGCGCAGGCGTGTTCCCAGCGTGCTTCTCTGGGCGGGGGCGGCCCAGTTCCAGGTTTCCACTTCGCCGTTCCAGCGCCTGCAGAAGTCGCTTTCCCTGCTGCTGATGCTTCTGGGCCTGCTGGCCCTTACCCTGGCCCTGGCGGGGTTGCGGGTGCCGGGCGGGCGCAAGCGCACCCTGCCCGTGGTGCTGGTAGTAGACTGCACGGCGAGCATGGCCGCCACGGAGCTGGACGGCTCGCGCCTGGAACTTGCGCGCGCGCGGGCAGGTGCTGCCCTGGATGCCTCGGGTGATTGCCTGGTCACCCTGCTGGCCTGGGACGGCGCACTACGCCCGGCCTCGCCGCCCCTGAGCGAACGAAGCATCGCCCGCGCCGCCCTGGACAACCTGGTCCCCGCCGAGTTTGGCGCGGACGATGCCGCCCTGGGCCGCGCCCTGGAGCAACTGCACCGGGCCGACAGTGACCGCCGGCTCGTACTGGTATCGGAGCACATGCCGGGCACGCTGCCGCCCGGCACGGTGTTTGTCTCCTGCGGCAGCCCGCTGCCCAATGCGGGCATCACGGCTGCCTCCCTTACCGAGTCCGCGCCGGGCCAGTCCGAGCTCTTCTTCGGGCTGGAGTACTTCGGCCCGCAGGCCGGCATCGTGGTGCAGACCGTGCTGGAGCGTGTGGACGTGAGCGAGCCGGAACTGGTGGACGCTCGCGACGTGGAGTTGCGTGCAGGCGTGCGGCGACCCCTGGTGTTTCCCGCTCCCGGCCCGGGGCTGTACCGGCTGCGCATCAAGAACGGCGACGCCCTGGAAAAGGACAACGCCGCCTATGTGCGCTTTGCCGCGCTGCCGGTGCAGGACGTGGCGGTTGTCGGCGAGGCCGGCAAGCCCATGAACCGGGCGCTGGAGGCCATCCAGCAGACCATGGGCATTCTGCGTGTGGTTCCGTCGGCGTCGGCCGAACCGCGACAGACCATGTTCGTGATTGCCGACCCGGCGCTGGCGGGCACGCTGCCGCGGCTGCCGGCTGTCTTCATTGCGCCCTCGTATCCCGCCGGCGTGACCCTGGGGACTGAGGCCAGGGCCGACGAAGCCGCCGCGCGGCCCGCGCGCAGCTTTCTCTGGCGTGGGGCCGGCGTCCCGGACATTCGCATCCCCAAGCTCAAGCCGCTGCAGGGCGACCGCTTCATGGCCCCGGTGCTGGATGCCGGGCCGGGAACCGCCGTGGCCCTGGTGCGCCGCGACGACGGCACGGGCCTGAGCGACCTGGCGCTCGGTTTCGCCCCCGACGACGACGTGGCCGGCTTTGCCGGCAAGTTTGCGTTCGTCATTTTCTGGGCCAACTGGTTCGAACACGGACGCCGGCTGCGTGAGCCTCTGCCCCGGGGCGCCGCCACAACCCGCGAGGCCGTGGAAGTCCGGCGGCTGCTTGAGATGCCCGGCTTTGAATATCGCCGCGAGGGCGACGACGATTGGCTGCAGGGCAACCCCGGCGAGGCGTTGCAGCTGGATCGCGCCGGGGTCTATCGCTTCCAGGGCCTGGCCGAGTGCGAACTGCCCGTGCTGGGCGTGAGCCTGCTGGATGCGGCCGAGAGCAACACCATGCAGGCCGGCGACCTCGAGTACTCGGAAGAAGACGTTGCCTCGGCGCTTGAGTCCGTGCGCGGCGAGGGCGAATCCGACAACCTGGACCTGCGCCCCTGGCTGGCGCTGCTGGCGGCGGCGCTGCTGCTGTTTGAGTGGTTCTGGTTCCGGCGGGCGTTCCCTGTTACGACGGGGCAGGCTCCGGCTCGTGGTCGCGACGCAACTGCTGTGCGTAGTCGTCCATCCCGCGTTTGAACGCTTCCGCTGCTTCCAGCTTCGCGCCATAGCGCAACTCGTAGAACAGCCAGGTCAGGTTGCGCAGGGCCAGGTGACGCTCGCCCCCCTTGCGGATGACGCGCTCGGCGAACTCGGCCGGTGTCTCCGAGGGCAGCTTGTGGTAGCCGTATCGGGCAGCGGTGAGCAGCAGTTGCAGGTACAGGCCGCGCTGGCGGGGCGTGGCGCTGTCGCCCATCTCGGCCATTACCTGCCGTTTGAGGCGCGCGCGCTTGCGCCGCAACACGAACGCTGCCAGGGCGCCGACCAGCAGCGGCCCGGCCAGCACCGCCGCGCGCACAAACGGCCGGCGCGGCAGCACCGAGGGCATCCAGGCGGTGACGCGGTCCAGGAAGGCCCCGACGGAATCGGCGGCTGCATCCAGCGCGTTGCCGACCTGGTCCATGGCCCGTTGCTGGTCCTCGCGCCCGAAGTTGGATACCCAGTCGCCGCTTTCGGGCTGCTCGGGCTGGTCGGGCTTATTGTTGTCAGTGGAGGGTACGGGCGGTTCCGGTTCCGGCTGGGGAGGCTGGTCCGGCTGTCCCGGCGTGGCCTGGCTGCTGTCCGGGGGCGTGGGATCGAATGCCACCCAGCCGTAGTTCTCGAACCAGACCTCGACCCAGGCATGGGCCGTCGAGGTATCCACCTTGTGGACGCCGTTGCTTTCGGGCTTGCCAGCCGCAAAGCCGGCGCACATGCGGCAGGGAATGCCCAGGGCGCGCAGCAGCACGAGCATGCCCGAGGCGAAGTACTCGCAATGGCCGAAGC
>JADLBZ010000321.1 GCA_020847415.1 Planctomycetota bacterium
ACGCACGAGCATCAGGAACTGCTGCAGAAGGAGAAGGACGAGCAGCGCCGCCTCCGGGAACAGATACGCGAAGAAGAGCGCGCGCAACGTGAGTGGGAGAAGGCGCGGCGAGACGCCGAAGAGCAGGAAGCCCGTACAGCCCAAGCGCTCGCAGATGTCAAGGCGCAACTGGAACGCGCGCGTGCCGAAGATGCTGGCAAGTATGCTGAACGCATCGCGCAACTGGAAGCCGAGCTGGCAGAGGCGCACGCGCGCGGCGAGCGAGCCAAGTCAATGGCGGAGCAGACCAAGTGCGGGCACGTCTACATCATCTCCAACATCGGTTCGTTCGGCGAGGGCATCTACAAGATCGGCATGACCCGCCGCGAGGATCCCATGGAGCGCGTAAAGGAACTTGGCGATGCGTCCGTTCCCTTTCTGTTTGACGTCCATGGGCTCATCTACTCCGACGACGCACCGAACTTGGAGTCTGAGTTGCACGGGATCTTTGCAGACCGCCGCGTGAACCTGGTCAATGAAAGGAAGGAGTTCTTCCGCGTATCCATGGACGACATTGTCACTCAGTGCAAACAGATGGGTCTTGAGGTCGAACTGACATTGTTGGCCGAAGCAAAGGAGTATCGCCAGACCGAAGCTCTAAGGAACGAGCGAATGGCCTCACTCAAGTCAGCCAACGCAATTGGGGCCGCCGTGATCGAGTATGTGCCCGCTGCCACTGAGGACGACACGCTGTTCGAAGACAAAGAAGAGGACGACTGAACGCAAGTCCACTGGGCTCGCGACA
Source organism: Planctomycetota bacterium (assembly GCA_020847415.1). Classification (GTDB taxonomy): domain Bacteria; phylum Planctomycetota; class UBA8742; order UBA2392; family UBA2392; genus JADLBZ01. The sequence goes on from JADLBZ010000321.1 coordinate 785, forward strand.
GAGATTGGGTCGGGCCGGCGACCGTCCACGAGCAAGCCTTGCTTGATTTCATGCTGCACTCGGCATGGGGCGTCATGGCGGTGTGCTGCTGGCCTGCAAACTGCCTGCTTCTCGCCGATGCGCAAGACAGCCAAAGCCCATTCCGGCTCGCGCGACCATGTGCCCGAACAGCAGCATGCATGCCGCGGAATGCCGCGCACCATACACGAGTCGTGCAAGAGCAGATGCTGTTGTTGCTGCCGTGGTAGACCGCCGTTGCCGTTCTTCGCTCCTTTCGCGGGGCGCGGCGGGTGCCATACTGGCCCCATGCCCACGCTGCTGGAGCGCGTAGCTGCCCGCGAAACCCGCGCTGTTTCGCGAGCCCTGACCCTGGCCGAGAACGCCGACACGGCCTTCCTGTCGGCGTTGGACGCCGCCTGGCCTTCCCTGCCCCAGCCGCAGCGCATCGGCATAACCGGCCCGCCCGGCGCGGGCAAAAGCACCCTCACCGACGCGCTGGTGGCGGGGCTGCGCGCCCGCGGTTCACGGGTAGCCGTCGTGGCGGTGGATCCGTCCAGCCCCTTCACGGGAGGCGCCTTGCTGGGCGACCGGCTGCGCATGGCGCGCCACACCCTGGACCCCGATGTCTTTGTCCGCAGCATGGCCAGCCGCGGTCATTTTGGCGGCCTGGCGGCGGGCACCGAAGACGCCTGCGATGTGCTGGCTCTGGCCGGCTTTGACCCGGTACTGGTTGAAACCGTGGGCGTGGGCCAGAGCGAGGTCGAAATTGCCCGCCTGGCCGACACCACGCTGGTCGTACTGACGCCGGCCAGCGGCGACTCTGTGCAGGCCCTGAAGGCCGGCCTGATGGAAGCCGCCGATGTGGTGGTCATCAACAAGGCCGACCGCCCCGGCGCCGAGCGCATGGAAGAGGACGTGCGCGAGGCCCTATCGCTGCGGCCCCACCCCCCGGCGGGGCAGCCCCTGTGGCTGCCGCCCGTGGTGCGCACCGTGGCCACCGAGGGCACCGGCACGGAGGCCACGCTGGAAGCCATTGCCGCGCATCAGGGCCATCTTGTGCAGCATGGCCTGCTGCAGCAGGCGCGGGCGGCAAGGGCCGAGCGCCGCCTGGCGGAACTGGCGGCGGAAGCACTACGGGCGTCTTTGCTGCTGCCCGGCCCGGCACGCGACAAGCTGGACCAGCTGCGCGCCCAGGTTGCGCAGGGGAAGCTGTCGCCGCGCGCCGCCGCCGCCGAGCTGGTTCAGGCCCTGGGCCTGCGGGCGGGGGCAGCTACTCGCCCAGCCACCAGCGGCGCTTGATGCTCGGGCCCGTGGTCAGCCCGAAGCGCGACATGGCGGCGTCCTTCACGTGAGAAACGGCTTCCTCGGCTGAGTCCGTCACCAGGATGCGGTCCACATCCGCGGCGTCTATGGCGCCCTGGCGCAGCATGGTGCCGCGGATGAACTCCAGCATGGGCTGCCAGTATTCCTTGCCAGCCAGCACCAGCGGAAAGTCCCGGATCTTGCCGGTCTGGATCAGCGTCGCGCACTCAAAGATCTCGTCCAGGGTGCCGTAGCCGCCGGGGGCGGCAATGAAGGCGTAGCTGTATTTCACGAGCATCAACTTGCGCACGAAGAAGTAGCGAAAGTCCACCCATTGGTCCAGAAACGGGTTGGGCTGCTGCTCTTTGGGCAGCTTGATGTTGCAGCCGATGCTGCGAGCCCTGGCATCGCGAGCGCCGCGGTTGGCGGCTTCCATGATGCCGGGGCCGCCGCCGGTCATGATCGTGAAGCCCGCGGTGCCGAAAGCGCGGCCGAATTCGCGCGCCAGCAGGCAGTGCGGGTGCGTCTGCGGAAAACGCGCGCTGCCGAAGATTGTCACGCAGGGGCCCACGAAGTGAAGCGCCCGGAAGCCGCGGATGATCTCGCCGAAGATGCGCAGGGCGCGCAGCAGCTCGCTGCCGCGTTTCTGGGGCCCGTGCAGCAGAACCTCGTCTTCCGGTGCGCGGGCGCGGCCCCACTCGCGGGCCGCGGGGTCCGGCTGGAAGTCCGTGTCCAGGGGCAGCTCGGGCTCGTCGGGCATGGCGCGATTCTGGCTGGCGCGGGTTGGCGGCGCTACAGGCCTCTCATCCACTCGGGCCGCAGGCCGATTTCGCCGCGCAGGGCGGCATCCAGGGCCGACACAATCCGATCTTTGTCGCGGGGCAGGCGGCCCTCCACGGGCAGGTAGTTCGAGGCGTGGTTGGTGCGGAACACGGCGTCCTCGGGCGCGGCGTGGGCCACAAACTCGCGCATTTCGCCCAGCAGCCCGGCGATGTCGGGCAGCACAAAGCGCCCGGTCTGTTCCAGCCGGTGCAGCGGCGTGCCCGGGATGACGGTCAGGGTCAGCAGCGAGACAAAACGCGGGTTCATGGCGGTCGCCAGGGCCGCCGACTGCAGGGCGTGCTCGCGGGAACGCTCCACGCCGCCTGCCCCCAGCAGGAAGATGACCGAGAGCTTGATGCCCGCCTGGCGGGCCTTATCGGCGGCCTGCGCGTGCTCCTCAAAGGTGCCGCCCTTGGCGATGCGGTGCAGGGTCTGGTCGTCACCGCTCTCGGGGCCGATGTAAAGCAGCCCCAGGCCGGCCTCGCGCAAGAGGGTCAGATCGGCGGGCGACTTCTCCAGCAGGTTGCGGGCGGTGGCATAGGCGCTGACCCGCCGCAGGCGAGGGAACGCCCGGCGGCAGGCATCCAGGATGGAGAGCCAGTGCCCGGGCTCCATCACCAGCGCGTCGCCGTCGGCTACAAACACCTTGCTGATTTCGGGACCGGCCAGCCTGCCGGCCGTGGCAATGTCTTGCAGCGTTTCGGCCAGGTCGCGCACGCGAAAGCGCTTGTCCCGGTACATGTCGCAATAGGTGCAGTGGTTCCAGCTGCAGCCGATAGTAGCCTGCAGGATGAAGCTGTCTGCCTCGCTGGGCGGACGGTAGATAGACCCTTCGTAGCGCACGGGGGGATTCCGCCACGGCAATGAGCTGTGCGCAACCCGGTTCCGCCCCTTGACCGGCGGCGCCAGGTCGCTACCTTTTTGCGCCCCTGCCGGAAGCAGGGTGTCAGGAGCATGCCATGTCCAGGAAGTGTGAGGTTTGCGGCAAGAGTGTTGTGGCGGGCGGCAGCATCAGCCGCCGTGGTCTGGCCAAGAAGTACGGTGGCGTAGGTAGCCGCGTGATCGCGCACAACAAGCGCGTGTTCCGCCCCAACCTGCAGCGCGTGCGCGCCCTGGTGGACGGCTCGATCCGCCGCATCACGGTTTGCACAAGTTGCATCCAGGCCGGCAAAGTGGCCAAGCCGCCCCGGCGCCAGTACGAAAAGACGGCCTAACCGCCCTGCACAGCAAGAGCCGCGGCAGCCGCGCGATCGGCTGCCGCGGTTGTTCGTTAACTTGCCGCAAGGGTCACCCTCATGTGGTATATTTGCAGCGTCGGGGGGTGTGGAGCGCCGGCTGAAAGATCGCACCATGATGAACCCTTGGGATCGTCCTCGTACCTGGATCGAAATCCAGCCTTCACCGCAACGCAGGGCTTGTGGCTGGGTTACGCGCACGTTTATGTTCCTGCTTGCGGCAGGCATCGGCCTTACAGGTGTGGCAGCCCTGCTAAGCAAGGGCTCACGCCCCGGGGTGGCTGTTCCGGTGGTGCTGTCCATGGTCTTCCTTACGATGTACGCATTCAAGCGTCGTCGCGAAGACCCGTTGCATGCTTCCGGGTGTGGCAGGCAGAAGGCCACTCCGCCGGTCGTGGACGTCGGCGATGAGCGGCCCGTGGCCATGGGTGGGCCGGTAGCACTGCCGGTGCCGGCCGCCGACGACCTGGCGATGCGCAAGGTGTTTGACCGGTTTGACGTGCGGGCCATTGAGCGCGCCCGTCGGGCGGGCCAGGCGCCGGCCACCGTAGCCGGCTTCCTGGACTTTGCCCGCGACTTCGTGGACCGTCGCCACGTGGCAGCCCTGCTGGACCAGAGCGATGACTTGGAGGTGGATCGGCACCTTGCCGCCGCCGTTGAGCGCGCCTTGTTGCAGTTCGAGTTGCAGGGCCTTGGCCAGACGACGTAACCAGCATTTCGGCTTGCACTTGCGGCCCGCCCCAGGGGCGGGCCGCGTTGATTTGCGCGCGTGCCGTGCAAATCGGGAATTTGCGTGACCCGGGGGGGACTGTCGCTAAGATTCGCCCCCTTCAACGGGGCTGAGCATGCTGACAATCGTGAACTGTATTATCTCGGGTGGACAGACTGGTGCTGACCGCGGTGCGCTGGATGCCGCCATTCTGCTTACCATTCCCCACGGCGGAACGTGCTCTCGTGGTCGCAAGGCCGACGACGGCGTGATCCCTCCCCGCTACAAGCTGCGCGAGAGCAGCTCGGCGGACATTGATGTGCGCTCGGAGGCCAATATCAGCAATGCCGACGGCACGCTGCTGTTGACCTTTGGTCGCCTCACCGGCAGCAGCAAGGTGGCCGCCGAACTGGCCCGCAAGCACCGCAAGCCCTGCCTGCACCTGGACCTGAATCTGGAAGCCACCGAAGACGCCGTGCGTCGCGTGCGCGAGTGGCTTGCCGAGAACGAGGTGAAGGTGCTGAACGTGAGCGGCTCCCGTGAGGGCGAATCCGCGGGCGTCTATGGCGCCGTGAAAGACCTGCTGCTGCGCGTGTTCGGGTAGGGCGCAGCAAGCCACGCTTGCAACGAACAACGCAGCCGGGACTCCGGCTGCCTTTGTGTTTGCGCTAGCAGGGTGTTGAAATAGTCCGTTTCAACACCCTGCCCGGCCCGCGCGGCTGCACGGGCC
>JADLBZ010000322.1 GCA_020847415.1 Planctomycetota bacterium
AACTACTCTTCTTCGCTGCGGGGGCCGCGGGCGTCTTCGACGCCAATCAGGGCGCAGAGTTCGTCCGCCATCGAGCGTCGAATCCAGGCGCTGCCGAACTCCTCGAACGTGCCGTGGCGCGCGGGATCATACGCGTTCAGGGCTTCAAAGAAGCCAACTACGCCGGTCTGTTGCAGGTCGTTCTGCTCGACAGCCTCAATGATGATTGTGGCGACGTTCTCGCTGTTCGCCCGCACCATATCGAAGTAGTGCTCGACCAGCGCGTTGCGTGCTTCCACGTCGCCCTTGTCGCGAAACCGCTTCCAGACCGCCGCCAGGGCCTTGCCGGCCTCGGCATCAGGTGCCGGCCTTCTCTGTGGGTTGGGTGCTGCTTTGCGCTTGCTGGCCACGCTCGTCCGCCTCGTTTTTTCGTCCAACTGCTTCCGCCATCTGCCACGCGCCCAGCCAGCCGGCCAAACGACCGACCAGCAACCCCAGCAGCATTGCCCCCAGGGTTGAAACCAGCGTGGTGCCGAAGTCCCAGCGTGAATAAAGACCGCAGAACAGGACCGCGATGGCGGAGATCAAACTCAGGGCCAATGCGAAGCGTTCCGGCATGGCGCGCCTCCCTGACCCTCGACCGGATTCAGTATCGCCCCTCGCGACGCATCGCGCAACGGGGGAAACGACGCGGCCCGGGGCGCCAGGGCCCCGGGCCGCAGCTGGAGGTTGTTACTCTTCCTCGACCTTGGCGTAGAGCGAGATCTCGGCCTTATCAATGCCCTGGCGCCGCAGTTCCGCCACCATGCCCTGGGCCTCGGCAAGCTGGTTGTAGTAGAAACTGAACACGCCCCGCTTGGGGTCAATGTAGCTCACAAAGTACCGCGGCAGCTCGCGCAGGCTTTCTTCCAGCAGGGCGCGCTGGATGTCAGTCTTGCGGCGAATGGGACCGCGGCGCTCATCAAGCCTGCGTTCCATCGTGCTGGTCGTCATGGGTGTCTCCGTGCCTTCTTGCGTTAGCTGGTTGCGGCGCCGCCCCTTGCGACCCGCCATTGGCCTCCTTCGGCAGCCGCAAGGGGCCGACTTGAGCCAAACACAGGCGGTTTTGCGGTGTCGCGGGGGACCATAGACTCGCGCGCATGAGCGACCGGCCGACTTCGCCGGGGCCCCGCCCCCGATCCCTGGACCCCTCTGAACTGCACCAGTGGCTGTGCAACGCTATCCGGTATCACGACGCGCTGTATTACCAGCACAGCACCCAGGAACTCTCCGACGCCGAGTACGACGCCCTGTTCCGCGAGTTGCAGGCCTTGGAGGCCCGTCACCCGGAGCTTGCCACGCCGGGTTCCCCCACTGCCCGCGTGGGCGGGCTTCCACGCCAGGATCTGGCCAAGGTGCCCCACCGCGTGCCCATGGTGAGCATTGCCAACGCCATGAGCCCTGAGGAAACCAGAGCCTGGCATGCCCGCCTGTGTGAAGAGCTGGGCAACAGCGACTTTGAGCTGTTCTGCGAGCCCAAGTACGACGGCCTCTCCTGCGAGCTGGTCTACGAGCAGGGTCGCCTGGCCGTGGCCTCTACCCGGGGCGACGGCTTCGTGGGCGAGGACGTAACCCCCAACGTGCGCACCATCGCCACCGTGCCCCAGCGCCTGAAGAAGGGCCGTCCCGCCCCGGAGCGCCTGGAGGTGCGCGGCGAGGTCTACATCGAGAAGCAGGCCTTTGCCGAGCTGAACCGCCGCCTGGAAGAAGAGGGCCAGAAGACCTTCGTGAACCCTCGCAACACCGCCTCCGGCGCCTTGCGCCAACTGGATGCCGCCATTACCGCCCAGCGCCCGCTGACTGCCGTCTGGTACCAGGTGGTGGACGGCGCTCAGTACGGCCTGACCACCCAGGCCGAGGCCGCAGCGGCCCTGGCGGACTGGGGGTTTGTCACCAGCGAGCAGTTGCTGCGAAAGGCGCCCGTAGGAGTACGGGTGGTGCGCGGTGCCGATGCCTTGGTACAGGTGTTTGAGGACTTCCAGCGCCACCGGCACGACCTGCCCTTTGAGATTGACGGCCTGGTCGTCAAGGTGAACGACTTCTCGCTCCAGCAGCAGTTGGGTATGCGCAGCCGCAGCCCACGCTTCATGGTGGCAGCGAAGTTCCCGCCAGAGGAGCAGCCCACCACCTGCGAACGCATCGAGTGGCAGGTGGGCCGCACCGGGGCGGTGACGCCCGTGGCGGTGCTGGCGCCGGTAAAGGTGGGCGGCGTAACCGTAACGCACGCGAGCCTGCACAACCTGGACGAGATTGCGCGGCTGGACATCCGGCAGGGAGACCGCGTGCTGGTGCAACGGGCGGGCGACGTCATCCCGCAGGTGCTGCGTGTGCTCACGGAACACCGGCCCGCCGGCACCGAGCCCCCGGTGGCACCGACAGCCTGCCCCGAGTGCGCCACGCCGCTGATCCGGCCTGAGGGCGAGGTGGCCATCCGGTGCCCGAACAGTACCGGCTGCCCGGCCCAGACCAAGTACGGCCTCACCCACTTCACCAGCCGCCTGGCCATGAACATCGAGGGTTTGGGCGAGAAGCGCATCGAGCTGCTGCTCAAGGCCGGCTTGGTGCGTGATGCCGCCGATATCTACGAGAAGCTGACGGTTGAGAACCTCGCTGCCCTGGACCGCATGGGCGAGAAAAGCGCCAAGGCCCTACTCGCCAGCATTGAGGGCTCCAAATCGCCCAAGCTGGGGCGGTTCATCTACGCCCTGGGCATCCGCAACGTGGGCGAGAGCACGGCTGGGCTGGTAGCACGAGTGGCGGGCAGCGCCGAGGGCTTTCGTGACCTGAACCCGGACAAGCTGCAGACCACAGACGGAATCGGCCCCGTCATCGCCGAGAGTGTAGCTGACTGGCTGAAGGAACCGCGAAATCAAGAGCTGCTCAAACGCCTGCTCGAGCACGTCCAACCGCAACCGGAGGCTGCACCAGCCGCCGACGGCGGGAAGTTCGCGGGAAAGACCTTTGTCTTCACGGGCACGCTGGTCAAATTCAGCCGTGACCAGGCCGAAGAGCTGGTGCGCGAACGGGGCGGCAAGGCCGCCGGCAGCATCAGCAAGAAGACCAGCTACCTGGTGGCCGGTGAAAGCGCCGGCAGCAAGCTGGACAAGGCCCGCGAGCTGGGCGTGGACGTGCTGACCGAGGACGAGTTCGCGGCCATGCTGTAGCGGGCACCGACCATGGACCTTGAGCAACGATACCTCTTTCGGCACGCCATTCTGGCCCAGGTGGCCAGCCAGCTCTTCTTGCCCAGCCAGAAGGCAGAGCTGCACGCTTGCGCATTGGATGCCTTTGAAAGGCTGTATGCGGATCTGGCTGACCAACTGCGCGGCCTTGCGGAGGAGATGGCCAGCCATGCCCGAGAGGGCTTGCAGTGGCCCGACCTGGCGCCGGAGAGGTGCCAACAGTTGCGGGAATCGCT
>JADLBZ010000323.1 GCA_020847415.1 Planctomycetota bacterium
TCATGAAGCTGATGACCATGATTGAGCTGCTGGAGGAAGACTGCGCGCGGGTGGCGGGCGAGTTGATCGCCGAGCACCTCAGCGGCAACGGGCCGTTTGAACCGCCCGAAGAGCTGCGCGCGCCCGCTGAACTCGCCGCCGCGGTCGCCCAGCCGCAAGGCCCGTAGGACGCGGGCGGGGTACGGCGGCCGTTTTTGGATTGGGGAGTTTGGATTGAGCGGATGCTGTCTCCCGATTCCCGACTCTCGCGCCAATCCGAAATCCTAAACCACCAGTCCCCCACACCGCCCACCCCATACGCTCCTCTCCGGCGGGCACGGCGCCGGTGGCCTGAAGCAAACCTGCAACAATGGGTTTTCGTTGCAGCAACGGCGTGTTAAACTTGTGCAATCTGGGTTGTCGGCTATACCGGTGGGTGACTAATGGCAGATGTCATCAACTTCCGCTGTCCCCAGTGCGCCGCGCCTTACCGCGTTGCAGCCAGCTTCGCCGGGCGCGCGTTCTCGTGCAAGAACTGCCAGCAGGCCGTAGTCGTCCCGGCCTCCGACCAGGCGCCCCAGTTGTCGCCCCGCTCGGAGCCCATCATCGTGGCCGCGGTGGAGATGGCGGGCGGCGATGCCGTCATTCGCAAGACCGATTCCGGTCGTCGCGTGCTGGTGGACCCCACCCGCATGATCGCCCGGGACGCCGTTGCCCGGCCCATGGCCAAGCCCATGGCAGCCCAGCCGGCCAAGGACTCCAGTTCCAAGACGCTCATCATCGTCGGCGTGATCGTTCTCGGCGTGCTGGGTGCACTGGCCGCTGCCGCCGCGGCCGGCGTGTTCTCTTCGGGCCCGCAGACTCCGGCGCACACAGCACAGGCCAACACGGGCAGCGGCAGCCAAGCGCCGACAAACACGCCGCTCAAGAAGGACGAGAGCATTCGCGACAAGCTGCTGCGCGAGCTGGACCTGCCCACGCACAACGCCAAGTCGCTGTACGAGCTTTATCAGCGGGCTGTGGCTGCCAAGCTGAGCAAGACTGACCTGAGCCTGATTGCCCGTAAGGCCGTGGGCGCGGCGTTCGACGAACAAGGCGGCGCGCTCGACAGCCAGACGCTGCTGGAGTTCGGCGCGCAACTGGACAAGGCCGGCGACGGCGGCGAGTCGCCGCGGCTGTACGGCATCGTGGTGGCTCGCCACCGCGGCCAGAACCCCACCCCGCCCGAATACGAGCGCGCCCAGAAGGCCCTGGGGCGCGAGTACTTTGACTTCGCGGCCATGATTGCCCGCGCCGCCGAGGCCCTGGAAACCGGCCTGGCCGATGACATGCCGGCGCGCATCAAGGAGTGCGAGCAGCAGCGCAATGTGTCGGACGGCGGTTGGGTGGACCGGACCGCGGCACCGCGCTGCCGCGAGTTGCGCGACGAAATCAACAGCAAGGCCGACGAAGTCGCCAACACGCTGGCCAGCGATCCTTTCCAGGCTGTGGTGGCCAAGGCCCGCAAGAATTTCCAGGCCTTGCGTGTCGCCAAGCAGTGCAAGTGGCATGTGGAAGTGCGCCAGCCGTTCATCTTCTATTGCGAACTGGGCAGCACCGAGACCAAGCGGGAGGCCGTCGAGCGCCTGGATACCCTGATGCAGGGTGTAGCGCAGTTGCACGATTGGCTGGTGGCCAACGTCATTGAGCCCGCGGGTCTGAAGCGCACGCTGCCCTCGAACATTGCTGCGCAGGACGAACGCAACGCGGCGCCTTTTGAGATCATGCTGTTCCGCGAGCGCGGGAGTTGGCGCCCTTTCCTGAGCGAAATCAAAACACCCGTGGACACCAACACCACGCACGGCATAACAGAACCCGTGAGCGGTCGCTTCAACGGCCTGTATGTGCGTGAGACCGCCGGCGAGAACAACATCATTGGCGCCTACCTGAACCGCATGTTTGAGCACCTGCTGGTGCAGTATCACCCGCGAGCGGATGCCGCCCTCAAGGATCGCGCGGATCCGGCCATTCTGCAGGGCTGGTTCATGGAGGCCTGGTTCAGTGATTGCGTCGTCACTGCCACGCGCTCGGGCCTGAACGGCGATAACGTCACCTACGAGTTCATGTATGCCGACCGCAAGTGGCCGGCCATCATGGGCCACTGGCGCAAGCCCGTGGATGTCACCAAGAATCCGGACGGCCAGACTGCCTTCAACGCGTTCGGCGGAGCTGCCCTGGGCGTTCGCGACATGATCGGCGCCACGAAGGCGCAGGACCTGTGCGATGCTGCCACGAGCCACTTTGCCACCTATCCCGGCTGGACACCCGAGATGGTCCAGGGCATCAAGGGCAGCCTGCAAAACCCGCAACTGCAGTACACGCTGTTCCAGCCGTACACCCGCGGGCTGATCCACTTTCTGTGGAACCATGCGCCCGAGGGCCGGCCCAAATACCGGTCGCGGCTGCTGCAGTTCCTGGTCGCTGACATGAAGGGCGAGGTCAGCACCGACAAAGCCGCGGAGGGCTTTGCCAAAGCTTTTGCGCTTGATGAAGCCGGCTGGAAGCGTCTGGAAGAAGAGTTCCTCGCCTTCCAAACGTCCTGATTAGTCTGCCTGGAAAGACCCCACCGCCCCCTTGGCCCCCACGGGGGCGGCTTGTTTTCCGTGCCTTGTTGCACATTTTGCACAAATTCAAGAGCCCTTTCTGGCCACGGATATGCCCATGTTGCACACTGTGGGTTGGGCGTTACCGGGTGCAGTTTGGGCGCTTTTGTGGGGTGTGCGTGGCAAATCCTGCAGGCGACGCAAGTTCCGATTTTGCAATGATTCAACAGGCTTGGCAGTCAGCGCCGGTGGCGCTGGCGGTCTTTGACAGCCATGGTGCACTGGTCCACAGCAATGCCTCGCTCACGCGTTGTATCGGAAGTCCTGCAGTTGCAGGCACTTTCACTCAGGACCTGTTCGGAATGCCGGCGGCTGAGACCGCCGTGCCTGTGTCCGTTCAGCTCGCGTCGGGATTGCGCGTGCTGCTGATGATCGCGGCCCTGCCCGGCGGCGGGTGGGTGGCCTCAGCCATGCCTGAGCCGCTGGGTGCATCGGCCTGGCAGTTCATGCTGGCGCGGCTGGGTTGGGACGCCGTGGGAGCCGGCGCGAGCCCGGCCGCGGTCGAGGTCAGCATCAGCGGCGGCGAATTCGGCCCCGCGCCGCCGGCGGCTTCGGCGGACCTGAAGGCTGCCATGAACGCAGCCGCGGAGGCGCTGGCAGCGCTGCCACCCGGGGAGCGCCGCCTGCGCCTCGAGGCAACGCCCGGGCTGGGCCGCGAGCTGCTGGTGCAGATCAGCGTGCCGACTGCGCTGCCGGCGGAGCTTAAGCTGCCTGATGCAGTGCAAGTGCGTCGCCTGCCGGGCGCCCTGGGGGCGACCCTGTCCCTGCGTATCCCCCTGCAGGGCTGACAGAAACCGGGACCTTGCGCCCAGCCGCCTGCGTTTCAGTATTGGGGCTGGAGGACTGGCCATGGGTAAGTTCAGCGCATGCATGGTGATCGTGGCACTGCTTGGGGCGCCGCTGGCGGCCCAGGAGGCTGCACCGCAACCGGCAGCCGGCGGCAGTACCGAGCGCAAGGCGGACGCCGAGGCGCCCAAGGCCGCCGAAGAAGCCAAGGATGAGAAGCGCGAGATGGGCGACGAGGCGAAGAAGCTGTTCGCCGACGTGAAGCTCGTCTACGCCAAGTACTACGAAATCCTGCTGGCCAAGACCAAAGGCAACGAGGCCTACAAGGTGGAAGAGGTCTGGGAGACCGCCATCAAGGAGGCCAAGAACGCCACCTACAAGGACCTCAAGGCGTGGGAAGTTGCGGTGGTGGACATGAAGAAGAAGGACCGCGTCTTCAAGAAGGAGTTCGTCGAGCTGGTCAACAAGCTGGCCAACGAACACGCCGAGGCGGTGCGCAAGTGGGCGGCCGAGAACGGCAAATAGTGTTGTGACGACGTGCGGGCCGCGGCAATGCCGCGGCCCGCGTTGTTTTGGCAGTACTCAGCCGGTCATGGAGTAGCCGCCCGGCGCGCGGGCTTTAAGGCGCCGGTCCAGCACGGTCATTGCCACGGCGCCGCAGAAGAACAGCACGAACGACAGCCCGAAAATGGGCAGCGGCTCGTCCGGGAATATCTGCATCAGCACAAACGCCACCGGAAAGCCGATGCTGGCGCGAAAGCCCACCAGTGCTGCGTGCGTGGAGGTATACGGCAGCGAGTCCTGCCCGCGGGCAAAGGCCACCGGGCCCAGGCTCCAGACGAAGTGGATCAGCGCCATGGCCACACCGAACAGCGCAAAGGCCGCATACACCAGCGGAATGGCCGCCTCACGGTTCTCGCGGGCCACCAGCGCCGTCACGGTCAGCAGCACGGGATAGCCCATCAGCATCACGAAGGGCACGCGCGTCACGACCGTTACGCGGCGCTTGCTGGCATAGCGGGCAATCAGCGGGGCAGCCAGCAGGTGCATCACCTGCACCAGCACCACCGTGGCCAGCGAAAAGTCCTTGTAGGTCGCCTGCAGCGCGTTCTTGAAGAACAGCGGCACCACCGCCGAGGTCATCATGAACGCCGAGCCGTACAGGAAGAACCCCAGCTCGTACAGCCGGAAGTCCGGGTCGCGCTTCATCAGCCCCGCGGCGATCTGCCAGGCGTGTTTCAGGCGTTGCGACAGCCGCGGCGCTTCGTGCGACGCCACGGAGGCCGGCGCGAAGCGGATGCGGATGCGCCAGTAGGTCATCATGGCGGCAAAGCCGATCAGGGCTGCGGCGGGGTAGACATAGACGTAGTTGCGGGCCTCGCCGTCAGTGTGGATGGACAGGCCCATGCCGTCGAAGTGCAGGCCGTCCAGGATCACGCCGGCGATCAGGGCGCCCGCCATGGTGGCAATCTCGGCGGCGATGCTGATCCAGGTGAAGACGCGGCCGCGCGAGGCTTGCGAGAGGTTGGCGCCCCAGATGTGGTTCAGGCCGGGCGCGATGCCGGAGCCGACGATTGACTGGTAGGCCACCAGGGCCACAAAGAGGAACGGGTTGGCAAACAACGCCACCGAGAACAGCGCCAGGCGCCCGAACACTGCCACAAACAGCCAGTAGCCGCGGTGCTTGCGCGCGCGCCGCCCCGCGGACCACACCAGGGCAAAGGCCATCAGCACCGAGGGCAGCATCTGCATCAGGGTGCTGATCAGTTCTTCCCAGCGCTCAAAGCCCTGCCCCATGCCCTTGATGGCCACGTAGGTGCTCATGCTGGCCAGGCCGTTGTGCAGGCCCTCAAAGGTGGCAGCCGTCATGCCGCGGCGCAGGGTGCGGCGCTCAATGGCGCGCGACAGCGGCACGGCGCCGGCACCAAGCGCGCCGCCGGGGGGCGCACCGTTGCCGTTGGCGGCAGCGGTGGCAGGCGGCTGTTCGGCAAGAACGACGTGGTGGCGCTCGCTGGGCGGCGGAGATTTGAGGGGCGAAAGCAGCGGGGACTGCATGGCGGTGTCGCACCGGGCGGGTGACCAGGCGCGCCTTCAAGACGGGGGGACAATAGAAGGGGGCGTGCAAAAGAAAAGGCGGCGCACAAGCGCCGCCTTTTGAGGGATTGCGGCGCAGCTAGTCGTTCACGCGCTCCATGAAGTCGCCGGTGCGCGTGTCAATCTTTACCTTGTCGCCCACGTTGATGTGGTTGGGCACCTTGACCTCAAGGCCGGTCTCCAGGGTGGCGGGCTTGGTCACGTTCTGCACGGTGTTGCCGCGGGCGCCGGGCTCGGTGTACTTCACCGTCAGCACCACGTGCGCGGGCAGTTCCAGCGAGACCACCTGGCCCTCGTAGAACATGATGTTGCACTCGTCGTTCTCGCGCAGGTAGCCGGCCATGTCGCCCACGATGTCGGCGGGCAGCTCCGGCTGTTCGTAGGTCTCCTGGTCCATGAAGACGTAGGTTTCGCCCTGCTTGTAGAGGTAGGTCATCTTGCGGTTGTCGAGGAAGACGTCCTCAAACTTGTCTTCCGGGCTGACGCGGCGCTGGCTGCCGACACCGGTGATGATGTCCTTGAACTTGATCTGCACGATGCCGCGCCAGTTGCCCGGCGTGATGTGCTGGAAGTCGGTGATGCGGACGAGCTTGCCGTCCAGCTTGATAATCTTGCCCTTGCGCAGGTCGGTGGCTTTGAGCACGCCTGTTTCCTCGTTCAGAACCGGCGCAAGGGATAACGCCCATTGCACAGCCTGTCAACGAGGGGAACGCCGGTAGCCCTGCCGCCGGGGCCGTGTAAACTGGCAGCAGGAGACGACATGCCGCCCGTGAAGAGCCGGAACAGCCTTGCCGCCCTCAGCGTTTCTGAACGGTTGAAGCTGATTGCAGCCCTCTGGGACAGCATTGAGCAGGACGCGACGGTGTCACCCACGCCGGCGCAGCGCAGGGACCTCCGGCGCCGCGAAGCGGACGCTGCCGCCAACCTCGAGGCCGAACTGGGAAGCCAGGCAGTTGACAAGGCTGTGCTGCAGCGGCTTCGCCGCGGATGCCACCGGTGAAGATCGTCTGTCGCGCTAACGCCGTGCAGGACTACCTGGCCGACGTGGATTGGTACGAGTCCCGGCAGCCTGGTCTTGGCTGGCTCTTTCGCCGCGCGATGCGGCAGGTTGAGACGCGGCTCCTGCTGCACCCGGAATCGGCTCCACTGGTTGACCGCGACTTCCGGGGCGCGCTGCTCCGCGGATTCCCGTACCAACTTGCCTATCGTGTCGAAAACAGCGTGATCCGCGTCTATGCGCGTTCCATTGCGCCCGCGACCCCAAACAGCTACGTAACCGGCTGTAAGCTCAGGAGCCACCATGGTTGTCCACTCGCCTGATGCGCCCTCCTTCCCCTCCATCCTCAGCCAGGGCCGCGTATGCGGCAACCTGCTGTTCACGAGCGGCCTGGTGCCCATGAGCCCCGGCGAGCACGACGTGTGCCCGGGCGGCATCACCGAGCAGACCCGGCTGGTGCTGGAGAACCTGGGCCATGTGCTGAAAGCCGCCGGCAGCAGCCTCCGCCACGTGCTGAAGGTGACGGTCTTTCTGGCCGACATGGCGGACTACCGGGCCATGAACGACGAATACAGGCGCTTCTTTGCCCCGCCCCTGCCCGCCCGCAGCTGTGTGGCGGTGAAGGCGCTGGCCCTGCCCGCCATGCGGGTGGAGCTGGAGGCCGTGGCGGAAATCCCCGGGGCCGACGGCGGTAGCCGCGCCCAGCGCTGAGCAAGCTCTGCCTCTGGCGCACTTTTCTTTTGGCAACAGGCGCGCTAAACCACGCGTCTACATGAGGAGTGGCCATGACCGAATACCGCACCGAAAAAGACTCCATGGGCGAGATGCAGGTGCCCAAGAACGCCCTCTGGGGCGCCAGCACCGCCCGCGCCGTCGGCAACTTCCCCGTTTCAGGCCAGACCGGCAGCACCCTGCCCGACCTGATCAAGGCCTACGGCTACCTGAAAAAGGCCTGCGCGCTGGCCAACCGCGACGTCAAGGCGCTCGACGCCAGGATTGCCGACGCCGTCTCCCGCGCGGCTGATGAAATGATCGAGGGCAAGCATAACCGCGAGTTCGTCGTTGACGTCTTCCAGGCCGGCGCCGGCACCAGCATCAACATGAACGCCAACGAGGTCCTGGCCACCCGCGCCATGCAGCTCGACCCCGGCGTCAAGATCAACCCCAACGACCACGTCAACTACGGCCAGAGCACCAACGACACCTTCCCCACCGTGCTGCACCTCAGCGCCCTGCTGGCGTTCCCGCGCCTGGACTCAGGCCTGAAGGCCGTGCAAGACGCCTGCGAGAAAAAGGGCCGCGAGTGGGCGCGGGTAATCAAGTCCGGCCGCACCCACCTGCAGGACGCCGTGCCCATCACCCTGGGCCAGGAGTTCATGAGCTGGCGCAACTGCATCCGCCATGTGCGCCAGAACCTGCAAGAAGCCGCCGACAAGCTGCTGGAACTTGCCCTGGGCGGCAGCGCCATCGGCAGCGGCCTGAACACCGCCGACGGCTACCGGCCCGTGGCCTACGAGTACCTGCGCAAGCTCACCGGCCTGAAGGTCCGCGAGCCCGAGGATCCCTTTGAGGCTGTGAACTCGCGCTGGGCGTTCCTGAACTTCAGCGGCGCCATCCGCGTCGCGGCTGTCGAGCTGACGCGCATCACCAACGACATCCGACTGCTGAGCTGCGGCCCCACCACCGGCCTTGATGAGTTCCGCCTCAAACCCGTACAGCCGGGCAGCAGCATCATGCCGGGCAAGATCAACCCCAGTAACCCCGAGTGCATGAACCAGTTGCTTTACCAGGTGCTGGGCAACGACCAGACCGTGTTCCTGTGCGCCATGGCGGGCCAGCTGGACCTGAACGTGATGATGCCCACCATGTGCTGCACCACGCTGTGGACCCTGACCTGGCTGGGCAACTTCCTGCCCAAGTTCGCCGAGGACAGCGTGCTGGGCTGCACACTTAACGCCGAGCGCTGCCAGAACTACCTGGAGACCAGCCAGGCGCTGGTGACCGTGCTGAACCCGATCATCGGCTACCAGGCCAGCGCCAAGATCGCCAAGGAGACGCTGACCACGGGCAAGACGCCCAAGCAGCTCATCAAGGAACACGGCATCCTGACGCCCGAGCAGGAGAAGAAGTACTACGACATTGATTACCTGACCAAGCGCTACCCCCAGGCCGGCTTCGA
>JADLBZ010000324.1 GCA_020847415.1 Planctomycetota bacterium
AGGGAGCTCCTGCTGGGGACAATCCAAGGTGAATCAGACCCTTCGGAACGGGCGCAAGCCCACTTGATGCTCGCGACATGCCACCTGGGGGAAGGTAACCTGGGCGAGTCGCAACGGGAGGCTGAGAAGGCCCTTGAGCTCGACCCCGACGAAGCTGACGCCATGAGCACCAGGACGCTGGCCCTTGGCATGGTAAGCAGCCAGGGCGAAAAACTGGAGTTGCTGGAACAGGCGCTGGCCGAAGACCCCGGGAATGCCACCACCCACTACCGCATGGGCCACGCCCTGCTGTTGCGCCGGGAGAACAGCCGCGCCGCCGAGCATTTCCGGGAGGCTTTGCGCCTCGACCCCTCTCTGGGCGAAGCACGGGCCATGCAGGCGGTCGCCTGGCGCAACCGCTACCTTCCGGCGTACTGGGCGTGGAAGCACTCTATTTGGCTTGGCCGCATGAGCGGAGGCAGGCGCCTCATGATCGGGCTTGCTTGGGCGGCGCTTGTTTACTTGCTCTTCATGCCGATTCTGGAATTGCCCGTGGACCAGGCAGAGGCGGCCAGCACGACTGCTCTCTGCATCGCGGGTGCAATCATCTGCTTGCAGCCGTTGTTTGACATTCCGCTGTTGTGCCGGGCACAGACTCGCGCCCTGCTAACGCCGGGCGAACGTGTCGTTGGGGCGGCAGTGGGCATGCTGCTTGGGTTGGCAACCATCGGGGTGTTTCTGGCCTGGTCGCCTGAGTCATTCTGGCAATCCGCGGCGAATTACTTCGCGCCGATCGCGGTTGGCGTGGCAACGACCCTTTCAGTGCTGGTCGGCCACTCGGCGCGATGGGCGCGCCTTGTTGCCGGCTTTGGCGTCATCCTGGCGGCTGGGCTGGCAATAATCACGGTGACCTACGGGTTTCTCGGAGAGGAATACAGCACGTTCTTCAGTTTGTACGAACTGACGCTGTGGACATGCTTGAGCGTGTGGTTTGCCGGGCGCATGCTGCGGCGCGTGCGCAGTTGTTCCTAGCAGGCCGTTGAGGAAGTCGCCGTTGGCGCCTTCCTCAACGGAAAGCAACTGCCCGGCTTGCGGCGTGAAGCCGCTCGCCGGCCGGCCCGTGCAGCCGCGCGGGCCGGGCAGGGTGTTGAAAAGGACTTTTTCAACACCCTGCTAGCAAGGCATGAACGAGGGCATGAACTGGCGACTTTCTCAATGGCCTGCTAGTAGATGCTCTTGCTGATGTCGATGCCTTTGGCGAACAGCTCGTTGCAGGGGATGATGCGGCCGTCGCGCAGCAGCTTGATCATCACCGCGCAGACCTCTGGGTCGAACTGGTCGCCCGAGCAGCGGGTAAACTCGCTGATCGCCTCGTCCACATCGAAGTTGCGGCGGTAGCTGCGATTGCTGGTCATGGCGTCAAAGGCGTCGGCCAGCGCCACGATGCGTGCCGTCTGGGGGATCTCGGTGCCCGACAGCCCGTCCGGGTAGCCCAGCCCGTTGTACATCTCGTGGTGGTACTTCACCGCGGCAATCACGCCCGGGATGTTGCGGATGTGGCTCAGGATCTCGGCCCCGCGCACGGGGTGCTGCCGGATCACCTTGACTTCGTCGGGCGTCAGGCGGCTGGGCTTGGTCAGGATCTTCTCGGCCACGCCGATCTTGCCCACGTCGTGCAGCAGCGCCCCCAGGCGCACGTTGTCCAGGGTCTCCGCGTCCAGGGACATCTCTTCGGCCAGGGTCACGGCAAACGCAGTCACGCGCTCGCTGTGGCCGTGGGTGTACTGGTCCTTGGCCTCGATGCTGCTCACCAGGGCCCGCACGCACGAATAAAACAGGCCTTCCATGTCCTCCAGCATGCGGGCGCGCTCAATGGCAATGCCCGCCTGCCGGCCGATGGCCGCCAGCAACTCAAGCTGGTGGCCGCGGAAGGGCTCGTCGCTGTCCACGCGGTCCAGGTAGATCGCGCCGATGATGTCCGTGTTGGTGCGCACGGGCACGCAGATGGCGCTCTTGATGTGGCGGCTGTTGGGGTCCCCGGTTTCGGGGTACACGGCGCCGCTGATGACCGCGAGGCCCTTCTTCACGCTGTACAGCACGATGGGCCGGCACAGGCTGAGTTCGTCGTCGGCGGCACGCAGCAGGCGCGTGCTGGTGCGAGAGCCGTTGCTGCCGGCGGTCTTGCGGCGACG
This sequence comes from Planctomycetota bacterium, assembly GCA_020847415.1. GTDB lineage: Bacteria > Planctomycetota > UBA8742 > UBA2392 > UBA2392 > JADLBZ01. The sequence continues at coordinate 2,172 of JADLBZ010000324.1, forward strand.
CACCACCACGGGCTCCAGCACTTTCTCGCCGGGGTCATACATGACCATGAAGCCGCGGTCCGGCTCCAGGGTTTGCATGGCGGTGTCCATGATGGTCTGGCAGACGCGGTCCAGGCTCTCCTGCGTATAAACCAGGGTCCCGATGTGGTACACGGTCTGCAGCGCGGTGCGGGTGCGTTGCAACATGCGCGCGGCGTCTTCGGTGGGCTCTGCCTCGGGCTTTTCCGTGTCTTCCAGGGCAAACGAGCCGTCCTCAAAGTTCCGCTCGAAGGTGATGCTGGCCACGCCCGGCTCGGCCTCCATGAGGCCGGACTGCGCCGCGATCTTGTTGGTCGGCGTGTCGTGGGTCTTGAAGGCAAAGTCCACTCCGCCGGCCACGATGCGGTCGCCGGAGTGCAGGATCTTGCTGGCCACCACCTTGCCGTTGACGGTGGTGCCCGTGGACGACTGCAAATCGGTCAGCAGGAAGAAGCTGCCTTTGCCCTCAATGGCAAAGTGCGTGCGGCTGAAATTCTCGTCGTGGAAGCGCTCATCGCACGAGGGCGAGCGCCCGAAGTTGATGCGCGCGTGGGGCGACAGGGCAATCTTCTGCCCGTCGCGCGACCCCCCGCGCACGATCAGTTCCGCCTTCATCCCGACTCCACGCCCTGGTGCCCCGCCGCCGTTCTATCGGCCCTGCAACCGCGGCGTCTGTGTTAAGAATCTATTCTTTTGCGCCCGAGGTCCACGGGGTGAAAGCCGGATTCTGCCGGTTTGTGAGGCCGCGCACCCCTTGCCCAGCCGCAACGAGCCCGGATACTCAGGGCAGCCATGGGCTACGAGGACCGCGATTACTTCCAGAGCAAACCCCGCTTTGAGGCGGGGCCGGGCCTGATGCCCGCCACCACAGGGCTGATCGTGGCCCTGGCAGCCGCGTACTTGTCGGCGCTGGTGGTCTCCAACCATGTCAATTTTATGGCGCCGGCGTTCCTGCTGGCCGCCCTGACCGACCCCGATGGCGGGGCGGGCTGGCTGTGGCGCCTGGTGGTGCTTACACCCCACAACATCATCCCGGCGCACGGGGCGTTTGAACCCGCCCCCTGGAAGCTGCTTACCCACCTGCTGGTTCCGCAAGGCCTGGTGCCGGCGGTGTTTGACGCCCTGGGCATCTACTTCGTGGGTCGCTTCCTGGAGCCGCAGCTCGGCACGAGGCGCTTTCTGTTGTTGCTGGCGCTGGTGGGCGTTGCCTCGGGCCTGATGGCCGCGCTGAGTGACCCGTGGCTGCTGGGCAGCGAGAAGCTGGCAGTCATCATGGGGCCGCAGGGCGCGCTGATCGGAGTGTTCTGTGGCGCGGCCTGGATTGCCCCCAACCAGCCGTCCCTGGGTAACTGGCCCATGAAGCGCGTGGTGGGCATCCTGGTGGGCCTGTTTGCCCTGGCACCGCTGGTGTTTTCGCTGGTTTCGCGCGAGGCCGTGGTGAGCAGTGCCACGCAGGCCTTGTGGGGCGCAGTTGTGGGCAACGGGGTGTTCTTTGGTCTGCGGCGCCGCGGCAAGCTGCCGTTCTATGGCCCGCAAGGCATCGAGCGCGAGTTTGACAGCCTGCCGAAGTATGATGAGCGCGAGGCAGCCCGGCTGGCCGCTGAAGACGAGAAGCAGGAGCGCGAAGCGGCCCGGCTGAAGGCGGAGGCCGGCGCCGAGCAGGAGAAGCTGGACGCGATCCTGGCCAAGATCAGCCGGGAGGGTATTGGCGCCCTCTCGCGCACCGAGAAGAAGTTCCTGGACGAGCAGAGCCGCAGGCGCCGGAGCTGACATGAACCGGTATTTCGTTGTCACGTTCGGCTTTCTGCCCGTGTTTGTGATCGCGGGCGTGGTCGTGCTGTTCCTGTTCGGGCGGGGCAGCGAGGAGAAGCGTCCCAGCACCGCCGAGGGCCTGGACAAGGAACTGAAGCTCTACGCCGAGGTACGCCAGAAGCTGCTGGACCACTACGACGGCGAACTGGAGCCCGAAGTGCTGTTGCACAGCGCCCTGGAAGGCATGCCCGACGGCACCGGCGACCGCTTCACGCGCGTGAACCCGCCGCTCAAGGCTCGCGAACAGAAGCAGGGCCTGGAGGGCGGTTTCTACGGCATCGGCGTCATCACGCACTACAACGACGACGGCAGCATCCGCGTGGACACGGTGCTGCCGGACGGCGGCGCCATGATTGCCGGCGTGCGCGCCAACGACGTGATTGTGGCTGTAGACGGCGTTTCCATCCTGGGCCAGCCCTACGAAGACAGCGTCCAGCGCATCAAGAGCGACCGCGAGAACAGCAAGGTCACGCTGACCGTGCTGCGCGGCGGCAAGCCCGACAACGGCAGCGACCCTGTCGCCCAGCGCCTGGACCTCGAGGTGACCCGCAGCCGCGTGGTGGACTACAGTGTCCACGACGCGCACATCGAAGAGAAGCACGGGCGGCGCTTCGGCTTTGTGCTCATCGAGGACTTCAACACCAACACCTTTGACCCGCAGTTCAAGGACGCCGTGGCAGAGCTGGCGGCTTCAGGCGCCGAAGGACTGGTGCTGGACCTGCGCATGAACGGCGGCGGTGTGGTGAGCGCAGCTGTGGACCTGGTGGACAGTTTCCTGTCCGCCAAGGACGCCCTGATCGTCTTTACCCACAGCAGCCGCGAGAGCAACCGCCCCAACGACTACGTGATCCGCACCAGCGACGACACCGCCATTACCGCCCTGCCGCTGGTGATCCTGGTGGACGACCAGACCGCCAGCGCCTCCGAGATCGTGACCGGGGCCCTGCGCGACCACGGGCGCGCCTACGTGATCGGCACGCGCACCTACGGCAAGGGGCTGGTGCAGACGATTTTCGAGCTGGACACCGACCCCGGCTACAGCATGAACATCACCACCACCCAGTACTTCACGCCACTGGGGCGCCGGGTGCAGAAGGGCAAGGAAGGCGAGCCGGGGGGCATTCTGCCCGACCTGATCGTGGAATACCGCCACGGCGAGAAAGAGGCCATCCGGGCGCGGCAACTGGCCCGCGAGGCACGCTTCCGGCGCGATGAGCTGGCCCGCGAGAACAAGTACTGGAACTACGACGACCGCATGCTGCAGGCGGCCCTGGACGTGCTGGCCGGCAAGCCCGTGACCGTGCAGAAGTAGGTTCTTCGCTGTCTTCTGTGGATTTGGCGGGGGGCTTCGCGCAGGCCGCCGCAAGCCAGCCACCGGGCGGCCGTTCGCACCTGCCCGTGTGAACAGGATGCAGCCACGGTACGGCTTAACCGCCAAAGCGCCAAATGGCCAAAGCTCTGTTCGTGCTCGCGTGTCTACCCGCACAACAGCATGCGCGAGCTACGACAAGCCGATCCGCCGGGCTTCGTGTTCGCCTTTCTGCTCGGCACCAGCCTTTGGCGTTTTGGCGCTTTGGCGGTATGCCATTGCCATACTCAACAGCCACCACAGCGCAGCGCGTCCGGGCCGCAGCCGTTGCGTGGCGCGGTTGCTTTTCTTCGCGTCAGCAGTTGCCGTTGCTGTGCGCGCCCACACCGGCGAATCCACACCAAACAGCGAGGAGCCCAGTCGTAGCGCTTCGGCACCGACCAGCTTTCACGAGCCGGCCCTTGCCACTACCAACGATCACTTCGCGGCTGTCTTGGCCGGCACCAGGCTCACGGCGCAAACTTTGTATTCGGCTGTTCCCGTGATGGCGTCGCCCGCGCTTACCGTGAGCTTGTTGGCGGCTTCTTCGGCGAAGTGCAGGGGCATCCAGACGCAGCCCTTCTGCACGCGGCCGGAAAGCCAGAGCTTTGCCTTGACCCCGCCGCGACGCGAGACCACCCGCACATGCTCGCCGTCTTTCACGCCCAGGCGGGCGGCGTCGTCCGGGTGAACCTCAACGAAGTTCTCCGGGACTTTGGCCGTGGTTCCCGCGTCACGGCGCGTCTGGGTGGCTGCGTTGTAGTGGTACAGCACGCGCCCGGTGGTCAGCACCAGCGGGTAGTCGGCATCCGGCAGCTCGCTGCTGGGCCGGAAATCCACCACCTGGAACTTGCCCTTGCCGTGGGCCACGCCGTCTTTGTGCAGGAACTCGGTGCCCGGGTGATCCGGACCCGTGCAGGGCCACTGCAGGCCGCGCGGGGTGGCATCCAGGCGCTTGTGGCTGATGCCCGCAAAGCGCGGCGAAAGGGCCGCCATCTCGTCGTAGATGTCGGCTGGGCTGCCGTAGCGCGGCATGGGGTAGCCACAGGCGCGGGCGAAATCACACAGGATCTGCCAGTCGGCCCTGGCCTCCCCCGGCGGTTCCACGGCCTTGCGCACGCGCTGCACGCGGCGGTCGGTGTTGGTGAAGACGCCCTCTTTCTCGGCGAAGGCCGCGCCGGGGAATACCACGTTGGCGTAGCGGGTGGTCAGGTTCAGGAAGATGTCCTGGCAGACCAGGAACTCCAGCTTCTTCAAGCCGTCTTCCAGCACGTTGGCATCGGGCTCGGAGAGCAGGATGTCCTCTCCCATGATGTACATGGCCTTCATCTCGCCCGTCTCGATGCCGTGCATCATCACGTTAAGGTTCTTGCCCTGGGTGGCGGGCATGGCAGCACCCCACGCCTTGCTGAACTTCTCCTGCACCGCGGCGTCCAGCACCGGCTGATAGCCGGAGTAGTAGATCGGCGATGCCCCCGCGTCTGTGGCGCCCTGCACGTTGTTCTGGCCGCGCAATGGGTTCATGCCCGCGCTGCGCAGGCCCAGATGGCCGGTCATCAGCACCAGGTTGGCCAGGGCGAACACGTTATCCGTGCCGTGGGTGTGCTCGGTGATGCCCAGCGTGTAGTAGATGCCCGCCTTGCGGGTGCGGGCGTACAGCAGCGCCGCCTCGCGGATAGCACCCGCCGGCACGCCGGTGATCTTCTCGGCCTGGGCCAGGTCAAACTTCGCCAGGTGGGCGCGCAGAGCCTCCCAGCCCTCGGTGTGCTCCCGGATGAAGCGGTCGTCCACCAGCCCGGCCTGCACCACGCACTGGGCCATGGCGTTCACCAGCCACACGTCAGTGCCGGGTCGCAGCTGCAGGAACACGTCGGCATGGTCAGCCAGCCAGATGCGGCGCGGGTCCGCCACGATCAGCTTCGCGCCGCGCCGGCGGGCGCGTTTCAGTTCCATGCCGATGATGGGGTGGGCTTCCGTGGTGTTGCTGCCGATCACGAACATCAAGTCCACGTCGCGGATCTCGGGGATGCTGTTCGTCATCGCTGCGGCGCCAAGCATGCGGGCCAGTCCGGCCTCGGTGGGCGCGTGTCACGTGGCGGCACACTGGTGCACGTTGTTGATGCCGAACACTGCCCGGGCCAGCTTGCCCATCAGGAAGTTCTCTTCGCCGGTGCAGCGTGACGAGGAAATGAACCCGATGTTCGCGGCCCCATGGCGCTTCTTGACCGCCAGCAACCCCTCCGCTGCCGCCTTCAGGGCGTGCTCCCAGCTTGCTTCATGCAGCTTGCCGTCCGCACCGCGCACCAGCGGTCTGGTCAGGCGCTCCTTGTGGTGCACAAAGTCGTAGGCAAAGCGGCCCTTGATGCACAGGTTGCCGTCGTTGTGCGTGGTGCCGGGCTCGGGGCTGGTCACCTTCACCAGCCGCCCGCCTTCCACGTTCAGGTCCATCTGGCAACCCACGCCGCAGTAGTTGCAGGTGGTGCGCACCTTGTTCACAGCCGCGCGGTTCAGCGCCGGCGCCTTCTTCTCGATCATGGCGCCCGTGGGACAGGTATCCACACAGCCGCCGCACAGCTCGCAGGAGGTCTCCAGCAGGCCGCGCATGCCCGCGGTGCCGATGGTGGTGCGGCTGCCGCGATTGGTGAGGGTGATGGCGTTGACGCCCTCCACTTCATCGCAATAGCGGGTGCAGCGGCCGCACAGGATGCAGAGCTCGGGGCTGTATTTGATGTACGGGTTGACGTCGTTGGGCCGCGCCACGCGGGGGGCCTCCACGCGCGGCAGTGCCAGCGTCTCGCACTTCAGGGCCCAGGCACGCAGGTCGTTGCCGTTGGGGGTCTCTGCCGGCAGGCCCTCCCCGTCCAGCTTGTGGTCGGCCATGTACATGCTGACCAGGGTGTCCTGGTGGCGCTTGACGCGTGGGCTGCTGGCGTGGGTCTTGATTTCCTGCCCCGGGGCTGCCTGCCAGGCGCAGCTTGGTTGCAGGCGGCGCTGGCCGTTGACCTCGACCAGGCAGGCGCGGCACGCCCCGGCGGGAGCGAGACGCTCGTCGGTGCACAGGGTGGGGATCTCGATGCCGGCGCGGCGCGCGGCCTGCAGCACAGTCTCGCCGGCCGTGGCTGCCACCGGCTTGCCATCCACGATGAGGTTGAACGCGTCGCTCATGGCGTCTCCTGCCCGGCGCCCAGAGCATAGCAAAAGGGACGGCAGGGAAAGAGCCAAGAGGCGCCCGATGGGGCAAGCGCGGCTGATCCTGAACTAGCAGGCCGTTGAAGAAGTCGCCGTTGGCGCCTTCCTCAACGGAAAGCAACTGCCCGGCTTGCGGCGTGAGGCCGCTCGCCGACCGGCCCGTGCAGGGCGTTGAAAAGGACTTTGTCAACGCCCTGCTAGACGCCCTTAGGCTTGTCGGCGCGGGACAGCGGCGGGCCGGAGAATTCGACCACGCCCGCGTCCGCGGGCAGCGCCTGGTGCAGCACGGCACCGGGCTGCTGCTCGGCGGCGTCCGCCACGCGATGCTGGCCATAAGGGTGCGCCAGCCACGTCAGAGTCATCACCACGGCGGCAGCCGCCAGACGCCCCCGCATGCGGCCTTCGCCGGCAATCAGCCAGCGAGCACCCCACACCCAGGCGGTGGCAATCAGGGCGGCCCACAACGCCAGCCAAAGGCCCGCGTAGCTGATTACCGGGCGGCGCTCAAAGCCCCAGAAGGCCACCAGGTCCAGCACGACCACGGCAGCAGCAGCAGCCATGAGGGCGGGGCACACCAGGCGGCCCCAGGCCATGCAACGGTTGAAGATGCGCATCGAGTTCTCCCGGCGGCTTGGGCGCGCACCGGGCGCGCCCAAGCCGCGTTGTTTTGTCAGGCAGCCACGCGGGTGTCATAGACATCCGCGTCACCGCCGCCTTGTCCGGTCAAGTCGCCCGAGGCCTTGCGCTGCTCCCACTCCTCGAACGTGATCAGGATCTGTCGTTCCTTGCTGCCGGCGTTGGGGCCCAGGATGCCGGCGCGTTCCATCTGGATAATCAGGCGTGTGGCGCGGGTGTGGCCCAGCGCCATGGCGGTGCGCAGGAAGCTGGCGCTGCCGCGCCCGGCCGCCAGGATCTGGTCCACGGCCTCGGCAAACATGGGATCAACCTGGCCCACCGGCCCGCCAGAGGCGCCGTCGTCGCTGTCGCCGCCGCCCCCGGACAGGTCCTCCAGGCGAATCATGTACTGGGGGCGCATCTGCCCGCGCAGGCTGTCGAGCAGGCGCTTCATTTCGTCGTCGGCAATGAACGCGCTCTGGGCGCGCAGGGCCTTGGGCTCGCCAGGCATCACCATCAGCAGGTCGCCCTTGCCCAGCAGGTCCTCGGCGCCGATCTGGTCCAGCACAATGCGCGACTCGGTGCCCGTGTTGACGCGCAGGCTGACGCGGGCGGGCACGTTGGCCTTGATCAGGCCGGTCAGCACATCGCTGCGCGGGGACTGCGTGACCAGGATCAGGTGAATGCCTGCCGCGCGCGCCTTGCCGGCAATGCGCGAGATGTTCTGCTCGATGTCCGTGTCGCCGGCTACCATCATCAGGTCCGCCAGTTCATCCACGATGGCCACGATATAAGGCAGGTGGTCCGGTTCGGCGTCAGGGTCGGCACCGGCGGCCTCCAGGCGCGAACGGCGCTCCGCGGCGGGCAGGTCGTGGTACTCGGGCAGCTTCCGCACGCCCGCCTTCTTCAGCAGGCTGTAGCGGCGCTCCATCTCCTTCACCAGCCAGTCAAACACGCCCGCAGCCTTGCGGCTCTCGTCAATGACCGGGGCCAGCAGGTGCGGGATCTCGGCGTAGGGCGTGAACTCGACCTGCTTGGGGTCCACCATGATCAGGCGCAGGTCGCGGGGCGAGCGCGACATCAGCAGGCTGCCCAGCACGACGTTCTCGAACACGCTCTTGCCCTGGCCCGTGGAACCGCCCACCAGCAGGTGCGGCATGCCGGCCAGGTCGCGCACCACCGGGTTGCCCACGGCGTCTTTGCCAAAGGCCAGGGGAAGCTCCATCTTGCGGGTGGCCTGTTCAAACTCCGGCGTTTCCAGCAGTTCGCGGAAGGTGACCATCTCGCGGGTCTGGTTGGGGACTTCAATGCCGATGGTGGACTTGCCGGGCGCGGTCACGATGCGCACGTTCTGGTTGCGCAGGTTCAGGCCCAGATTGGCTTTTACGCGCTGAACCTTGTTGACCATCACGTCGGCGGGAATCTGGATGTCAAAGGTGGTCACCGTGGGGCCCCGTGTGGCGCCCACCACCTCCACGGCAATGTGGAATGCCGCGAAAGTCGCCTTGATGATTTCCCCGGCGCGCTGCAATTCGGCCTTGGCGTTGGCGGGGTCCTTCTTCTTGGGCTGGTTCAGCAGCACCACCTCAGGGACCTTGTAGGCCTTCAGGGCGGCATCCCAGTCCGGCTTTTGCTCGGGCTCTTCGGCCTTGGGGGCCGCGGCGCGCACAGCCGCCTGCCGCACGGGTTTGACGGGCGCCGGCTGGGCGGGTGCATCGTTCGGGATGAACTCGGAGTCCGCCACAAACTCCACGGTGGCCTCATCCTCGTCTTCTTCGTCCACCTCTTCCTCGTCGGCCACATCAGGCACCGGGGCGGCTTGCTGCTCTTGGGCTTCCTCGCGGTCGCGCTTCAACAGCCGCTCCAGCCAGGTGCGGCCGGGGGCGGGATCGGCCGGTTCGGACTCCAGGGGTGCCGGGATCTCGGCGGCCTCGACGGGGCCGCTGACCGAGTTGTCGGCGCCCAAGGGGTGCAGCAGGTCGCGGATCAGCGGGTAGAAGAGCATGTCCGTGGCCAGCAGGAATGAGAGCAGGGCCACAAAGCCCAGTACCAGGTAGGTGCCGGTCAGGCCGAAGTTGGCGTCCAGCATGCTGAAGACCATCACGCCCACCACGCCGCCGCGGCTGGGCATGACGCCGGACTCGGCGTAGCTGGCCCCGAACAAGGCCGAGAACGCGAACACCAGCAGGGCCGAGCCCAGAAGCCGCACGGGCCAGTCGGCTGCCTTGCGGCGAAAGAAGATCAGGGTGCCGTACACGCCCAGCACTCCCACAAGCAAGTACGTACCCACACCCAGGAACGTGTACGCGTGCTCGATGACGACCGCACCCGTCCGCCCGCCCAGGTTGTTGGGCTGCTCGTTGACAGGGTAGACCGCGCCCGCGACATCGGCGGGGTCGTAGCTGACAATGGCCAGGACCAGGAAGGCGACCACCAGCAGCAGGCTGAGGGCCGCGCACTCCTGAAGCATCTCCTTCTTGAAGATGCGCGAGACGCTGCCCGCGGAAACAGACTGGCTTGCATCCAGGATCTTGCCTGCCATGACGGGCTCTCCGGCGATACGACGGCGTGATGCTGCGAAGACACGCCAGTCCGCATTCGGCATTCCCGGACGCAGTACTTGAGAGCAACACCAACTCGCGGGCAAAGCGAGCGCTGTCACAGCGGCGCTGTATTGGGCCGAAACCCATTCTGTCTTGAAACAACCTGCACAAGCGCGGGTTAGAGCCTGCTTAAGATGCCTGAGCCTTGCTAATGCGCTGCGCCGGGCAAGCGGGGCAAGGCAGCCGAGCCGGAGCATGGCTGGAAGCCATGTGAGGCGAGGCGAACGCCGGCCCGCGATGCCCGCCGCAAGCAGTA
>JADLBZ010000325.1 GCA_020847415.1 Planctomycetota bacterium
GAAGGGGCCGTCTCGCAGCGCGACTTGAACCGCACCCAGCGGCGCTATCTCTCGCTGCGCCGGCAGGCCGACTGGTTGGCCGACGCCACCGACCGCCTGGCGGAACGCCTTGAGCAGGACAGCCGCGAGCGCCCCGACCCCGAAGGCGGCGTGGCGGCGCGCACCCGGCGCCTGCCGCGCAGCACGCCGGAAGTCACCTGGGACCGCGTAGCCCCGGACGCCTGGCTGAGCCTGCGCGGCGAGGCCGACTTGCGCGCGGCGGCGGCAAGTTCGCCCTCCGGCGAGGACGCCCGCGCCTGGGAAGCCGAAGACCGCCTGCGCAGGCTGGCCGGGGCCGCCGCCTGGCTGGCGCGCCAGCTTGCCCACGACGGCAGCCAGGGCCGCGCTCTGCTGCTGGTCCAGCCGCTGGCCGGCGAGCCCCTCGGCCTGGACTCGCTGGTGGAAGCCCTGCAAAGCCTGTTGAGACGGGGCTTTGAGTTGCGTGTTTCCGTGCTGCGCAGCGATGCCCGCACGGGCACCCTGCTACAGGTGGACGGCGAGCTGGCCGCGGTGGCCGCCTCGCTGGAGCAGGGCGTGCACCTGCTTGCAGGCGAGACGGGCCTGTGCCCGGTGCAGGTGGCGGTGGTGCCCTCGGCCCTGGCGACCCCGCCCGAGCCCGGCCCCGTGGTGCGCGTCTGGTACCCGGGCCGCCGCGTGCTGGACCTGCGCTCGGGCATCTTGACCCGCCGCGCGCCGGAGCCCGCCCATTTGCAGATGTTCGCCCAGGGGGCGCTGCCGCTGGAGGCCGCGCCATGAGCACTTCCCGCGTGCCCGTGCTGCTGCTGAAGGACGCCGCCGGCGGCTGGACGGCCCTGTGCGCCGAGACCCCGGCGCTGGCGGCCTGTGCCGAGTCCGCGGGTGCCGCGCTTGCCCTGCTGCGTGATTACCTGGCCGAGCTGCTGCGCACCCAGCCCTGGGAATACCCGGATCTGGACAACCAGCAGGACCTGCAGGCCTTTGAGTTGACCCTGGACGTGCGGCCCGAGTACCAGGTGGAAGGCCGCCGCCACCCCTGCGAACACACCGCGCGCGTGCGGGTGCCCTGCGTGCGGGGCGCCCTGGAAGACGGCATGCTGGTAGTGGCCATGCCCACGCTGGAGGTGTTCTTCACGCTGGACGACCCCGCGCGCCTGCGTGAGCTGGCGCTGCACTACGGGCAGGAGCGCCTCAAGGGCCTGACGCCGCGCCAGCTCTCGCGATTCCTCACCCCGCCCGAATGGAAACTGGAAGAGGCGCTGGTTCCCGGTGTCCGCGCCCGCCGCGTGGCAGCCGAGCCCGGCCTGCCGGCCCTTTCTGCCGTGGCCGAGCCCCTGGGCGAGCGCGCCCTGCGCCGCCTCTACAGCCGCGCCTGGGAGCGTGACGACGAGTTGGCCCGGCTGGTCGCCCGCGTGGGCAAGGAGCGCTCCAGCGTGCTGCTGGTGGGCGAGCCCGGTTGCGGCAAGACGGCGCTGCTGGTCTCGGCGGCGCGCGAGCTGGAACGTGCCGACGGCGCCAAGCGTCGCCTGTGGGCCACCAGCGCCGGGCGGCTCATTGCCGGCATGCGCTACCTGGGCGAGTGGGAAGAGCGCCTCGAGCAGGTGATTGAAGAGCTGGCCCGCATGGACGGCGTGCTGTGCGTGGACAACCTGGCGGACCTGATCCGGCTGGGAGGCCACGGCCCCGGCGACAGCCTGGGTGCCTTCCTGGCCCCCTATCTTGCCAGCCACGAACTGCGCCTGGTGGCGGAAGCAACGCCCGCCGAACTGGACGCCTGCCGCCGCCTGCTGCCCGCCCTGGCCGACGCGCTGTATGTGCTTCCCCTGCGCCCCATGCCGCCCGAACAAGCGCGCCGCGCCTTGCAGCAGGCGGGTTCCGCCTGGGCGCGCAACCAGCGCATCGAGCTGGATGCCCGGGCACCCGACACCGTGCACCGTCTGTATTCGCGCTTTTTGCCCTATGCGGCCATGCCGGGGCGCGCGGCGGCCTTCTTGCAGGGGCTGGTGCAGAAGCACGCGGCTGCGGGCGGACGCGAGCTGACCCCCGCCGAGGTGCTGCCCGAGTTTGCGGCCCAGACCGGCATCCCCGAGGTCTTCCTGCGCGACGAGCTGGCCCTGCCTGAGGTCGAGGTGCTGGCGCGGCTGGAGGCCCGCGTGCTGGGCCAGCCGCAGGCCTGCCGCGCGGCCGCGGGCGTAGTCTCGGTGTTCAAGGCCGGCCTCAATGACACGGCAAGGCCCCTGGCGGTGCTGCTGTTCGCCGGGCCCACCGGCGTGGGCAAGACCGAGCTCGCCCGCGCCCTGGGCGAGGTGTTCTTTGGCGCGGCCGACCGCGCCCGCCGCCTGCTGCGCCTGGACATGAGCGAGTACGGCGCCCCCGGCAGCGCCGCGCGCCTGGTGGAAGCCCCCGATGGCGGGCCCAGCGAGTTCATCCAGCGCATCCGCACGCACCCGTTTTGCGTGGTGCTGCTGGACGAGATCGAGAAGGCCTCCCCCGACGTGTTTGACGCCCTGATGGGCATGTTCGACGAAGGCCGCCTGACCGACCGGTTCGGCCGCACCGCCGACTTCCGCAGCGCGGTCATCGTGATGACCAGCAACCTGGGCGCGGAACGCGCCTCGCTGATCGGCATGGGCCCCGAGCGCGGCGGCGATTTCGCCGCCGAGGCCGCGCGTTTCTTCCGGCCTGAGTTCTTTAACCGGCTGGACGCCGTGGTGCCCTTTGCAGCCATGACACCCGAGGTGATGCTGGCCATCGCCGAGAAAGAGCTGCGCGAGCTTTCGGGCCGCGAGGGCCTGGCCCGCAGCAACCTGCGCGTGGAATGGACGCCCGCCGTGCCGGCCCTGCTGGCCCAGACCGGCTTTGACCGGCGCTATGGAGCGCGGCCTCTGCAGCGGGCGGTGGAAACCCTGGTGGTGACGCCCCTGGCGCGGCGGCTGGCCCAGGGCGAGCTGCTGCCGGGCGCCACGGTGCGGCTGGATGCAGCCGGAGCACGCATCATCCTGGGTTAGCACGTATGCATGGTGGGTTTGCAGGGCGCCGCCGGCGCCGGATTGGTATGCCCGGGTATGCCCGGGTATGCCCGGCTGTTGCGGCCAGGTCGCAACTGACCGATAAACTGAGGACGAGCTGACCTATTCCGGCGGAATCCGTGTGCCCGCGGTGCGCGACACCCGCGTCTGGGAGCAAGCAGGGCCGGTGGCGATGCTTGCGGCATGCCGGCCTGCAGCCATAGGGTAGGCTCGCTGCTTTGGCACGAGGCGTTTGCGCAGCAACGAGGGAAACCGGCCGGTGAATGAGGCAAAAGCAAGGCGATTCCTGCGCCGCATCGGGCGCTGCGGCCCGGGCGGAACCAGCGTCGGGCCGGGGCTCTCGGCGTCCGAGTTCGAGAACATCGAGCGCGAGTTCCATTTCGTGTTTCCGCCCGACCTGCGGCTGTTGCTCTCGCTGGGGCTGCCCCAGGGCGGGGCTTTTCCGCCCTGGAGGGAGTTGTCGCTCCGGTCGGAACTTGTCGGGCGCATGACCTGGCCCGTGCGGGGCACGCTCATGGACGTTGAGAGCGGCGCCTTCTGGTATCCGGCCTGGGGGCCCAAACCCGCCGGCCTGGACGAGGCCAAGGCCGCGGCTGGTCGCGAGTTGGCGGCTGTTCCCCGCCTCATTCCGCTCTACAGCCACCGATACCTGCCTGCCGAACCATGCGAGTCCGGCAACCCTGTTCTGTCGGTCTACCAGACCGAGATCATCTGCTACGGCGCCAATCTCGCGGATTATGCAGCCAACGAGTTCGGCTGTACGGGCGTCAAAGAGAAGGCGTCGGCCAAGCGGGTGCGCTACTGGTCGGACGTGGTAGACGGCATGGGGATTCTGCGTCCGAACCGGCATCCCAAGCACGACTTCAGTTGAGACCCAAATTCGAACTCCACGTGTCCGTGTGGCGGCGGCTGCAGCTACGCGGCAGGCTGCCGGCTGCCGGCGGACTTGTCAGTCGTCGTCCACTTGCGGGGCTGTGCCGCCGGCGCCGCTTGTCGCGGCGATGCCTGGGTTGCCGTACACCATCTTGCCGCCCAGGTGCCCAACCCAGCCGCCCAAGGCCACCACCGCCAGCGTGCCCGCGACAAACCCGGCGCGCAAAGCCCCGGCGGCGGCAGGCTTGCGCGACAGTGCCAGGGCGCCGATGCCGGCCAGCAGGGTGGCTGCGGCTGCCCCGGTGAAGATCTTGGCGGCAGTCTCGTGCGCCTCCAGGGCGGCCTCGCCCACGGTGCGCTCGGCGCGGTCCTCGTCGGCTTCGCCCGAGGCCAACGAGCCAAAGGCGCCCACCAGCAGTACCGCCTGCAACCCGACCGCCACGACCCAGGCGCGGGCGGGCAGCCACCCGCGCAGGATGGCGACAGCCAAGCCGCCGGCGAGCAGGGGCATGATCACGGCGAGACCAACAGGAATGTGGACCAGGGCAGGGTGAAGCGGCAGGTCGAACATGGTGCACCTCTTGAGTTGCGCGCGTGTCGGGCAGCGCGTCACAACGCCTGCCTGCACACACAGCTAGAATTGCAGATGCGGGGCCTGTCCTTCCAGACAGGCCCCGCATCGCGCAGCAAAAGTTGAAGAAACGCTTCAGGCTTGAATGGAGACGCCCAGCTCCTTGAGCAGCTTGTCCTCGACCTC